>NZ_CP163512.1:1553912-1864694 GCF_041075285.1 Providencia rettgeri | reverse complement strand
CATACATTGATGTATGTTTAAAATTCTTTAAATACAAAATGTTATGTTTTTTTATTGTATGATTTATGCAATAAAAATCAACTTAAAATCGGTTATTCAAAATTTTTGTTTAAGGTATTCGATTTTATTAACCAAGTAAATAATTGAAAAATTATGCTGTCTATTTTATAGCACAATAGACAGGAAATTCCGAGTTAACTATAATAGTGAAAATAACTGGGAATGGAGTGTAATTAAGATTAAATATTATATTTTTTAACAATTTTGAAATAATTAACGTTAACTTGGTCGATATGTGATAATGCTGAGTTTCAAGCGTGAACTTTCATTATCTGTATTTGACATAAAAAAATTAAACCCTTGCGGTATGACAGTAATAAGTCATAGGGAAGATGACTGAGTCGCGATAATATTTTAGGTTGTTTTTTGGACTTGCAGTGTCGGCTACCAGCAGCTTAGGGGTTAGATACCTTTAATTTTGCGTTATGATAGTATCACCGAAATTAAGCAAACAATAATTTCGGTGATATCGCAGTGACTAGATAGTGATGCCCTCTTTTGATGTGTAATAGCGCAAATACAAAATGCTAGAGGCCAATACTGTATACAGCGGCGTCCCTAATTAAATGCGAGGTAACGAAAGTATTTGTTGATTCCACTGCGTTTGTTCAGGGAGCCCTTCAGTACGCCGCCCATACACTTGTATGATTTGGTTACCTTGGTTATCAAAGACTTCTAAACTCGTTACGAATCCGTCTTGTGTCGGTTTTCTTGTTACCCAACATTCTGAAATGCCATTTTCGACAATATGCAAATTAAAATTAGTGCTAGAGACATTAAGCCAGTCTATCTCGCTACTTTCCATTTTAAGTGGTGAGAGCGTATTGATTACACCAGTAAAAATTTGTACGCACCCTCGATTGCCAACAAAAAGCATAATTTCATTTTGTGCTTGGTGTGCAAGGGAGAGTATTTGTGAAAGTGAATCAGTGGAAACTTGCCAAGCAAGCTCATTACTGACTATGCGAAAAGCTTGTTGGCGACTTAAATTGTGTGCTTTTAATAAGGTGAAGAATTGATGCACATCTGACATATCACGCCACTGTTGCTCAATTTGTTGCTTAATATCGTCACTAATTTCGCGAGTTGAAAAGGTAGCAATCGCGTCTAATTGTAACGGGGGATTGTCTGTGGACGTATAGTGGTCAACAATATCTTGCCATGCTTTCATATCAGTATGCTCACAAGCATAAACTTTATGTATAGCGTCGCCATGCTTATCAAAAAACTGAATGCTTCGTTGAATTTGACTTCCAACTTGCTCTGCAAGGGCAAACATCGAATCCCATTGGGCAAAAAACATTCTTAAATCTAATTGTCCAGGATTTAAGAATAGACCAGCATGATCACTAAATCGTGGATTATCATATCGACCTGTTTGTATATTTACGACGTAATTATTACGAGTAATGGCTTTTGCCTGACCAATGGTTGAGAGGGCATGCAGTAATTCAGCTAAATGACCGGAAAGCCGTTTTGTCCCATCATGATCCACACGGCAATATAAAAGTTCAGCCTCTGTTGTATTCAGTTGCACGGCTAAGTCGCGAGCGTGCAT
This sequence comes from Providencia rettgeri, assembly GCF_041075285.1. Lineage (NCBI taxonomy): Bacteria > Pseudomonadati > Pseudomonadota > Gammaproteobacteria > Enterobacterales > Morganellaceae > Providencia > Providencia rettgeri. The sequence continues at coordinate 1,863,076 of NZ_CP163512.1, read as the reverse complement.
ATCAGGGAATTGCTGTTTTAATTGCAGGTAGTCTTTAAAACATATTGAATTCATGTTCATCTCCTTGATTGTCTATTTTATAATCATGATGTTAGCTGGCCTATCTACCATTGTAAGATGAGCAGATAGGCCCAAAATCACTGGTTTAACTCCCTCTCTACCATTGATAACTCACACTCAAATAAATATTACGACCTTCTTGAGGAACGCCCATTGAAGAAACGTACTGCCTATCAAATGCATTTTTGAGTGCTAAAGTACTGCTTAACCCTTTAATAAATTGATCTGCTTGGTAGCTAACATAAAAATCATGAAGGCTATAGCCTGAATACTGAATGACTTCTCGGCGGTAGCGGTTTAATTTTTCTACCGATTTATGATCTGATAACAAGTAAGTATCATCCCCATCAAATTGGGTTCGCGATGCGAATTCACCCACCCAGCCGAGATGGAACCCTGTATTTGTTATTGGCGCATTAAAGCGAGTAACTAACGTATTAGGACGAAGTGAAGAAAGAGAATGATGTGCTTCATCCTCCTTTCCAACAGTAAAGTTATGGTTAATGTTTAGATCAAACCAATGTGTTTTATAATGAATAAAGCTATCAATACCTTTGATTGTGGCGGAAGGAACATTGATGTAATAAACCTTTTCGGGTAACCAAAAATATCTTAAATCCCGACCGATTTTCTTCTTATATTTAGCATGAACAGCGATATGGTTTTTAGCTTTGGTATGAAACAACGTTGTACCAAACTGAAGCGAATCCCCTGCAAAGGCCAATTCATCAAAACTAAATTTCATACCGGCTTCAACCGTTTTATTACTTTCTGGTTTTAAATCAGGGGAAGGCATAAAGTCTGATGTATAACCAACACCCGGAACACGGAAGTGAAGGGAATTGTTATAAAGTTCTGCCATACGAGGTGTGCGGTAGCCTTCGGAGTAGGACGAAAATAGACTCAGCCAGTGTGATGGTGTTGCACTGACAGCGAACCGTGACGACCAATTTGTATGGCTACTTTCGGCAATTTCTTTGCGTGAGGTTTTATAATAAGTGAAACGAGTTCCGGCTGATAATGTAATAGGGAGATGCTGTAATGTTAGGTCGTTATTTAACCAGCCAGAACCATTTGATAACTTAGCTTTAGGGTAACTAATTGAATATTCATTCGGCTTTTGTTCTTGTTGGTAATATTCAAACCCACTTTGAATGGTGTTATTAGCCCAATTATGTATAGGTAGCACTAAATCATTAGTGAACTTGGTTCCATAGGTGTATTGCTTTCTATCCTCTTCGCTGTACGCGTTTGGGCTCTTCTTAATTTTAACCAAATCTAATTGGTTAAGTGCGATACTTGTGTAGTATACATCCCAGTTTGCTTGCCAATTAAGCGCATTAGTGGGGGAAAAATGCTGGTGAATAACGAGATCGCGTTGTCGTGTGCTTCGCTCATGAGGCGTGTTTGGAAACTGCGTTTGAGCAAAAGATTCACTAGGTTGTTTCTGCGTTAGGCTGTTGTTATGGTACTCTCTAAGTTGTATCGCTGCCTGATATGAAGGCTGAGCAAACCAAGTGGTTTTTAGCATCCAGTTATGAATTTGTTCATTCGTATCGAGACCTTGCTCTTTGTATGGGTTATCAAGTTGAATTTTTCGTTGCTGGTAACTTAGCAGGGTATCGAAGGTATCAATACGGCTGAATAATGTGGCGCCTGCGTGGTAACTATGGTCATTTTTATTTATACCCGATATGACACGACCACCAAAGCGCTGCCCTGGTTTTAAAAAATCTGATGCATTGAGGGTTTTTATGGATACGACACCCGCTAATGCGCCATTACCATGATGGAGTGATCCGCCACCTTTATGTACAGTGATTTTTTTGGTCAGTGTAGGATCGATAAATGTGGCATCAAATAAACCCGAATAGAAATCTTGAGTGACATTATCAACAGTAATTTTCACCCCTCGCTGATCATAGCCCCGCATTTGAATGCTTTGACCATATGTACTCCCCGCGCCAGTGACGAGTATTCCAGCTTGACCTTTGAGTAAATCTAACGGGGAAGCCGCAGATTGTAATTCGGGGGCTTGGCTATCAATAACCTCAACTTGCTGGGCTACTGGAATATTTTCATGACCAAATGGTGATTGAGACACATGCATAATGTCTTTAGTTTCATTTTGAGCGAGAGCCGTATGGCTGGTACTCGAGATAGCCAAAGTGGTCGCGAGGAGTGAAAAAGGCAGTTTATGGTGAGAGTGAGTATTGCGCGTTGATGCAGGTATCAGTGTAAATGGCATAGGAAATCCTTTCCTTATGTTTAGTGAAAGCTGGCTGCCTTGATTTTGCATCTGGGTGGCGTGCTACAAATTTACGGTAAATATGTTTATTTCGTTAGGAGCAGTTTACCGGCGCGGGTGTCTTTTCATGGGTAAAATCCACCACGCTGTAAAATAGAAACCCTGCCGTCTATATTGAGTAATTTATGGCTATTCACAGTAGGTGTTTTAAAGAGCGCTAGGGCGGGCTTTGCCTCGAGTGCTACGGAAAGTGACGGAGCCCCTGTGGTGAAGAAAACGCTTTTTGATCCCATGCTGTTTTTGACTGTTAATGAGCCCATAATATTTCTCTCATGTGTCGTCTAACGAATAGTTTGTTTGAGTGAGAATTATTATCGTTAAGCAGGTGGTGGTCAAGGCTTTTTTAGAATAAACGGGATGATAATTTAAAATTGGCAGTTATTAATATCGCTAGTGATATGAATTTAATTTATTTATTTCTAGGGGTGATGATTTGTGGTTGCCTTGGTCGGAAAACAACCAAGGCGAAGAAGATATTAAATATAGGTTAGGCTATTTAAAACGATAATCTACAGCTTGTGAGAGAATTTCAATCAATTGTTTTGTGTCATCCCAGCCAAGACAAGGATCTGTAATTGATTGGCCATATACTAATGGCTGCTCAGTACTGACTTTTTGTGCACCTTCTATTAAAAAGCTTTCGGCCATCACGCCGCTAATTGCGGTCGAACCATCTTTGATTTGTTCTGCTATATCCCTAGCCACCTCAAGTTGGCGACGATGGATTTTTTGGCAGTTACCATGGCTAAAATCAACCACTAAATGCTCAGGTAATTCAAATTTACGCAGTTTGTCACATGCAGCTGCAATATCCCCCGCACTGTAGTTTGGTTGTTTACCTCCGCGCATAATGATATGACCGTGCGGATTACCACTTGTTTGATAGATAGTCATTTGACCATTTTTATCCGGAGATAAAAACATATGTTGTGCTTTTGCCGCTCTGATAGCGTCAATAGCAATGTTAATATTGCCATCAGTACCGTTTTTAAAACCAACAGGGCAAGACAGTGCTGACGCCATTTCACGGTGGATTTGGCTTTCGGTTGTACGCGCACCAATCGCCCCCCAACTGATTAAATCTGCAATATATTGTCCCGTCACCATATCGAGAAATTCGGTCGCTGTTGCTAACCCTAATTGATTAACTTCAATCAATAATTTACGAGCAAGGCGAATACCGATATTGACTTGGCACGAATTGTCTAAATTCGGGTCAGAGATCAAGCCTTTCCAGCCAACAACTGTGCGCGGTTTTTCAAAATAGGTGCGCATAACAATTTCTAAACGATCTTGATGGCGTTCTCTTAATTCATTGAGTTTTTTGGCATACTCAATGGCTGCATCAATATCATGAATAGAGCAAGGACCTATTATGACCAGTAAACGTGGATCTTGACCTGATAAAATCTGCTCAATACGCTTTCGTGACGCTGTCACGTTTTGGGCAACTTCTGCGGAAATAGGATATTCATCAGCGAGAGCTTGTGGGGTGATTAAACTGTCCACTCTCACAGTACGTAACTCATCAGTTTTGTGCATTTTTGTTCTCAAAGACTTGAATCGGTTGTTGCCATATAAGTGATAAAGATCACAATAAACGAATATGGCTTAATTTCAACCTCTATCATAAACTGAATGAATAATTCTTCTTATTCCATTTTCACTAAAATATACGTCTTTGTAGCCCCATGGTATCAATGACCTTCGCAGAAATTTCTTCTACAGAATAGTTAGTTGTATTTAAGTAATTGATTTTATTCTGTCTAAATAATGCTTCTACTTCAGCGATTTCAATACGGCACTGCCTAATGGATGCATAGCGGCTATTTTCACGTCGCTCTTCACGAATTGCCGCTAAACGTTCAGGGCTGATCGTTAAACCAAATAATTTGTGGGTATAAGGGCGAAGTGCCGCGGGTAATTGCAAATTATCCATATCATCAGCGGTGAAGGGATAGTTTGCTGCTTGAATGCCAAACTGCATGGCTAAATAAAGGCTGGTCGGTGTTTTTCCACAGCGAGAAACGCCAATTAAAATTACTTGAGCTTGGTCGAGATTGCGTAACGAGATGCCGTCGTCATGGGCGAGGGTATATTCAATTGCCGCAATACGTGCATCATATTGGTTCATATTCTGCATGGATAAACCGTGTGTCCGGTTCAATTTTGGCTCAGGTTCAAGGCCAACTTCCTTTTGAATTGGTGCAACTAAGCTTTGGACAATATCTTGGCAAAAACCGGCGCTTTGGGTGATTATTTCCTTAACTTCGGGGGAAATAATTGAATAGAACACTAAAGGGCGAATTTGCGTTTCTGCATACAGTGTATCTATTTTCTGTTTGATTTCTTCTGCGCGAGTTGGTGTGGTGACAAAGGGTAATGTGTAAGAGGTAAATGAAAGAGGAAATTGAGAAAGCACGGCATGCCCTAACGTTTCTGCTGTGATAGCAGTGCCATCAGAAATAAAGAAAACAGTGCGTTGAACTTGGCTTGCCATATTATTCGGTGCTCCTAATTCGGTCATCATTATTCGTCTCTTATTGTATTTATCACTGGGTTTTGAGAAATATTATCTTTGTTTAAAGTTTAAAAATTAGTTTATAGGGGGAACTATAGCCATTTTTTGAACGATTTTTAGAACAAAAAAGTTTTCTTAATTGATGGAACGATTCACCTGTCCATCTTCTTATAGCGTCTGTGCTAGTCTATTTCACGAGGCGAAATTTCGCCAACGAGATTTTTTACGATTTGTACTCTGTCACTAAATTGCTATAAAAGGATCGCTTTCAATGTCCACAAATGGCCTCACCCCGTGTAATGTACTTTGGTATAACCAATTAGGGATGAATGATGTTGACCGTGTCGGCGGCAAAAATGCCTCGCTCGGTGAAATGATCACAAACTTATCTGATCTGGGTGTATCCGTACCTAACGGTTTCGCGACAACCGCACAGGCGTTTAATGATTTTCTGGAGCAGAGCGGTGTAAATCAGCGCATTTATAACCTGCTAGATGAAACGGATATTGATGATGTGAACCAACTGGCTGTAGCAGGTGCTCAGATCCGTCAATGGGTGATTGATACCCCATTGACGAAGGAGTTGGAACAAGATATTCGTGATGCCTTTGCTCAGCTTTCTGAAGGTGAGGCGGAAGCTTCATTTGCTGTGCGTTCTTCTGCTACCGCAGAAGATATGCCAGATGCTTCGTTTGCAGGGCAACAAGAAACATTCTTGAACGTCCAAGGTATTGATGCTGTACTGGTTGCGATTAAACATGTCTTTGCATCGTTATTTAATGACCGTGCGATTTCATATCGTGTACACCAAGGTTATGACCATCGTGGTGTCGCATTATCTGCGGGTGTACAACGTATGGTTCGTTCTGATTTAGCGTCTTCTGGTGTTATGTTCACTATAGATACTGAATCGGGGTTTGATCAAGTTGTCTTCATTACCTCAGCTTATGGTTTAGGTGAGATGGTCGTGCAAGGTGCAGTGAACCCAGATGAGTTCTATGTACACAAGCCAACGCTGAAAAATAATCGTCCCGCCATTGTGCGCCGTACCCTTGGCTCTAAAAAATTACAAATGGTGTATGCCAACAGTAAAGAGCACGGTAAACAAGTGCAAATTGAAGATGTGCCAGAAGCGTTACGCAATCGTTTCTCTTTAACCGATCTTGAAGTTGAAGAGTTGGCTCGCCAAGCGTTACAGATTGAAAAACACTATGGTCGTCCGATGGATATTGAGTGGGCAAAAGATGGTCATAATGGTCGTCTGTACATTGTTCAGGCAAGACCAGAAACTGTGCGTTCTAACCAGCAAGTGATGGAACGCTATCAGTTAAAACAGCAAGGTCAGGTGCTGGTGGAAGGTCGTGCCATTGGTCACCGCATTGGTGCGGGTTGTGTAAAAGTTATCCATAACCTCAGCGAGATGGACAGAATTCAGCCGGGTGATGTATTGGTGACTGACATGACAGATCCTGATTGGGAACCTATCATGAAAAAAGCCTCTGCTATTGTGACCAATCGTGGTGGGCGTACATGTCACGCTGCAATTATTGCACGGGAACTGGGCATTCCTGCCGTTGTTGGTTGTGGTGATGCAACGGAGCGCTTACAAGAAGGCCAAAGTGTTTCTGTTTCTTGTGCCGAAGGTGATACAGGTTTTGTGTATGACGGCGAATTAGCATTTGAAATCCACAGCTCAGAAGTGAGTGATATGCCTGAGCTAAATGTCAAAATTATGATGAATGTGGGTAACCCTGACCGTGCATTTGATTTTGCCTGCTTACCAAATGAAGGAGTGGGTTTAGCGCGTTTGGAATTTATCATTAACCGAATGATTGGGGTTCACCCAAGAGCATTACTGGAATTTGATAAACAATCGCCGGAACTACAAGCTGAAATTCGTGAGATGATGGCCGGTTATGAAGATCCTATTGAGTTCTATATCGGAAAATTGACGGAGGGGATTTCAACCTTAGCCGCCGCATTCTGGCCAAAACGTGTCATTGTTCGCTTATCTGACTTTAAATCCAATGAATATGCCAACTTAGTCGGTGGTGATATTTACGAGCCAGAAGAAGAGAACCCAATGTTAGGTTTCCGTGGTGCAGGACGCTATGTTTCCGATAGCTTCCGCGCATGCTTTGCGTTGGAATGTGAAGCGGTTAAACGCGTGCGTAACACCATGGGATTAACGAACGTTGAAGTGATGATCCCGTTTGTGCGTACTGTCGCACAAGCTGAATCTGTCATTGCGGAACTGGCGAAGCAGGGGTTAAAGCGCGGAGAAAACGGCTTAAAAGTGATTATGATGTGTGAAATTCCATCCAATGCACTATTAGCTGACCAATTCCTCGAACATTTTGATGGCTTTTCGATCGGTTCTAACGATATGACTCAGTTAACGTTAGGCTTAGATAGGGATTCTGGCGTGGTTTCTGAGCTATTTGATGAGCGTAATGATGCGGTTAAAGCTATGCTTTCTATGGCGATTAAAGCTGCAAAACGTCAGAATAAATACGTGGGGATTTGCGGACAAGGCCCATCAGACCACCAAGACTTTGCGCAATGGTTAGTTGATGAAGGTATTGATAGCTTATCATTAAACCCTGATACTGTGGTTCAAACATGGTTAACCATCGCCGATAACCAATAATTCGGGGATGTATTAGTCCAAAAGGCCGAAAGGGAAATACTGAAGTGAACCTATAAAGTTAGACACTTCATTACCCAATCGGCCTTTTTTAATTAGAAATACCTATTGTTGAAATAGATAATAATGATTGCCTTGTAAAATAAATATAAAAAAATGACGAATGAATATGCATTTAATATGTATGACATATTAAAAATGAACGCGAAATATTACACATAATAAGTGTAATATTAATGGGTATAATATTTATTATTTACTTAACTAGTGAAAAATGATGTGAATAGCATAATGCTAAAGAAGTGTACTTACTCATTTAATGTAGATTTAAGATAGATATCAATCAATGTCTATAACTAGATGATTTAATTTGGATATGAATATTATTCATATTGATTTTTTTAGGCAAAAAAAAAGCCTATCATGGGCTGACAGGCAAAGACTACACACAGCAATTCGGTTATTTTCATTACGCTAAAAAGGTTAGCATAATGTTTAAATCTGTTTTATTCAATAATTGAATATTAAACTAATTAAATATCACAATCATTAAGAACACTCTCAATATCAATATTACCTATTGTTACGTAAAGAGAAATATTCAGTTGCTTTATGTTAACATAAATTAAGCCGAATACTAACGTTAGAATGTTAAATATTGTTTCTAAATATTAATGGAAATGGAATCATTAATGCAACAGATATGTTTATAGCTAAACATATCTGTTTAAATTAACTGGATTTATTTCTTAATCAAAAACTCTTCTTCAAGAAACTTTTCTGTTTCGCTTAAGTCGGTGTCTGGCACAGTGACCTCGTTCATCCATGCTTTTAACAAACTGTATGACACGGCTAAGACAACAGGACCAATAAACAAGCCAATCATACCAAATGATAAAATTCCGCCGATAACCCCAACAAGGATCAGTACCATCGGTAAGTCAGCCCCCATCTTAATTAGCCATGGGCGAAGTACGCCGTCCATCGTAGCAACAACGGCGGCCCAAACTGCTAAGATAATCCCCCATGTGGTATCGCCTGTCCAAAATAACCATAATACCGATGGGATCATGATGAGTAGTGGCCCTAATTGAGCAACACAGCAAATAAACAGTAATACGGTCAAGATAGCCGCATAGCTAATTCCTGATAGGGCGAGACCAACACCACCAACAATCGCTTGGATTAACGCGGTTACCACCACCCCAAGAGCGACGGCTCGTATAGACTGTGCGGCTAAAACAACCGCAGCATCACCACGGATCCCCGCTAAACGAACGGCAAAATGGCGGATGCCTAACATGACTGATTCACCTTTTAGGTACAGCAAACCACTAAACAGTAGCATTAGCATTAAGTGGAAAACAAAACGCCCGACACTGATGGCTTGTGTGGCAAACCAGCCTGCCGCTTGCCCAAAGTAAGGCTGGATTTTAGCGAGTAGCGCATTACCGCCGCTTGCCACTAAGCTGTGCCATGCGTAATAAATCTTTTCCCCCACCATAGGAATAGTGTTTAGCCATGCTAAGTCAGGTAATGTGAGACTTGATGGCGATTTCGCGAGCTCAATCAACGGGGAGCTATTTTCGATAATGCTGCCAATTAAAATGCCAAGAGGAATGACAAACAGTAGCAAAATCAGAAGAACCATCACTAAAGCCGCAAGCCATCTTTTATTCCACAAGCGGGCTTCAAGGCGCAGTAAAAGTGGCCAAGTTGCGATTACCATCATTCCCGCCCAAACAAAACCAAGAATAAAGGGATTAAGTACCCAAAAACAGGCGGCTATCATTAAAACGATGGATAACAGCCCGAATATAAGTTTGGGAAGATCCAAACGTTTTTGCGATTTTTCCATTGATGATTGATCCTTAACAAATGAAAATTCTGCGTATGTGGCTCTTTTTTAGGTGAAAATAATGTAATTAATTTTCACGGTTAAAAAAAACAATATTGTGATATGGTTCATGATGACAATGTCATCAGCGGCTGTACTGTCTTTACAGGCTGTGAATGCAGTTTTCATAAACCTAAGACACTATTGTGCAACTTAAAATAAAGATAGTACATAACGAGTAATGCGAACACTAAACAACAAGAGTCATCGTTAATAATGATCCCGCGTATATCAGAAGCACCTCATCTCAGCCAACTCGTCATTGCGTTCTTGCATGAGCTACAAGAACAAGGTTTTACGGGTGATAATGGCACTAGTTATTCAGAAAGATTATCAATGGCAACAGACAACAGTATCTATCAATTACTGCCTCAAGCTGTTGTTTTTCCGCGTTCCAGTGCTGACGTGCAAATTATCACACGCTTAGCAGGACAAGAAAAGTACCGCGAACTCACCTTTACACCCCGCGGTGGTGGTACAGGAACCAACGGACAATCCTTAACAGAAGGGATTGTGGTCGACATGTCCCGCTATATGAACCGTATTTTAGAGATTAACCCTGAGCAGAGATGGGTTAAAGTTGAAGCTGGGGTGGTTAAAGACCAGCTTAATCAATATTTGAAGCCGTATGGCTATTTTTTCTCACCCGAATTATCGACCAGTAACCGTGCCACGTTAGGTGGAATGATTAATACGGATGCTTCGGGTCAAGGTTCACTCGTCTACGGTAAAACCTCAGACCACGTACTGGGTGTTAAAGCGATGGTATTAGGCGGCGAATGCCTTGAGACACGGGCTATGCCTATTGCTCTCGCCCAAACGATTGCATCTGAAGACTCAGTGGTAGGGCGCATCTATAAAACCGTCCTAGAGCGCTGCCTTGAACAGCGCCAGTTAATTGAAGAAAAATTCCCTAAACTTAATCGGTTTTTAACCGGGTATGATTTACGCCACGTATTTAATGATGAGTTAACCGAGTTTGATCTTACTCGTATTCTAACGGGGTCAGAAGGGTCCCTTGCTTTTATCACTGAAGCCACATTAGACATTACGCCGTTACCAAAAGTTCGGCGTTTAGTGAATGTGAAATATGATTCTTTTGAGTCCGCACTGCGCAATGCCCCTTTTATGGTGCAAGCCAACGCACTATCAGTTGAAACGGTAGATTCAAAGGTGTTAAACCTTGCGAAGGAAGATATTGTTTGGCATTCCGTTAAGTCGTTGATCACGGATGTACCGAATAAAGAGATGTTAGGGCTAAACATCGTTGAGTTTAGTGGTGACGATGAAAATGAAATTAATCAGTTAACTGAAAGCTTGTGCCAACGTTTAGATGAACTCATGGCCAGTCACCAAGCGGGAGTGATTGGCTATCAAACGTGTTATGACCTTGAGGATATCACGCGTATTTATAATATGCGTAAAAAGGCGGTTGGCTTATTGGGCAATAGCAAAGGGGCAGCTAAGCCCATTCCATTTGTTGAGGATACTTGTGTTCCCCCCGAGCATTTGGCTGACTATATTACTGAATTTAGGTCACTATTGGATAGCCATAACCTTAATTATGGCATGTTTGGTCATGTGGATGCGGGCGTTTTACATGTACGCCCCGCACTTGACATGTGCGATCCTCAGCAAGAAGTTTTGATGAAACAAATTTCTGATGAAATTGTTGCATTAACTGCAAAATATGGAGGCTTGCTTTGGGGAGAGCATGGTAAAGGATTCCGTGCTGAATATAGCCCTGAATTTTTTGGAGATATACTGTACGGTGAGTTGCGTAACATTAAAGCGGCGTTCGACCCTGATAATCGGCTAAATCCGGGCAAAATTTGTCCACCAGCGGGTTTAGATGCACCAATGAAACAGGTTGATGGTGTAAAACGTGGCACTTACGACAGGCAAATCCCTGTGCAGATGCGTCAAGCGTTTCGTGGGGCAATGGACTGTAATGGTAATGGCTTATGTTTTAACTTTGATGTGAAAAGCCCAATGTGCCCATCAATGAAAGTGAGTGGTCAGCGCATTCATTCACCAAAAGGGCGAGCGACGTTAGTACGCGAATGGTTAAGATTACTAGCGGAACAAGGTGTAACACCGGAGCATCTTGAAAAAGGGATCACTCAAAGTCAACCTTCATTGCGTGGGTTGATTGAGAAAACCCGCAATACTTGGCGTGCTAAACAAGGGGATTACGATTTCTCCCATGAAGTGAAAGCGGCTATGTCAGGGTGTTTGGCATGTAAGGCTTGCTCCACCCAATGCCCAATTAAGATAGATGTGCCATCATTTAGGGCTAAATTCTTAGCGCTGTATCACGGTCGTTATTTGCGTCCTGTTCGAGACCATATTGTGGCCAACGTTGAAGTGAGTGCACCACTACTGTCAAAAGCCCCTAGCGTGTTTAACTTTTTCTTGCGTCAAACGCTGGTGCAAAAGCTAAGTGAGCGCACTATTGGGATGACCGATCTCCCGCTATTTTCACAACCGACCTTAAAGCAAGAGCTTTCTGGTCATGGCGCGCTATCTGTCACATTAGAGCAACTGGAAGGGATGAGTACAGGGCAGCGGGAAAGCTACGTGCTGGTGGTGCAAGACCCATTCACCAGTTATTACGATGCAAAAGTTGTCGCTGATTTTGTGCGTTTAATTGAAAAACTGGGTTATAAGCCTGTTTTATTACCTTTCTCACCAAATGGTAAAGCGCAACATATTAAAGGGTTCCTCGCTAAATTTGCGAAAACTGCCCGCAAAACGGCAGATTTCTTGAATAGAGTGGCAAAATTGCAATTGCCGATGGTGGGGGTAGACCCTGCGTTAGTCCTGTGTTATCGCGATGAATACCATGAAATTTTAGGTAAAGAACAGTGTCAGTTTACGGTCATGTTAGCTCATGAATGGCTAATTTCATTGCCAACATTGCCTGAACCTCAAGCTGCACAAGTTAGCACAACGCAGCCATGGTACTTTTTTGCTCACTGTACCGAATCTACAGCACTGCCAAACAGTGGGAACCAATGGGCATCTTTATTTGCACGTTTTGGTCAGCAACTTAATCAGGTGAGTGTGGGCTGCTGTGGAATGGCAGGGACTTATGGGCACGAAGTTGCTAATCTTGAAAATTCAAAAGGGATCTACAACCTATCTTGGAAAGGGGCGATGGCGTCACTCCCCAAAGAGCGTTGCCTCAGTTCTGGTTATTCATGTCGAAGTCAAGTAAAACGTATGGAAAACACATTAATAAAACATCCGATTCAAGCCTTGCTGGAGATTGTTTAATGATTTGGAAACGTCAATTTGATTTAGCGCAGTTAGCCGAAATGTCAAAAACGTGCATGTTAGGGCACATTGGCATCGAAATCACCAAAGTAGGTGATGATTATCTAGAAGGAACGATGCCTGTGGATGAACGCACTAAACAGCCTTTTGGTTTACTCCATGGTGGTGCATCAGTAGTACTGGCTGAATCTTTAGGATCTATTGCAGGCTATATGTGCACTGAGGGTGAACAGCGAGTGGTGGGTGTCGAAATTAATGCTAACCATGTTCGCGCTGCGCGTTCAGGCATTGTTCGTGGCGTGTGCAAGCCAATTCATCTAGGTCGCCGTCAGCAAGTGTGGAACATTGAAATTTTCAATGGGCAAGGCAAATTATGTTGTACGTCACGTCTCACCACGGCTGTTTTATTTGAGTAAATCCTTTTTTATCTCTATCGCTTTCGGGAAAATGTCTCGAAAGCGAGTTGTTGTTTTTATTATTTGTCCCCATCTACTTATATTGATGAATGCGTTTTCATTTTTATCAATTTAATTAAGATGTATAATAAATGCATCTTTGTTAATTTGTGTCATTTTTATGTATTCATTAGTACAAAATTCAATAAAAAACTCAACTCTATTTATCTTTTATTTTTCAGTTTGTTAGGTTTATTGTTGGCTGTTTTTGCTTAATAAATAAGCTCAATTTGGATAAAAAAAGTGCTAAAATAGCTATAACCTCTTAAAACAAATGGTTGAAGTAGCATAGGTAATCATTACCATAGGATATACAGAGTTAATCTCCTGATAACAGGCTGAAAAGCCATAAGAAATGTGGGGTCAATATGACTGACGGTGTAGAGACATTTTCATTTGATGAAAACAATTGGCAGGGAGTTAGCCTGACACAAAGCGCTGCAAAACAAATCAAAAAATTGATGGTGCAAAACCCAAATAGCAAAGGGCTTTCACTCGGCGTAAAACAGTCTGGCTGCGCGGGTTTCGGTTACGTTTTTGAAATGATTGAAAACCCAACCGATAAGCACCTGTTATTTGAACTCGATGGCGCACATCTTTATGTGCCAAAAGAAGCAATGCCATTTATTGATGGTACAGTCGTTGATTACGTCCAAGAAGGGCTGAATCAAATTTTCAAATTTAATAACCCGAAAGCCCAACACGCCTGTGGGTGTGGTGAAAGCTTCGGCGTTTAACATGTGAAGTCAGATTATGTCACAGAGCAATGTAGAAGTTGGCGATGATGTTCAAAGCTGGCTTGATGATCAGCGTTATAAAGAGGGCTTCTTTACGGAAGTTGCAACCGATGAAATGGCGAAAGGGATCAACGAAGATGTTGTTCGTGCTATTTCAGCAAAACGTAATGAGCCCGAGTGGATGTTACAATTCCGCCTTGATGCCTTTAATCACTGGAAAGGCATGGAAGAGCCTCATTGGCTCAAAGCTCATTACCCAAATCTTGATTATCAGGATTACAGCTATTATTCCGCGCCATCTTGTGGCTCGTGTGATGATACCTGTGGTTCGCAATCTGGAGCAACCCAAGCAACAGGTGTTGCTGAAACAAATAATTACTTAACTGCTGAAGTTGAAGAAGCCTTTAACCAGCTTGGCGTACCTGTTCGTGAAGGTAAAGCTGTGGCTGTTGATGCGATTTTTGACTCCGTATCTGTGTCCACCACATACCGTGAAGACCTTGCGAAACACGGTATCATTTTCTGTTCATTTAGCGAAGCTATCCAAGAATATCCAGAGCTAGTTCAGAAATATTTAGGCAGCGTCGTTTCAAGCCATGATAACTTTTTTGCGGCGTTAAATGCGGCGGTTGCTTCTGATGGTACCTTTGTGTATATCCCGAAAGGGGTACGTTGCCCAATGGAGCTTTCTACTTATTTTCGCATTAATGCCGCCAAAACAGGCCAATTTGAGCGCACTATTCTAATCGCCGACGAGGGCAGTTACGTCAGCTATATCGAAGGGTGTTCTGCCCCCGTTCGTGATAGCTATCAACTGCACGCAGCGGTAGTTGAAGTCATCATCCACAAAGATGCTGAAGTCAAATACTCCACTGTCCAAAACTGGTTCTCGGGGGGAGATAGTAAAGAAGGTGGTATCCTCAACTTTGTGACCAAACGTGCTTTGTGTGAAGGTGAAAACTCAAAAATGTCGTGGACTCAGTCTGAGACAGGCTCAGCGATTACGTGGAAATACCCAAGTGTGATCCTCAAAGGGGATAACTCTGTGGGTGAGTTTTTCTCTGTTGCACTAACAAATGGTAATCAGCAAGCGGATACAGGAACCAAGATGATCCACATTGGGAAAAACACGCGTTCAACGATTATCTCAAAAGGGATTTCTGCGGGTAAAAGCCAAAACAGTTACCGTGGTTTAGTCAAAATTCTACCGAGTGCGCACAATGCCCGTAACTTTACACAGTGCGATTCTATGTTAATTGGCACACAATGTGGGGCGCATACGTTCCCTTATGTGGAAGTCAAAAATAATACCGCGCAGCTTGAGCACGAAGCCACAACTTCACGTATTGGCGAAGACCAGCTGTTTTACTGCTTACAACGCGGGATTAGCGAGGATAATGCTATCTCTATGATTGTAAATGGTTTCTGTAAAGATGTGTTCTCAGAGCTTCCTTTAGAGTTTGCCGTAGAAGCACAAAAATTGCTGGCGATCAGCTTAGAACACAGCGTTGGCTGATCCTTATCGAGTTTATTTGCGCGTAAGCGCTAAAGGCATGTAAATATGTTAAGTGTTAAAGATTTACACGTGAGTGTAGAAGGAAATGAAATTTTAAAAGGCTTATCTCTGGAAGTGAAACCAGGGGAAGTACACGCCATCATGGGCCCAAATGGTTCAGGTAAAAGTACATTATCGGCAACCCTTGCGGGTCGCGAAGAATATGAAATAGACAGCGGTTCAGTGACTTTCAAAGGTAAAGATCTGTTTGAATTGGATCCTGAAGAGCGTGCTGGTGAGGGCGTTTTCTTAGCCTTTCAATACCCGGTAGAAATTCCGGGCGTGAGTAACCAATTCTTCTTACAAACTGCGGTGAACGCGGTGCGTGAATATCGTCAGCAAGAGGCGTTAGATCGTTTTGATTTCCAAGATTTTATCGAAGATAAAATTAAATTATTGGAAATGCCAGAAGATTTATTAGCACGTTCGGTTAATGTGGGTTTCTCTGGTGGTGAGAAAAAACGTAACGATATCTTGCAAATGGCAGCGTTAGAACCACAACTTTGTATTCTTGATGAAACAGACTCTGGTCTGGATATCGATGCTTTGAAAATCGTTGCTAATGGGGTGAATTCATTGCGTTCGCCGGAACGTTCTTTCATTATTGTTACGCATTACCAGCGCATTTTAGATTATGTAAAACCTGACTTTGTCCACGTTTTATATCAAGGGAAAATCATCAAATCAGGTGATTTCAGTTTAGCGAAAAAACTGGAGGAGCAGGGTTATGGCTGGCTTATTGACCAACAGTGAAAGAGCGCAAAAGCGTGCTGAAGTTGCTGCACTCAATGAGCAAGCAATGTCACGCTTTGGGACGTTGTTCGAACAACGCTTAGGCGAAAATTCACAACATGCCAAAAACCATTGGGAACAGGCTAAACAAGTCGGGTTACCTGCTTTTCGTCACGAAGATTGGCACTATACGCCACTGAATAGTGTCTTAAATACGCAATACCGTTTTAGTCATGTAGATGTGACCGCCAGTGAATGTGAAAAGTTAGCATTACCGATCGATGCTTATCGTATTGTTTTGATTGATGGGCGGTATAGTTCAGCCCTAAGCTCCATTGATGTCGGGGCTTTTCAAGTCTCGTTGCTGGATAATCAAGATTTACTCCCAGCACCGGTGAATAGTGAAATTTTTTTGCATTTAACGGAAAGCTTGGCGCTACAACCGCTAGTTATCCACTTAGCCGCGAATAAAATAGCGGAAAAGCCACTGTATTTACTGAATATCTCTAGTGGGATCAGTGACGACCAGGCGATGAATATTAGCCAATATCGTTACCATTTAACCCTAGATGCGAACAGTAAAGCCCAAGTGATTGAACACTTTGTCAGTTTAAATGGTGAAGCGCATATGACAGGAAGCCGTTTAACCGTTGAGGTGGGAGATAACGCAGAGTTGAGTCACTTTAAACTCAATGTGGAAAATACGCAGGCGCAACACTTTGCCCATAACGATATTGTGGTTGGTCGTGATGGTCGTGTTAAAAGCACCAGTTTCTTATTAGGTGCAGGATTAACACGTAACCACACCAGTGCACGTCTTGATGGCGAAAATAGCGAACTTGAACTCAATAGTTTATTGTTGCCAAAAGATAGCGAAATTGCAGATACACGGACATATTTAGAGCACAACACAGGGTATTGTAATAGCCGCCAACTGCATAAAGTGATTGCGATGGATAGCAGCAAAGCGGTATTTAATGGGATGATTAAAGTCGCGCCAAATGCGCTAAAGACTGATGGTCAAATGACCAATAATACCTTGTTGCTCGGTGATAAAGCGGAAATCGATACTAAGCCACAGCTTGAGATTTATGCAGACGATGTTAAATGTGGTCATGGCGCGACAGTGGGTCGAATCGATGATGAGCAACTATTTTATCTGCGCTCAAGGGGAATTGATGGTAAAGCGGCTAAGCATATGATCATCATTGCATTTGCGGCAGAGTTGACTGAATCTATTGAGTCAGAAGAATTAAAACACGCTGTGATGGCAAACATCCGCCAGCGCTTAGCGGAGGTTTAATCCCCATGTCATTTGATGTTACGTTAGTCAGGCAGGATTTTCCTGCCTTATCACAATCAGTAAATAACCATCCCTTAGTCTATTTAGACAGTGCGGCGAGTGCACAAAAACCGTTGCAAGTTATTGAGCGCGAAAGTGAGTTTACGTTACATCAGTATGCCGCGGTTCATCGCGGCATTCATACACTCAGTGCCAATGCAACCACGATGATGGAAGACGTGCGCCAAAAAGCAGCGAATTTCATCCATGCGGGTTCTAATGAAGAAATCGTTTTTGTCAAAGGCACAACTGAAGGCATCAATCTTGTTGCAAATAGCTACGGACGCAAGCATTTCTTTGAGGGTGATAACATCGTTATCACCGAAATGGAGCACCACGCCAATATCGTACCTTGGTTTATATTAGCTGAAGAAATCGGTTTTGAAGTACGCGTTATCCCTATTTCTGATGATGGGACATTGCAGTTAGATAAGCTCAATGAATTCATCGATGAGCGGACACGTTTACTGAGCTTCACGCATATTTCAAATGTGTTAGGTACTGTAAATCCAGTTAAAGAAATTATCCAACAAGCGCGAGCTATTGCCGCACAAAAAGGCAGTGAACTGGCAATTTTAGTGGATGGTGCACAAGGTGCGATGCACCAGCAGGTTAATGTACGGGATCTGGACTGTGATTTCTATGTGTTCTCAGGGCACAAATTATACGGCCCAACCGGTATAGGGATCTTGTATGGTAAAAAGGCTATCTTAGATGTGATGCCGCCATGGGAAGGCGGTGGGGCGATGATCCGCCAAGTGAGCTTAACGAAAGGAATTACCTTTGCTGATGCGCCTTGGCGTTTTGAAGCAGGTACGCCAAATGTGAGTGCAATTATTGGGTTAGGTGCGGCATTTGACTATTTGACGGCGTTAAATTTACCCAATGTTTTCTCCTATGAAGCACAAATCATGGCGTATGCATCGCAAAAGCTTAAAGATAATCCATCCATCACGTTATATGGCAATGAACAGCGTGAAGGTGTGTTAGCCTTTAACCTTGGTGCGCACCATGCCTATGATGTTGGTTCATTTTTAGATAGATATGGTATTGCTATTCGAACAGGGCATCACTGTGCTTTACCTTTAATGGAACATTACCATGTTCCTGCTATGTGCCGAGCATCTGTGGGGATCTACACCACGAAAGAAGATATTGATGCGCTATTCAATGCATTACAGCGCATTAAAAAATTGTTAGGCTAAGTAGCAAGAAATAAGTCAATGGTAAAGGAAGTGAGTATGCCGGCATTACCCGATGAAAATAAACTATTACGTAATTTTGCGCGCTGTCAGGATTGGGAAGAACGCTATTTGTATATGATTGAGCTTGGTGGGCGTTTACCTGAGCTCAATGAAAAGCAAAAAAATGATAGTAACTTAATTGCGGGCTGCCAAAGCCAAGTGTGGATTGATATGCAGTTACAATCCGATGGCACAATTACTTTTGCAGGGGATAGCGATGCTGCGATCGTTAAAGGGCTGGTGGCGATTGTCATTATTCTCTTTCAAGGTAAAACAGCTCAGCAAATATTAGCCTTAGACGTGAAATCCTTTTTTGAGCAATTAGCATTAGAACAACATTTAACACCTTCACGAACGCAAGGGTTAAATGCCATGATCCGTACAATCTTAGGGCGTGCAAACGCGCTAATTTAGCCTTAGTGAGGGAACCATTCTGTTCCCTCGTCTATTTCCCCGCCTTAACTTCGCGCTTAATTAAGTCGTCCGTTAAAATCTGACTATCGTATAAAGATTGGCTCAATAATATGAGTTAATTAAAATATTCATTAAGTATTAAAGATATCAAGAATAGTTGCTATTATGAGCAATAATTAAT
Source organism: Providencia rettgeri (assembly GCF_041075285.1). Classification (NCBI taxonomy): domain Bacteria; kingdom Pseudomonadati; phylum Pseudomonadota; class Gammaproteobacteria; order Enterobacterales; family Morganellaceae; genus Providencia; species Providencia rettgeri. Next base: position 1,843,704 of record NZ_CP163512.1, on the reverse strand, counting down.
GCGTTATTGTAAGAACACTATTTTCCTTGGAGTAGGTATGAAGAGAGTTTTAACGGTGGCAAGTTTATTTGTCATGAGTGCGTTATTATCGCCAGCTCAGGCAAAAGAGTACCCATTACCTGACAGTAACACCCGCCTAATCGGGGAAAATTACACCTATATCGTGCCAAATGATGGTCGTCCTCTTGAAGCGATTGCAAGTGAACACGAAATCGGTTTGTTAGGGATGCTTGAAGCAAATCCTGGCACAGATCCTTACTTACCTGAAGCGGGTAAAGAATTGATTATTCCTGCGCAAATGCTATTGCCACCAACACCTAGAACAGGGATCGTGATCAACTTAGCGGAACTGCGTTTATATTATTACCCAGCTAACAGCGATAATGTTGTGGTTTACCCAATTGGTATTGGTCAGCTAGGTCGTGATACACCAGAAATGGTGACATCAGTTAGCCAGTCAATTAAAGACCCAACATGGACACCAACGGCGAATATTCGTAAAAACTATGCAAAAGAAGGGATTACATTACCCGCAGTTGTGCCCGCAGGTCCTGAAAACCCAATGGGCTTGTATGCATTGCGCTTGGCTTATGGTCGTGGTGAATATTTAATTCATGGTACTAACGCTAACTTCGGAATTGGAATGCGTGTGAGTTCAGGTTGTATTCGTTTACGCCCGGATGATATAGAGGCACTATTTCATACTGTTCCAAAAGGAACGCGCGTCCAAGTCATCGACCAAGCGGTGAAATATTCCAAAGAAGCCGATGGCAGTTATTATATTGAAGTACATCAACCGTTATCCCGTTCAAGTACAGATGATCCACAAACCATGCCAATCAAGCTCTCAGACGATTTCAAGCGTTTTCTTGAAAATGAAGGTATTGATAAGGCTTTAGTGCAAAAAGAGCTAGCTAGACGCTCTGGGATGCCAGTACGTGTAAATAATGATCAGGGCACGACTGAGCCTGAGTATGAAAACCAACATGAACAGCTAATACCGATTGAGCCATTCACTATTTCACAGCCTGGCCCGATTTATGACGGAAAAATCGGCGCGTTATTACCTGTTAAATACCGTTCCTCTGTAGCCGCTCAATAATCTGCACCAAAAAACAAGGGCCTATTTTCATAGGCCCTCATAAATACTATCAGCTTCTAAGAAGCGTCGTTTCAATTAGATAACGACCAAATCGGACTTATTTTTTGTAAGTACGAACTTGGTTGTCCAGACGTTGGTTAGCACGTGCTGCTTCTTCTTGAGCTGTCTGAACATCAGAACGCAGTGACTGAACATCGTTGCTCAGCTGATCAACTTTACCATTCAGAGTTTGTACGTCTGAAGAGAGTTTTTGCACTTCAGTGCTGTTAGAACAACCCGCTAGTAATGCTGAAGCTAATACGATAGAGCCCAGTAGAATTTTAGTACGAATCATTATTTTACCCTCTAGATTGATTATCTTGAAAATATAAAGAGCAAGTCACCAAATAATAGAGCCAAGACGATTATCTTTAAGCTTGCTATGTCCCTTTAAAACAACCTAATGAAAATTAGGGTATGGCACTTACTAAGTCTTATGCTAGTACTTAATTTAAAGATTTGCTAGAAATACTTTACATTTAGTCATAGGAAAAAGAAGAAAAATTTAAATTAAGATCAATGCAGGTTATTATTTGAACAATTAAAAGGTGTTTTGTCATAATGCCCTCAAAAAGAGATAAGATATTTACTATAGAAATTTAAATGGGTAAATAGTTAAGTCAGGATAGCATTAAATGTTAAAGGAAAATAAAAAAGGCCGCTAGCTGAATTAACAGCAAACGGCCTTTTAGCATTCTATAAAATAGTAATTACAGAATATGAACAGAAGAAGTATTGGTTGTACCGCTTTGGACTAATGCGCCAGAAACCATCACAACAGCATCACCTTCAACCGCTAAACCACTTTCTAACGCAGCGCGCTTACCTTCACGGTAGAAATCATCTGTCGACGTGAAACCGTCAACGATCATTGGGATCACGCCTTTCACTAATAACAACTGACGTGCCGTTTCTTCATTAGTGGTTAATGCAAGGATTGGTGCGGTTGGGAAGTATTTACGGACAGACTTCGCTGATTTACCGCCATAAGTTGCGACAACAATCAGTGGTACGTCTAATTTTTCAGACATTTCAACTGCACCACGGCATACAGCTTCGGTAACACGTAAGCGCTGACTTGGTTTTTGATTATCGATACGAGTTGGCATCACGCGATCAGTACGTTCACAGATAGTCGCCATGATAGTGACGGCTTCTATTGGATATTTACCTTTCGCACTTTCGCCAGATAACATAACGGCATCGGTACCATCTAAAATCGCGTTAGCCACATCGCCTGCTTCTGCACGAGTAGGGCGCGGGTTTTTGATCATTGAATCTAACATTTGTGTTGCAGTGATAACGACTTTACGCGCCTTAACACATTTTTCAATCATCATTTTTTGCGCAAAAATAACTTCTTCGACAGGGATCTCAACACCCAAGTCACCACGAGCCACCATGATGCCATCAGAGGCTTCTAAGATCTCATCAAAATTATTTAAACCTTCTTGGTTTTCAATTTTAGAGATGATTTGGATGTTTTCTCCACCGTGTTTTTTCAGGTGAGCACGGATCTCTTCAACATCAGAACGTTTACGGATGAAAGAAGCCGCAACAAAATCAACGCCTTGCTCGCAGCCAAACACCAAATCTTCTTTGTCTTTTTCGGCTAAAGCAGGCAGACCAATTGAAACGCCGGGTAGGTTAACACCTTTTTTCTCACCAAGGTCGCCGTTGTTTAATACTTCACAAATGACTTCAGTCGCGGTGATGTTGGTAACTTTCATGCCAATAAGGCCATCATCGACTAAAACGGTGTTGCCTACTTTCAGATCTTCCGTTAAGCCTGCGTAGGTGACAGCCACTCTGTCTTTATTGCCGATCACCGAGGTATCAGTGGTAAACGTGAAAGTTTGACCTGCAACGAGAGAAACATCGTTACCGCCTTCTAATTTCATCGTGCGGATTTCAGGGCCTTTAGTGTCGAGCAGGATAGCTGCTTGTTTACCAGTTTTTGCACAAACAGAACGAAGATTTTTGATACGTTGACCGTGTTCTTCATAGTCACCGTGGGAGAAGTTTAGGCGCATGACGTTCATGCCTGCGTCTAATAGTTGGGTCAGTTTTTCTTCAGATTCGGTTTTTGGACCGATAGTACAAACAATTTTGGTTTTTTTCATGGCAGTCTATCTAAGGTTATAAAGGAAATCGATATTGCCGCCGATACTGAGTGTGCAGGATAAAACGTGTTGCGCAACTCATATAAGAATAGGCGACAGTCTGGTGTTAAATTCAATAATATGATGAAATTTGTCATAAATTGATTCTTATTATAGTGTAGTAGACAAACTTCATTAAAGCTAACGTACTGATTTATTGTTGGTGAAACCTTTCAGCCAACATCGCTATTATAAACAACAAAAAACTGTGAGACAAATCAAATTTTACTAAATTCAATGAAGAGATAGCTAAGATCAATAATTCGGTTGATTTTATGCGAGTTCTTTTGTTGCGCAACAAAATAAGGCATGTTTGAATGACAATCAAGAAAAATATTAGAATAAAAATGAAGCAGTTAGGAAATGGTGCGTCCGAGTAGACTCGAACTACCGACCCCCACCATGTCAAGGTGGTGCTCTAACCAACTGAGCTACGGACGCACTGAGAATTAACGTATTGTGTTAACTTGAAATGGTGCGTCCGAGTAGACTCGAACTACCGACCCCCACCATGTCAAGGTGGTGCTCTAACCAACTGAGCTACGGACGCACTGAAATTAACTTGTTGTGCTAACTAGAAATGGTGCGTCCGAGTAGACTCGAACTACCGACCCCCACCATGTCAAGGTGGTGCTCTAACCAACTGAGCTACGGACGCATTGAAAACTTCTAACTGACAACGGGGACGAATATTAACGTTATGCTGTGAATCTGGCAAGGGGAAAATGTAATTTCGCGACAGTTTGCTCGTATTTAAAACTATCTGGTGCGAAATACATCTTCCCCCACAATAAATTGCTTAAAAAACCGACGACTAGCGTGTTGAACGCAATAACACAACTTGCTCAGGTTGTTTATGGATCCACATAATTCGTGTTGCCATACCAACCGCAGCAGCACTTAACCCAACAATAAAGCCTATCCAGAAACCTTTTGGTCCCATTGCAGGTGCAATATAGTCAGTCAGGGCTAAAATATAGCCTGTTGGTAAACCTAATAACCAATATGCAGTGAATGTTATAAAGAAGATTGAACGGGTATCTTTATAGCCCCGCAAAATACCTGCGCCAATTACTTGCACTGAATCTGATAATTGATAGATAGCGGCATATAGCATTAAACTTGTTGATAAAACAACCACTTCAGGGTTCTTATTATACATCATTGCGATAGGTTCGCGAAAAACAGCGGTAAAAATCGCGGTCACTGTTGCGATCATTAAGCCAACAGCAAGACCAGTATAAGAAGACACTTTAGCCGCATCAGTGGATTGTTGACCTAAGTTATAACCTACACGAATTGTTGCGGCGATCCCCAATGATAATGGGAACATAAACATCACTGAACTAAAGTTCAGCGCAACTTGGTGACCCGCAACGGCAACGACACCTAATGGTGCAACTAGCAGTGCGACAACAGCAAATAACGTGACCTCAAAGAATAGCGCTAAGCCAATAGGTGTTCCTAACACAATAATACGTTTTAAAATCAATGGGTTTGGCGATGTAAAAGGAACAGTAGGGCGAATATCGCGCTGTGCGGAAGCACGCCTCACATACCATCTCATCATCATACACATGGCCCAATACACGGATGCTGTGGCAACGCCACAACCGACACCACCAAGCGCAGGGGCACCGAAATGACCATAGATAAAAATATAGTTAATGGGGATATTAACCATTAAGCCCAGAAAACCGATAACCATCCCCGGTTTGGTTTTTGAAAGTCCTTCACATTGACTACGGTATACTTGGTAGAATAAATACCCTGGAGCCCCCCACATAATGGCATGTAAGAAACGTACCGATTTATCGGCAAGTTCGGGATCAATGTGTGGCATGTTGCTGATAATTAGCTTGCTATTATAAAGCAAACACATAATACCTAAGGCTAAAAATAGGGCTAACCATAGACCTTGCTGAATTTGATCGCCAATTAAATTACGGCGACCTGAGCCATTCATTTGAGCAACGATAGGTGTCAAGGCCATTAGTAGCCCCTGACCAAAGAGAATAGCTGGCAGCCAGATGGAAAAACCAACTGCAACTGCGGACATCTCGATTTCGCTGACACTACCTGCCATAACGGTATCGACAAATCCCATGGCGGTTTGTGAAAATTGAGCTAAAACGATAGGGATCCCGAGAGCCAACAAGCTACGCGCTTCTGTAAAATATTTCTGCACGCATACACCTTTATAATAAAAATAATGAAGAAGAAAAAACGAGAAAAATAAATGATTTAGTCGTAAATCAAAGTGTTGTTAAAACCCTTCATTCTATCTTGTTTGCCCCGGTATTCCAATAAAGATATTCTGCTTATTAATGAAAGAGCACTTTTGTTACTTAGTCTATTTGATTACGGGGAGTTAAAGCGTCTGTTACTGACCACTCAAATAAGATAGATCTCAAAAAAAACTTAGGTAAACTGAGTTAATTCATTCACGACACAGAGAGTCATTATGTTTACAGGTATTGTTCAAGCGACTGCGCCAATTATTGAAATTACGGAAAGAGCAAATTTTCGTACTCATGTCATGAAATTCACCCCTGAATTACTGGTTGGTTTAGAAACGGGTGCCTCTGTTGCCCATAATGGTTGCTGTTTAACCGTCACTAAAATTGATGGTGAAAGAGTTAGCTTTGATTTGATTAAAGAAACATTGCGCCTGACGAACCTGGGTGACTTGCATGAAGGTGACGTTGTCAATATTGAACGTGCTGCAAAATATGGTGATGAAATAGGTGGTCATGTGGTGTCCGGTCACATCATGACAACTGCTGAAATCAGTAAAATTTTCACGTCTGAGGATAATCATCAAATTTGGCTATCTATTTATGATAAAACCTTGATGAAATATATTTTGCATAAAGGGTTTGTGGCTATTGACGGTATTAGCCTTACCGTTGGTGATGTCATCAATAACCGTTTCTGTGTGCACTTAATCCCTGAAACGTTAGAAAGAACTACGCTAGGCCAAAAGCGCTTAGGGGATAAAGTGAATATTGAGATAGACCCACAAACTCAAGCGATCGTAGATACCGTTGAGCGAGTGCTGAATCAAAAAGAACAAGAAAAACTTTTACAACAAGGGAACGACGTTGTCGAAGAGGCACAGGGCAAGTAAGTAACAGGCAATATCAATTAGACAATAATCAGGCTATAGCACTAGGTTGGTGCTATAGCCTGAATAAAAAGTAAAATTTAAGTTGGTAGGGGGCTAAAAGGATAATCAACAGCAACATTATTAGAAATATCAAATCAATAACGCCACTGGCTGTTAAAACAGCCAATTTGATTAAAACCTTCTATTTTTTTCGGCTATTTTTCACTTAAATTAACAGAAAAACTGGCATTATCACGTTCAATAGCTTCAACTAAGCGCCTGAAATGTGGACTGTTTTTATGCATCTCTAATGCCTGAGTGTTTTCCCACTCTTCGAAAACAATATAGCCATTTTCTTTAGCCATAAGATCATATTGAATGCATCCTTTCTCACGGCGACTTAGTCTTGCTAAGTCACGAACGATTTCTCTCGTTAAATACCCATCCGTTCTTTCAGTTGTAATTTGGGCATACACAACAATACTCATTCCGTTCTCCTTATGTATTAAGAACTATCTTAATGGGTACTTGGTTTTTGTATTGTAAAAAAGCGAATAATCTGATTTTAAAAAGGCCGACGGGGTCATAGTAAAGTATCTTTTGAAATCTCGGTAGAAATGAGATTGATCATAATAGCCCGTTTCAAACCAACGATAAGTATCTTGCTCTATCACCATACTTTTTAAAACATGTTCTAAACGGCAATTGATCTGGTAGCGTTTTGGTGTAATACCGTACTCTTTTAGAAACTCTTTTTGAATGACGCGCAGATGTAAACCTGTCTCATCGGCTATTTCTGTGATTTTTTTTGTCGGATTACGATAGAGTAATTCGATAATTTCATCGGTAAAATGGGGTTTTTTGCTTGCTTTTGTTTGTATAAAGCAATCTAATAATTCTTTAAAGGATGAACTCGCGAGCGCTTCAAACCAATTATCTTGCCAAATTTCCCCCAAGGCGATGGGTCTATCGGTATAATTAAATGTACGTTGTGGTAATAAAAAACGTAATGCGTCGTGGCGAATACGCAATACCATGGTTTTTGTCTGGTTTGGATTGGCGGTAAACGTATTGACTCTCGGTATGATAAGTTGAAACGGATTTGTGACGCTGTGCCCGTCCGCAGACATGCATATGGGATCCGATGAAACCCAAATTTCAGCGCCTGTTCCTGGGAAAATTTTAATCGCACTGGTGAACTCTTTGATAATCAAAATTGAACTCACAAAGTCTTTTAGTTCATCGGGTGGATAATATTGTTTCAACATCATACTTGAGCACTCATTATTAGATATAGTAATGATAGCGTTTTTTGACAAGAAAAATAACCATTTAAAGCAAGAGTATTAGAAGAAAAAAAAATAAAATCTCTTTTTGGTAGTGTAATGCGCTTTAATTAGCGGATAGTAGTCAATGGATAATGTATTAAATCGTATTTTTAAGTCAATACATCCCTATTACTGAATGTAACAGCAGCACAGAACATGCGTGTTATTAGTATTAAGGGGGAGCCATTCTGCTGATTTTTACCGTGAGAAAAGGTCAAAAGGAAACGGGTAGGTGAGATAATAGAAACCATGCCGTAGCTAGCGACATGGTTCTTAGACTAACAATATAATAATATTAATTTGCTTGGCAATCAGCCTGCTGTAGTGCCTTTTCAGATTTGACTGCGCAACGCTGCATAAAATAACCGATTGTCATTGGGAGAATGGTAAATGCCATAACCCCTGTTGTTGCAAGCAGTGGGTCAAAGGTTAAAGCAGAAACCAATAAACTTGCTAAGAAGCATAACCCGAGTTGTAAGGCATTTTGTAAGGCTGCCGCTTTACCACTTGCAGTTGGGAATGCGTTTAAGGCTTTTGAAACTGCTATCGGATATGATGCGCCGTTCATGGCCGCCATAAAGCAAAATGGAATTAAAATCATGGTTAATGACGGTGTGGTATAAATTGCCATGACGAATAAGAGAGACATGCTGACCCCATAGCCAATTAATAGCAGAGGGAACAAGGTTTCAGCACGTATTTTGGCTAAAACAAGACGGCAACCATAACCACCCACGATGAATGCGAGCGTTTGAGGAATATAGCTCAATCCAATATCCGCAGGGTTAAAGCCCATATTGCGTAGAATAAAAGGTGAGCCTGTTAACCAAGCAAAAAAACCAGCACTGCAAGAAGCATAAATTAACACGTTACCACTGAAAATAGGGGAACTGAGCAATTTAGCAAATGAGATTTTGGTTTGAGGCTGGCTATCATCTTCGTGTTTTTTAACAGAAACATTTTTGAGGAAACATGTCGGTAGCAGTAATAAAACGCCGACAGCCATTAAAATTAAAAAGATAACTTCCCAAGTTTGGTGCTCAAGCACCCATGCGCCTAATAAAGGGGCAAGAGCAGGAGAGAGCGCGACCAATGGCATAATTGAGGCGAAAACTTTTTGCGTGTTAGCTTCATCATAACGGTCAATTACAAGAGCTTGCCATAAAACGGCAGCGGAGCATACGCCAACAGCTTGTAAAAAACGCAAAGTTAACAATTGTGTCGCTGTTGTGACCCAAAAGATAGCTAAACTGCTCACAATAAAGAGAGTTAGGCCAACAATTAATACGGGTTTGCGGCCCAATTTATCTGAAAGCGGTCCCCAAAGAAGTTGAGCAAATGCAAAGCCCGCTAAAAAGATACTGAGAGAAGCACTGATAGCCCCTTCTGTTGTGTGCAAAGAGGTTTGCATTGCACCAAAAGCAGGCAGGTACATATCAATGGCTAAAAACCCCAACATACTTAATCCGGCAAGGTAAATCATAAACCCAGGGGAGTTTTTTTTCACAGTCGTCATAATTATTTACTTATTTGATATTAAAAAAATGTTAACGGTGACGCCATTGTATAGGCTATTTTTTTGTATTGTGAAACGGTAATATTTGGATCTTGCTATCAAAATATTTGAAAGGAGATACTATGTGGTCAGCTCATGCACTAGAAGTGATTGATGCGGTTGCTCGGACGGGGAGTTTTAGTGGTGCCGCAGATGAGTTGCACCGCGTGCCTTCAGCAATCAGCTATACGGTTAAACAAGTTGAAGAATGGTTAGCGGTTCCCTTGTTTGAGCGTCGGCATCGAGATGTCGTCTTAACCGAGGCTGGACTTATTTTTATTAAAGAAAGCCGTTCTGTTATCAAAAAAATGACACAGACACGTCATCAATGCCAGCAAGCGGCGAATGGTTGGCGAGGGCAGTTTAGCATTGCGGTTGACTGTATTGTTAAGCCACAGCGGACTGAGCAACTTATTCTCGATTTTTATCGACACTTTCCTGATATCGAATTGTATATACATTCCGAGGTGTTTAATGGTGTTTGGGATGCATTAGCCGATGGGCGGGTAGATGTCGCTATTGGGGCAACCCGCGCTTCACCGATTGGCGAGCGATACAGCTTTCGTGATATGGGGTTTATGTCATGGATGTGTGTTGCAAGCCCAGATCATCCTTTAGCAAAAATAGGCCATAATTTGACGGATGATCAAATGCGAGAGTACCCAAGCCTCTGCTTAGAAGATACTTCCCGTAGCTTACCCAAACGTGATACTTGGGCGTTAGATAACCAACGACGTTTAGTGGTTCCCTATTGGGAAAATGGGTTGGCGTGTTTAGCGAATGGACTTTGTGTGGGTATGGTGCCCGAGCATCGGGCTGCGCCTCTATGTGCAGAAGGTAAATTGGTGGAGTTGACATTGGCGCAGCCATTTCCATCAAGTCCATGCTGTTTAACGTGGGTAGAAAAAAACACCTCTCCCGCGCTAAGTTGGTTATTGGATTATCTTGGTGATAGTGAAACACTCAATGCGGAATGGTTATCCATTTAAGCTTCGCAATCGACGATGGTCGATTATTCAGACGTGGATAAACACAAGCTGTTTGGCGATAGGTTAGATTGGTTTTGCAAGTTAATGTGTTGATTTTCACCTAATAATACAAAGTGGGAAAAACCGTGTTTTTATCCCACTTTGTCAACAACCTCAATTAGCGACGATAGTCGATAAATGGCCCATCAGCGACCGAACGGCGCTCAACAAGGCGAGGATGAACTTCGATAGTTTGAGCGTCTTCGCGTTTATTCACGATGCGGTCTAGTAACATTGCGAACGCCATTTGCCCCAAACGTTCTTTAGGCTGGTGGATTGTTGTCAATGCAGGGGTGAAATAACGCGCATTTCGTACATTGTCGTAGCCAATGATTGATATATCTTGTGGAACACGTAAGCCCATTTCATCAGCAGCACAAATTGCGCCCATAGCCATAATATCACCACCACAAAAAACGGCGGTAGGGCGCTGTTTGTGGCTTAAAATCTGCATCATCGCTTTATAACCTGACTCAGGCTCAAAATCCCCTTGGACAATCCACTCTTTCTTTAAGGTAATTTTAGCTTCTTCCATGGCTTTTTGGAAACCAGTTAAACGGCCGATCCCTGTATTTCGCTCAAGGGAACCTGGGATCACGCCAATATCACGATGACCTCTATCAATCAGATAACGTCCTGCGAGGTAACCACCGTGGAAGGAGTTATCAATGATGCTATCAGTGAAATCCCCTCGGGATGTTCCCCAATCCATCACAACCATAGGAATATTGCGGTAATCTTCAAGCATGCCAATGAGTGTGTCTGGATATTCGGAACACATCACCAATAGGCCATCGACACGTTTTTGTGCCAACATCTGTAAGTAGGCTTTTTGTTTACCTAAATTATTGTGAGAGTTACAGAGGATCAGTGTGTAGCCTTTTTCATAGCAGCTATTTTCAACGGACTCAATAACCTCAGCAAAATAAGGTGCCTCGCTGGATGTTGCCAGCAAACCAATCGATTTGGTGTGATTTACTTTTAAACTACGGGCAACCGCACTAGGTGAATAATTGAGCGCTTTGATTGCAGCCCAAACTGCCGCTTTAGTGTCATCAGCCACAAAGCGCGTTTTATTAATAACATGGGATACGGTCGTGGTGGAGACGCCAGCGCGTTTTGCCACATCTTTAATCGTTGCCATGGGGGAATAAAACTCCTGACCAACTATAGGTCTCTCTAAGAATTCTAGTTAAAAAATTACCTGCATATTGATGCATAGATCCTTTGCTGGCAATAATTTAGCGATTTGTTGTCGATTTTGTCTGATCTAGCGCAAAAACGAAAGAAATAATTGATGTTATAACATGTGATATAGACACTGGTTTTGCTTTTTTGGATGTGTATACTTAATAGCCTTACTGTTTGTACGGTTATTATTGGCTCAATTTTGTTAGGATGAGAGGAACTCATGGATACAGATTTTAAGTATGGAATTCTAGCTGCACTGGGTACACTGGTGATGATTATCTTTATTGGTGCACATATCTTCTAGTTATAGTTTCATCTTCATCGGATGAATTGCATAAGGGCGAGTATTCACTCGCCCTTATGTTGTTGACAAAGTGGGATAAAAGCGTGGTTTTTCCCACTTTGTGTTATCAGGTGAAAATCAATATATTGATTTTCCTTGTTTATTTTCAAAACCTATCCAACCTGCCGCCAAACATGTTATGTTTGTCAGCAGTCTGAGGGCGAGTATTCACTCGCCCTTACTCTATTTAGAAAACGTATTAATATTATGCTAAGTTTTCTTCTACGAATTTCCAGTTTACCAGTGCCCAGAAATTTTCTAAGTATTTAGGGCGCGCATTACGATAATCGATGTAATAAGCGTGCTCCCAAATATCAACAGTTAACACAGGTTTATCATCACCAGAAATTGGTGTTGCTGCGTTAGACGTATTAACGATAGCTAAACTACCATCGGTTTTTTTAACTAACCAAGTCCAGCCAGCACCAAAGTTTTTGGTTGCTGCGTCGGTAAACTGCGCTTTAAACTCCGCAAAAGAACCAAAGGCTTTATTGATAGCATCTGCAACTTTACCGGTTGGCTCACCACCGGCATTTGGTGCTAAGCAGTTCCAATAGAAAGTGTGGTTCCATACTTGAGCTGCGTTATTAAACACACCAGCGTCAGACGTTTTAATAATTTCTTCTAAAGATTTACCTTCAAAGTTAGTCCCTTTGATTAAGTTGTTTAAGTTAACAACGTAGGTATTGTGGTGCTTACCATAGTGGTATTCTAAAGTTTCAGATGAAATATAAGGTTCTAAAGCATCTTTTGCATACGGTAGAGCGGGAAGTTCAAATGACATGATGTACTCCTTGATTGCTTTTGTATCAAAACATACGGGTGTTTGCTCGTAAAGTGAGCGAAATATTGTGCTTCATTGTTTATCTACAGTTTTTTGCCAAATGGCCTGTATGATCCTTAATATATTAATAGTAACACGATTAACCCTATAAAGGGTAAATGTAATCGTATTAGTAAGGGGGATTGATCTTTGTTGGTCAATTTTTATTCTAATTAATGCCAGTTAGGCAAGGCACGAAGTTCGCCGCCGAGTGAGCCGGGCAGGAGCCTCTCAAGGCAGCATCAAATAAGTGAAACGTGTTTTAATCGAACCCGTAGGGCAGCGTTTAGGCTCAATATTTTATTTAAATAGTCGTCAGTCAGCACGATGAATACATTTAGCTGTTTTTTGACCTTTTTAGCGGTGAGAATCAGCAGTAAAGATAAACAGCCTCTAGTTCCAGCCAATGAAGGTTCTTATTAAAAAAATGACATTAAAAAAGGTGATAGCTGCAAGCAGGTAGATATAAGCCTTAAAAAAAAGGGGGGTTATGTCGGGTTGAACCTGATCTTTAATCATAAAAAATGCAATGAAAACAAAGAATAGGACGATTATAAAAATAGTTATAATAAGGCTGCTGTACATAGGATTTTAATATTAGAAAAATATAATTTTATCCTTATTGCCAAGTTGTGCAAGTACGCTAAGAGGGACAAACGGGTAATCGAAGAGGTCGCTACTTGATAAAAATAATACGAATATTCTATTAATCTCAATTTAATCAATCGGTTATAATTTATGGTGTAGCTCTTATTACGATACGTTTGGATTGTTTCTGACAACTTTTTGGCTGCGGATAATAAATAGTTCCCCCAATTGATAACCTCTAGCTTGTAAAAGAGTGAAGGGGAGGCTATTCAATGAAGGAGGAGAGCTTTCATTGTTAAAGTAGAGGTTAACTTAATTGAGTTGATTTATTGTAACGCTTATAGATAGAAGTAAGGTGATTAGCAAAAAAATAGGCTGAACATGTTGCCGAATAAGCAAAATGGCAGATAGGTAGATGCTGAACTTTAACAATATGCCTTGAGTCGAAATGATCTCCTGCTGTAAAGGGAGGCGTAGATTTATTTGACTTGAATCATAAATAAGTCACAATAGAAGCAAATTAAAGGAGGGGGATCCCCCCTCTTTTTTCATACAAAATAGTCGTTAATATATTCAGAACGAAATATCGTCTTGCGCAGTATATTTTAGGGCTAAAAATCACTTATCTAGTTGATAAATAAAAATATACTCATCATGTTTAATGTTAAGGAAGTAAAAATGACAACAATTGAAAGAATTGAGCGCCAAATCAAAGAAAATCCAATTTTATTATACATGAAAGGCTCGCCAAAACTTCCGAGCTGTGGCTTTTCTGCTCAAGCAGTTCAAGCGCTGTCTTCATGTGGTGAGCGCTTTGCTTATGTTGATATTTTGCAAAACCCAGATATTCGCGCTGAATTGCCAAAATATGCAAACTGGCCGACTTTTCCACAATTATGGGTAGATGGTGAACTCGTTGGCGGGTGTGACATTATTATGGAAATGTTCCAACGTGGTGAGCTGCAATCACTCATTAAAGAAACAGCAGATAAATACCGTCCAGAAGATGAAGCTAACGCGTAATCACTGACATTCAACAAAAAACCGCAGTGGATAAAAGTGAAATGCTATTTATCTACTGCGGTTTTTGTTTATCTGTTTATTTTTCGTCTTCAATGATTGGCCAGCCACCAAGCTTTTTGAATTTATTTACAATTTCGCAAAATAAATGTGCGGTACGGTCAGTATCATACAGTGCGCCATGCGCTTGTTTACCATCGAATGGGATCCCCGCACTGGCACAGGCTTTAGCCAGAATGGTTTGCCCAAACACTAAACCACTTAGTGCGGCCGTATCAAACGTGGCAAAAGGATGGAATGGGTTACGTTTTAAACCCGCACGTTCCGCCGCATTCATCACAAAACTATGATCAAAATTTGCATTATGGGCAACAATAATTGCACGGTTGCAATCCGTGTTTTTCATCCCTTTGCGAACGACTTTGAATATGGCATGCAGAGCGTCGTATTCACTGACTGCACCACGCAGTGGATTTGTTGGGTCAATTCCCGTAAAAGCCAGTGCAGATGGCTCTAGATTAGCCCCTTCAAATGGTTCGATATGAAAATGCAGGGTCTCATCTATAGAAAGCCAGCCATCTTTATCCATTTTTAATGTAATTGCGGCTATCTCAAGCAGCCCATCAGTTTTTGCGTTGAACCCACCCGTTTCGACATCAATAACAACAGGGTAATATCCCCGGAAACGGTTTACTAGGGCGTTCGGATTATTTTTTTCAGACATTAGGACTTTCGATTATTAAGTTTCTGATTGGCTTATATTATGCCTAAATCAGAAAAATTGTCAGATAAGCTAAAAAGAAAGTTTAAGCCGCCAAACCGCGCCGCTTAAACTTTAAATGGTGTATTAAATTAGTGACCTAAACCTTGGCTGGCACTTTTGTTTTCGATCAACTCAATTTTATAGCCATCAGGATCTTCAACGAAGGCAATGATGGTTGAGCCGCCTTTTACCGGACCGGCTTCTCGGGTTACGTTGCCGCCTGCATGACGGATATCATCACAAGTTTTAGCAACATCATCAACACCAAGAGCGATGTGTCCATAGGCATTGCCCATTTCATAGCTATCAACGCCCCAATTGTATGTTAGTTCAATAACAGCCCCTTCACTTTCATCGCTATAACCAACAAAAGCTAAAGAATATTTATACTCCGTATTTTCACTGGTTCTAAGTAAACGCATTCCTAATACTTTGGTATAAAAATCAATAGAACGTTGCATATCAGTAACACGTAACATGGTATGAAGTAAGCGCATATAAACCTCTTGAATTTTACTCAATAATTCTGAATCTATTTAGCTATTAATATAACGTGCTTAAATTGTTAAATACAGTAATAGCAGTTTATTTTTTGGCCAAATAGTGGTAATACTCATTTTTCAAGAGTATATCATATCTTTATGATAGTTTTTGCATTTGAAGGGGGAGTGATGGCTGAGCAACTGGAGTTTTTTGACATACCTAGCCCTTGTCGTGGGATCTGTCAAACAAATGAGCAAGGTTATTGCCGTGGTTGTTATCGAACACGTGACGAGCGATTTAATTGGCTAAAGTTTTCGAATGCAGAAAAGCGCAATATTATTCGTTTGTGTCGTCAGCGTCTGCTAAGAGCGACAAATAAAAAAATAACGCAAGATGAAGCTATCGATTATCAACAATCACTTTTCTAATTAATAAAACAAAGGGGATAATGTCTGATTTTAAACATATGTTTTGCATTCAGATTTAATTAGTTTGTTTCGAATTATTTTGTTTTCATTAATTACTTTAGTTACATTTCAATTAAATTTTATTTATTAAAATTCAATATACGTAAACAAAAATGAATTTCAAATCAAATATTTTTAAGACCAACTATATTATTTTGTTTTTTAACGATTTATTTTGAATTATATTTACTATTGTTATTAGCTATGGCAATAGAGACTAAAATAGATAGATCCGAAAGAAGAGTCCAGCTATTCTTATTAGTAAGGGATTTGATAGATGCCACATTTACATGGCGTAATTTACAACCTCAAATAGATATATATTAATCTGATATATGTCACTTAGAATGGGAAGAAAGATCACTACAAATAGGTATTTATCAGCTTTGATATCAATAAAAAGTTGTAAACATAAAAGGAAATTAATATATAATTTAGAAAATAATATCAGTAGAGTATATTTTTTAGACATTATAATTATATAAAAGGAGGGTAAATTGGAATCACAAATAGGGACAGAACTATCACGTGTAGTTCGTATGTGGAGAGCATTAATTGATCATCGATTAAAACCACTAAAACTAACGCAAACTCATTGGGTTACGCTACATAATATAAGCCAATTACCGCCTGAGCAATCGCAGATCCAACTCGCGAAAGCGATAGGCATTGAGCAACCTTCATTGGTAAGAACATTAGACCAATTAGAGGAAAAAAAACTCATTTCAAGGCACACTTGTGCAAATGATAGACGTGCAAAAAGAATCAAACTAACTGAGGAATCTGAACCATTTATCAAGACAGTTGATCAAGTGATTAATAATACACGGGTTGAAATTTTAAGTAACATTAGCCAAGAGGAACTTGACCAGTTATCTCAACTTCTATTAAAACTTGAAAGAAATATTATTCGTCTACAGAATGACTCATGAGCTTTATATAATTTCAAATCCAATAAATGGATTGGTAATTATTCAATGCAGTGATTATTTTAATTAATGATAATTGGCTTAAATTAGCATGAAAACAGTATAGATGTAGAATATCTAAAGGATAGATAATTCTGTTTTTCTCATCATAAATAATAGTAGATATAGCATACTAATGGAGTGACTTTGATGTGCTATCACCGTACTAAGGGAGAATTAATCTTAATAATATTTATTACGAAATACACAAATAATTTCTCTAATCGCTAATATAGTATTCTGGATGGAAAAATGTGTATTAAGGTAATAACATATATTCATGCTGTATAGATTAAGCAAGTCAGTATGCCTAGGTTTATATATAAAAACTAAGGATTGATGTAAATATCATGAGTTATTTAATAAAAACTGTGTTGAGGGGGAATGATGTCATTGAGCGTTAAACCGTCGTAAATGGCAAATTATAAGCATGCTCACCGACAACAAAATCGATGAGCATGCTTTAACCATTAATAAATCGCATTAACGCGGGGATACTGTGACTGTGTTTCCGCTATTCGCAATCATGACGCGTTGGCCATTACGAAATGTGCTAGGATCTTGTTTTTGGACAACAACAATGTTTTTACCGCTGTCTAAACGGATCTCTAATTGAACACCTTGGCTCCTATTTAAAGCCCCCTGAGCTTGCTGTCCAGCTAAACCACCAGCGATAGCCCCTGCTGCGGTAGCAAGGGTATTTCCTGAACCACCACCAATGGTATTACCTAATAAGCCACCCAGAACGGCACCACCAATTGCACCGATGACATTACCATCTTCACCAGCTTGAATAGTCACAGGGCGAGCGTTCAAAACAGTACCATAGGTCACAGTTTGAACCTGTTTCGCGTCATTGGCTGAAATAGTATCACCAGAAAGTGTACTGGTATTGACACAGCCTGATAACGCTGCAACTGCAACAACACCTACAAAAACTTTCTTAAGCATAATAACTCCTATGAGATTTGCTGTCTGTGGCACTAACATAGCATCGTATATTTGTTTTCACCATAAACACAACAAGTATCAAAATAATGGTATTTAAAGCGATGGTTAGATTACCGATTCTGATTTAAATAGAGCGTAAACACTAGGTAAAATATCTCAAATTTAGCAACATTTCATCGGGTAGGGCACGCTTTGTTAAATATATCCCTTTCGCCGTCATTTTATGAACCTCGTTTCGCATTGATAGCTAAAATGCGATCGCTCGTGCCAGCTTAAAAAGAAAACATTTTTTATGTTTAGCTGATAATTTTCTTGCGAAACATTATATTTAGAATTTTAAATCGATATATTAAAAAACGCCATTTTTATTTAGGTTGTAAAGAAATTTTTGCTCTAAAAAGAAATATTTATTATTCCTGCGAAGCAGCCCGAGAAATGACATCGAATTGTTGACAAAATTCTCCATCAAAGCACAATCTTTATAACTGAAATTGAAAGCGAATGTGCACTCTGAAGGAACAAGAATGATGATTAAGTCAGGTCGTTACATAGGGGTTATGTCAGGTACCAGTCTAGATGGGATTGATGTGGTTCTCGCTGCAATTAGCGATAAGTTTGTCGCAGAGCAATCTAATTTGAGTGTCGCATTTCCAATTGAATTGAAAAAAAGAATTTTAAATATTTGCCAAGGGCAGGAAACCACATTATCTGAAATTGGTAAAATAGATCGTGAATTAGGTTCACTTTATGCAGACGCGATTAACCAATTGTTAGCGAAAGCCGGGTTAGTTGCGGCAGATATCATTGCAATAGGGTGTCATGGTCAAACTGTTTGGCATGAACCAGATTCAGAGCAGCCATTTACCATGCAACTTGGCGATAATAACCGTATTGCAGCGTTAACAGGGATCACGACAGTGGGGGACTTTAGGCGTCGAGATATGGCTTATGGTGGGCAGGGAGCACCATTGGTGCCAGCCTTTCACCTAGCTGTTTTAGGTCACCCGACTGAAAAACGCATTGTTTTAAATATTGGTGGAATTGCGAATATTACTGCGTTATTTCCAGGGGCCTATGTAAAAGGATATGACACGGGGCCTGGTAATATGCTGATGGATACTTGGATTTGGCGTCATCAGCAAAAAGCGTTTGATCAAGATGGTGCGTGGGCCAGTCGCGGTTGTGTCGATAAAACATTACTCAAATCCATGATGAATGATCCGTATTTCAAGCGCTCAGCACCGAAAAGTACTGGGCGTGAATATTTTAATGCACAATGGTTAGATCAGCATTTAGCCCACTTTCCTCATATTTCACCCCAAGATGTCCAAGCGACATTGTGTGAATTAACGGCTGCGTCTATTGCTGAACAAGTTTTATTATGTGGAGGGAGTGAGCGTTTAATTGTGTGTGGCGGTGGCGCTCAAAATGCATTTTTAATGCAACGGTTAGCGGCTTTACTACCGGGTATTGAAGTCGCTACCAGTGATAAATTTGGCCTAAGTGGTGATGATATGGAAGCATTAGCATTCGCTTGGCTGGCTGCGCGTACAGTTGCAGGTCTAACGGGTAACCTTGCCTCTGTGACAGGAGCAACAAGGGAAACAGTATTAGGCGCAGTGTACCCTAAAAATAATGATAAAAAGTAACCCTATCAAAGGAAATAACATGAATGAGATAAGTGAACTCGATCTCGCATCTGTTCGTCGTGAGTACACAAAAGGTGGGTTACGACGCCATGATTTAACCCCTAATCCACTAACGCTGTTTGAATTATGGATGAAACAAGCCTGTGAAGCTCGATTAAGTGACCCAACGGCAATGTCAGTGGCGACGGTGGATGAGACTGGGCAACCGTATCAGCGTATCGTGCTGTTAAAGCATTTTGATGACAATGGCTTGGTATTTTATACCAATATGGGTAGCCGCAAAGCTCAACACCTTGCAAAAAACAACAAAATTAGTTTGCATTTCCCATGGTATCCCCTTGAACGCCAAGTTAATTTTACTGGGGTTGCTGAACGTTTAAACCCAATTGAGGTAGTCAAATATTTCCACAGTCGGCCTAAAGATAGCCAAATTGCTGCTTGGGCATCCGCACAATCATCTAAAATATCGGCCAGAGGTATCTTAGAAGGTAAATTTTTAGAATTAAAACAAAAATTTAAAAATGGTGAAGTCCCTTTACCGAGTTTTTGGGGAGGCTTTCGTGTGGTATTTGATAGTGTCGAATTTTGGCAAGGTGGTGCACACCGCTTACACGACCGTTTTTTATACCAGCGAGAAGGCGATGGCTGGAAAATTGATAGATTAGCCCCTTAGGATCATGTTTTTTAGCTGGCACTTAATTGATATGCGCTTTATGCTATAGACTCATTTAAGAAAATTGACAAATTGTACTGACAAGTTTGGGATGCGAATCAAAAACGCGTTGGTCATTCAAACCAAAATAGATAGACAAAATACAACAGATGGAGTCATTGATGTCTAGCAATAACCTGATTAAACAATTGCAAGAGCGGGGCCTCGTTGCCCAGGTAACGGATGAGGATGCGTTAGCAGAGAGACTGGCGCAGGGCCCTATCTCTCTCTATTGTGGCTTCGATCCTACCGCTGACAGCTTGCATTTGGGACATCTGGTTCCCTTGCTGTGTTTAAAACGATTCCAACTAGCCGGGCATAAGCCTGTGGCGTTGGTAGGTGGCGCAACGGGCCTTATTGGTGATCCGAGCTTTAAAGCTACTGAACGTAAATTAAATACCGCAGAAACCGTTCAAGAGTGGGTAGAGAAAATCCGTAATCAAGTTTCGCCATTTTTAAGCTTTGATTGTGGTGAAAACAGTGCGCGTCTTGCTAATAACTATGATTGGTTTGGCAAAATGGATGTGCTGACATTTTTACGTGATATTGGTAAACATTTCTCTGTTAACCAAATGATTAACCGCGAGTCAGTCAAACAACGCCTTAACCGTGATGATGTTGGTATCTCTTTTACTGAGTTTGCTTATAACCTCTTACAAGGTTATGACTTCGCCAACATGAATAAAGAGATGGGGGTAGAACTACAAATTGGTGGCTCTGACCAATGGGGTAATATCACTTCAGGTATCGATTTAACACGTCGTCTTCATCAGAACCAAGTATTTGGGTTGACTGTGCCATTAATCACTAAAGCTGATGGTACGAAATTCGGTAAAACTGAAGGCGGTGCAGTTTGGTTAGATCCGCATAAAACCAGCCAATACAAATTCTACCAATTCTGGATTAATACGGCGGATGCAGACGTTTATCGCTTCCTAAAATTCTTCACCTTTATGGAGCTAGACGAAATTAATGCGTTGGAAGAAGAAGATAAAAACAGCGGTAAAGCACCACGCGCACAATATGTTTTAGCGGAGCAAGTGACTAAATTAGTTCACGGTGAAGCGGGCTTAGCGGCAGCGAAACGTATTACGGAAAGTTTATTCTCAGGGGCTGTTTCAGATTTAACAGAAGCAGACTTTGAACAATTAGCCCAAGATGGTATGCCATGTATCACTTTAGAAGACGGTGCTGACTTGCAACAAGCTTTAGTTGATTCAGAGTTAACACCATCACGTGGGCAAGCAAGAACAGCGATTAGCTCTAACGCGGTTTCTATCAATGGTCAAAAACAAACTGAGCCAATGTATGTCTTTACCGATGCAGATCGCTTGTTTGGGCGTTACACCTTGATCCGTCGTGGTAAGAAAAACGACTGCTTAATTAATTGGAAATAGCTCTGACTAACCTTGGTAATATCAGCCCGGAGTGTTTTCCGGGCTATGCTCGTTATACTTCAAGTTGCATGGATGTTGATTGCACTTGACATACTTATGTATGTTTAACTGGACTCACCGTGCTGTCACCTGCCTGCAACTAGAATTATTTGGAGCATATTCATATTAGCAACGGCTGATCACTGATTTCCCTTCATTCGATATAACAATACCCGGGTTCTTAATGAAAAGCGTATTATCAATTCAATCCCATGTTGTTTTCGGCCATGCAGGAAACAGTGCTGCTGCATTCCCTATGTGCCGCATGGGCGTAGATGTGTGGCCACTCAATACCGTACAATTTTCTAATCATACACAATACCCACAATGGACAGGGAGTGTGTTCCCCGCTCAGCACTTAACAGATATTGTTGAAGGCTTGGCTAAGATACATAAACTTGAAATATGTGATGCTGTGTTAAGTGGCTATATTGGCTCAGCGGAGCAGGGCGACGATATACTTGCGATTGTGAAAAAAATTAAAGTAGCAAACCCACAAGCTCTATATTTTTGTGATCCAGTTATGGGACATCCTGAAAAAGGTTGTATTGTTGCACCAGGTGTTGCTGAGTTCTTGTGTGAAAGGGCGTTAGCCGCAAGTGATGTCATTGCCCCCAACCTCCTTGAATTAGAAACACTTGCAGATAGAACAATCAACACAGTGGAAGAAGCTATTGATGCGGCTAGAGAGCTTTGTCACAAGGGGCCGAAAATTGTTCTCGTGAAGCATCTTAGCCGTGCGGCTTATCGAGCTGACCGCTTTGAGATGATCTTGGTTACTGCGGAGCATAGCTGGCATGTTAGCCGTCCATTAGTTGATTTTGGTGAAAAACAACCAGTGGGGGTAGGAGACTTGACGAGTGGTTTAATGTTAGTGAATTTATTAAAAGGGGAACCTTTAGATAAAGGACTAGAACATGTTGCTGCTGCGGTATATGAAGTGATGATTAAAACAAAAGAAATGGGTGAGTACGAACTACAATTGGTTGCAGCTCAAGACAAAATGGTTAATCCACAACATAAGTTCTGCGCTACTCAAGTAGACTGATTGATCTGTCTTAAATAGCCGTAGCGGCCTAAACTTAGGGCACATCAGACTGCTGACAAGCATAACATGTTTGGCGGCAGGTTGAATAGGTTTTGAAAATAAGCCTGAAAAATCAATTGATTGGTTTTCGCCTAATAACACTAAGTGGGAAAAACTACGCTTTTCTCCCACTTTGTCAACAATCTCAACGCCCTAAATTTAGGGCGTTATTATTGAAATTTTAGATTAAACCTTCCGCTTTTAATGCCTCTTGGACAGTCGGACGTTTTGCTATCTTAGCAAGGTAGTCTTGTAAATGCGTTAAGCTTGATAAATCTAAACCAACATGTTTTGCCCAGCCAGTTACGGTAAATAAATAGGCATCAGCTACGCTAAAGCTATCACCAGCAAAGAACGCATGTTTTGCTAATACGGAGTCAACGTATTTGAACTTACTCAATAATGTATGACGAACTGTTTCTTTATAATCTTCAGGCGTTCCAGGGGTAAATAAAGGTGAGAAATTTTTATGAAGCTCTGTCGAAATAAAATTTAACGCTTCCATTTGGTGGTAGCGTTTCATTGAACCCGCAAGCGCAATCAGGTTTCTATCGGGTTTTTGGTCTGCAAGATACTGAACAATAACAGCACCTTCAGTAAGTTGCTCTCCATTATCTAACACTAAAGTTGGTACTTGGCCTTTCGGATTTATTGCTAAAAAGTCTTCGCCTTTCTCAGTTTTTTTCTCTTTGATATTCACGCGTTCAATCGAAAAATCCAACCCAGTTTCACGTAAAATAATATGCGGAGAAAGAGAACAAGCACCGGGAGCGTAATACAATTTCATCATAGAACTCCTAAGTTATAAAATGGGCAACAGCGAGCAAATAAATACTTCTCTTGTTAAGTATATCACTACTTTTTGTTAGTAAATTGCCAATGGGTGCGAGTTGCACGATAAAAAGTGAATTTAAATGAAAAAGGGAGAGAATAATACCGCATGGTGTAAATTTAGACATTTACACTGAAAATGGAAACCATACAGATTTAAGACAGTTGCCTTATTGGATCACAAACGGATTTGATAAAATGCTCCGCGGACTAAAGCATAAAAACCAATAATCAATTTAAATAATAAGTGAGTGAGTAAATGGGAAGGGTGAGTCATAAACTCAATTTTTTAGGGCAGCTAGATCAAAAACTGATGGCACACACACCCAATAATAGCCACGGTATTAAGCGCTTTATTTTAGAGTTTTGGTTTTTTGGTGTGATTAATGCACGCTCTTGCTTATTCGCCGGCTTTTTCTTTTTAACCCTGTTCTTAATTCCCACACAAGGTATCTTAGGGTTACCTCGTTATGATGCTTTACTCATTTTTGCTGTCACATTTCAGGTCATATTAGTATGGTCAAAATTGGAGACGTTGGATGAACTAAAAGCGATTTGTCTCTTCCATTTAGTCGGCTTTATGATGGAGTTATTTAAGACGTCAGCGACGATTAGCTCGTGGCAATATCCAGACGAGGCTTTTACTAAACTCTGGGGGGTTCCACTTTTTACTGGCTTTATGTACGCCGCAGTAGGAAGCTATCTGATTCAATCATGGCGTTTTTTTAAGGTTAGAATCGAACACTATCCCCCTTATTGGATGGCAACCTGTGTAGCGTTAGCAATTTATATTAACTTTTTTAGTCACCATTATATTGATGATTATCGCTGGTACTTAACGGCTTTTATTTTTGGTTTGTATGCGCGCAGTGTGGTGTTTTATACACCACTGGATAAAGAGCGCAAAATGCCACTTTTACTTGCGTTTATGTTAATTGGTTTTTTTATCTGGCTCGCAGAAAATATGGGGACGTTTTTTGGGGTTTGGCAATACCCCAACCAAATTGGCGCTTGGTCAATGGTACATGCGGGGAAATGGGGGGCCTGGTCTTTATTAGTGATCGTCACCTTCACGATTATCGTTCACCTTAAACATATTAAGGCGAACGTTATTGTCGCTCGTTAATATTACGGGTATGGGGATCTTTGATGTCGGCTTTTATGCGAATGAAAGCCATTTTAGGTAAGGCGAGAGTGCCATTTTCTTTTGAGCGCGGCACAATTCGCAATTGGTATAACAGTGTTAAACATCGAATGGAAAATAAGTTTCCTAAAGTTAGTTAGGTTGATATATTCAGTATATTGATACTTAACTTAAACTGGCGTTAAATGAAAATATTAAAATATACCCAATGTGTTTTGCTTACTCCTTTATTGTTTTTGTCTGCATGTTCAATATCACCTTCCCTCTACAAGCCAATTAAAGCATTTGACAATTCTAAGTTTATAAGTAAGAACCAATCAATAATATTTGAAGTTGATATTCCTAAGAATACACAACTAGAGTTTGATGCACGTTATTCTTCATCACACTGTAGCGATACTGAATTGGTTTTTCCCTCAGGAGACTTTACCAATCCTACTTTTAAAGAAAGATACCATCGAGGATTCGATGAAAAAATATATTTAGCATCCAATGATGAGCAAAAAATAAAAACAGTGCTACCTCTAACAATTGATAATAAGTGCGAATGGAAATTAGAGAAAGTGAAAAGCACATATACTTATTATGGGTATTTTTCGGATGGGAAACAACAAAACCCTATCGAATATAAAGTTGTTTTCTATTTAGCCAGTAAACAGCCGGTAGAGGAATCATATAGTATTACCCCAGAACTCTATATTATAGATGTGACAAATGATGATTCAGGCATGGTAGAGAAAAAGAAGCAGGCATTATATAAGGAGGTGAGTTCAGTAGGAGTGGGCTTGAACTACACCAATCATAGTGGAGAAACAGTCAATATAAATCAGCCTCAGAATATTTTAATAAAATTAAACTCACCCATAATTACACCAAAAAATATATTATTTCAATCAACCCATTATCAAGACTCAACGTCACGGGATCGGTATAGCTGTACTATAACGTACCCTGATGGAACTATTTACTTTAGTTCTAGTGATGAGGAGTTATTACCGCCTAATGGTGCGATAATTAACAGGAAAGGTGGGGAATGTAAAATTTATGGTGAGAATAATCCAAAATCACAAATCAATACATTGCTAAAAAGAAAAGATGTTGAAGCTAAGTTTAGCTTAGCAAAATTATATAAATCAGGTAGTTATTTACCGATAGATAATGCTAAGGCATACGCACTTTTTAAAGATGTAGCTGAAAGTGGAAATCGTGAGGCAATACGTGAAATGATCGATAAGGCACGCGAAGATAAAAATAATAAAGAATATTGTTATTGGTTCAAGAAAGAGGCTAAATTTTACACAACAATAAACAAAGATGACCGAGAGTTATGCGGCATTAAATAATAGTTAGAGAGTAAGCTCTATAACTAGCAAGAGAACAATCTGTTAAATTAAGCGTTCAAATAAGGCGACTTGTTTAATTTGAACGCTAGTTTCTTTACCCATCAATAAGCTAGTTACTGGACTACGGATATCTACATGATTTTGTTATCTACTGATATATAAGCATAAAAAATAGCTTGTAATGATTCAAATCGTCGTTAGTCAGCACGACGGATATATTTATCAATTTTGGGATGTTTTTTTGCTTTACTTAGCGGTAAAAAATCAGCAGCAAAGATAAACCGCCTCTGCATCAATAATTACAAGTCCTGCCGCCATGCATCAATCGACAAGGGTTCGCCAAAATGGCTTTCAATCAAACGGCGAGTGACATCGTGAAGTGGGGCTGCGAGTACCTCAGCAGTATTGCCTCGCTCTACGACCTCCCCTTTATCCATCACTAGCATTTTATCACTAATATGCTTCATCATTCCGAGATGTTGGGTTACGTAGATATAAGCAATATCCTGTTTGGCTTGCAAATCTAGCATCAAGTTAATGATCTGTGAGCGCATAGACATATCAAGTGAGGCAAGTGCTTCATCAGCGACGATAATTTCTGGTTGTAAAATAAGGGCACGAGCAAGGGCGATACGCTGCTTTTGCCCTGAGGCTAACATATGTGGGTAATATTCAGCATGATCAGCCAGCAAACCGACTTGGCGCAATGTTTGAATAATCCGCCTTTCTCGCTCGATACCGGTCAAATCTGTGTTTAATTTTAGTGGTAGTTCAAGGGTCTGCCCAATACGCTGCCGAGGGTTTAGTGATGTACTCGGATCTTGGAATATCATGCGGATGCGTTGGCTGCGATAACTATAATCGCCAAAGTTTAGGCGCTGACCGCGGATCATAATATCTCCGCTGGTGGGCTCTACCACGCCTGAAAGCATGCGTGCGAGCGTGGATTTTCCTGAACCATTCGCGCCAATTATTGCCAAAGTTTGGCCTGCTTGTAAATTAAAACTAATCGGCTTAACGGCTTGCAGCTCATGACGATGGAACAAGCCTTCGCGAAAGCGAAAGGTTTTTGTTAAATTGCGCACTTCTAGTAACGTTTCCATCAGGGTTGCTCCTCCGTATTCAGTGGATAATGGCAAGCCACTAAATGGTTTTTGATATTACGTAGCTGTGGAGCTTCAATGCAGGTGCGTTGTGCATAAGGACAACGGGGCCCAAGGCGGCAACCAATAGGCAAATGCTCTAATGATGGAATTGCTCCGGGTAAGGTATTTAATCTCCCTTTATGAGGGATCGGGCTTTCAAAATCTGGTATAGAACGGATCAGAGCTTGGGTATAAGGGTGGCGCGGTCGCTGTAAAATATCTTCAGGCGTGGCACTTTCTACTGTTTGCCCACAGTACAAAACATTAATACGATCAACTAATTTTGACATCATTTCCATATCATGACTGATTAACAAAATCCCCATGTTATTGTTTTGATTTAGTTTATCGAGCAGGCGGAAAATTTGCGCCTGTGTTGTTGACTCCATGGCATTGGTGGGTTCATCTGCAATTAACAAACGAGGTTGATTAGCGATAGCGATGGCTATCATCACTTTTTGGCATTCACCATCCGTCAATTCATAAGGATAACTATGCATGATATCTTTATGATCTTTAATACCAACCCGGTGTAACAACTCAATAGCACGGCGTTTTCGCCAATTGAAACGTTGCCACCAGCGACCTTTATATGTCCAACCAGGAATGGATTGGATCAACTGTTTACCAATATTTGCCGCAGGGTCGAGGCACGATTGTGGCTCTTGGAAGATCATTGATATGTTGTGACCAATTAACTTGCGGCGTTTGCGAGGGCTAAGTTTTAATAAATCAATGTCTTGGAAGCGAAAGCGATCGGCAGTTACCCGGATATTATCTTTTGTTACGCCGCAAATGGCTTTTGCGATTAAACTTTTTCCTGAACCTGACTCGCCGACTAAACCGCGTACTTCACCTTCAGAAAGTGTCATAGATACACGGTCTACTGCTTTGACAGGACCGTTGGCGGTCATAAATTCAATGGTTAAATTGCGGATGTCTAAGAGTGGCATTATTCAACTCCCGCATTGATGGCTCTGTGTAAACCGTCACCCAGTAAATTCACGAATAACACACTTATCATGATAGCGATACCGGGCAAGATCACAGTCCAAGGTGCAACGTAAATCAGTTCTAAGGTATCACCTAACATCGCTCCCCATTCAGAAGACGGTAACTGAGCGCCTAAATCCAAAAAGCCCAGTGCGGCAATATCGAGAATAGCGATAGATAAGGCACGAGTCAGTTCAGTGACCAAAATAGGGGTAATATTTGGTAATACGGTATACCACAGAATAAAGATATTTGACGCGCCATCAAGGCGAGCAGCCACAATATATTCTTTATCTAATTCATCATGTACGGCAACGTAAATGGTCCTTACCATTCGTGGTATTAATGCAAGGCAGATGGCCAGCATGGCATTTTCAAGGCTTGCACCCATAAATGCAACGACAATAATCGCCAATAGTAATGATGGGATGGAAAGTAGTGTGTCGAGAATATGGTTAAAGACAGCAGACTTTAACCCTTTTGTCATTCCAGCAAGGCAACCTAAAATTAAACCAATAATCGTGGCTATAAAGGTGACAAAAATAGCCGAGCCAAAAGTGGATTTAGTCCCGATTAGTAAGCGGCTTAAAATATCTCGTCCAAGGTCATCGGTGCCGAAGAAAAAAGCGACCTCACCGTAATGTGACCAAGATGGTGGCGTTAATTGATACCCTAAAAATTGTTGATCTAAAGCATAAGGCGCGAGATAAGACCCGATAAAACACAGAGTAAGCAAAAATAGAACACCAAAAAAACCCACCATCGAAACGATGTCAGATGAAAATAAATTCCACACCACCCGTGTAGGGGATGGCATTTTCTGTTCGCGATAAAAATTATCTGAGGACATACCAATCCTTATGTTTTAACGGGTCCATCATCGCACCTAAAATATCGGATAGCACGTTGACAGTAATGACTAATGCGCCAATTAACATCACACCGGCGGAAATCGCCGAATAATCTTCCTGACGGATAGCAGTCACCAACCAGCGCCCAAGTCCCGGCCAGTTAAACACCAATTCAGTGACCATAGTGAGAGTAAGCATAGTGGAAAATTGCAGACCAAGCTTTGGAATAATGGGCGGAATGGCATTATGAAAAATATGACGGCGAATGATTTTAAGGCGAGAAAGTCCACGGATTGCAGCAGCTTTAATGTAGTTCTCACTCGCGATCTCTTCAGTGCTGTTTCTCACTAAGCGAATGACTTCCGTCGTGGGTGCGAGCGCGAGCGTGAGTACAGGTAAAATCATATGTTCTAATACATTGATTATCATCTCTTTACGGTAAGGAGAATCAGAAAGCCACGCATCGATCAAGGCAAAGCCTGTAACAGGTTTCAAATTATATAATAGGTCAATACGACCTGAAACCGGAAGCCAGCCAAGGTGTAATGAGAAAAACAGCGTGAGCACTAAGGCTAAAACAAACACAGGAACGGAAAAGCCTAATAAAGCAAAAACACTGATGGCGATATCAGCGGGTTTGTTACGCCAAAATGCCGCGATAATACCTAGGGGGATCCCCGTTGTGAGAGCAAAAATAAATGCCAAAATACACAATTCCATGGTGGCGGGAAAAGTGTCTTTTAGCTGTTCAGTTATTGGCTCACCATTAATACTGGACACACCAAAATCAAAGTGCAATAAACCATTAAAGTAAAAAATATAGGCGTCTATTATGGAGGCACCGCCAAGGGGGGCATTTGGTGTAAAGTAGCACAGGCTAAAACTGACTAATGATAAAAAGAAAACGGTAACCAGCAATAGTAAAAAGCGGCGTAATGAGTAAATAATCATGGTTGCACCTCTTGTTTTTTCGGTGCAGCTTGCGGTTTTTGCTCCATTTCACGATAAACTCCCGCAAATGAAGTATTACCAAAAGCACTTATTACGAGCCCCTTCATATCATAGCGATAAGCTTGTAATCGTAACGAATAAGCGAGCGGCAAAATGGGTAGCTCTTCGCCTAAAATTTGCTGAGCTTGATGATAGTAATCGATCCGCGAGGCGAGTTGTTGAGTCAACAGTGCCTTATGTAAAATGTCATCAAATGCGGGATTACACCAATGGCTCAAGTTGGTTTGTGAGCTAATTGCTGCGCAACTTAGTAATGGACGGAAAAAGCTATCAGGATCATTGCTATCTGTCGTCCAGCCCGCTAACGTCATATCATGGGTTCTATCCATTAGCTGATTTTCTTGGAAACGCCCCTCTACGGAACGGATATTCATGGTGATCCCGACTTGAGCTAAATCCGCTTGAATAAGTTCTGCCATTTTCAATGGACTGGGATTGTAAGACTGTGAAGCGATAGGTACCCATAAATCCAATTTAAGATCCTCTAATCCCATATCCCGCAGCATTTGTTTGGAAAGTTCAGGATTATAATCGGTTATTTTCGCTTGGTTATCATAAGCCCAAGATGCACGAGGCAGGATAGATGCCGCTGTCTCTGCGGTGCCATAGTAGATTGACTGCATTAATCGTTCATTATTAATGGCGTAAGCAATCGCTTGGCGCACTTTCAGTTGATCCAGTGGCGGCTTGCTGGTATTAAACGCCAAATAGGCAATATTCATTCCTGAGCGCATTGAAATACGTAAACGTGGGTCATCACGTAGGACTTTCAATTGACTCGCGGCAGGGTAAGCCAATACATCACATTCCCCCGTGAGGAGCTTAGAAATACGTCCTGTGCCACCAGCCCCCATATCGACAACGACTTCTTCCATACGTGGTTGACCTTTCCAATAATGGTCGTTTCTGAGTAAGCGTACAAATTGGCCTGCTTGATAGTCATCTAACTTAAATGGACCTGTACCGACAGGACGCCAATCAATCAACTCTTGGCGATTAACGCGTGATAGCGAATCAGCATATTGGGCGGAGAGAATAGGGGCATAGTGAGTTGCTAAATGCCATAAAAATGAAGCATCTGGTGAGTTTAAGCGAAATTCGACGGTGTACTGATTGATTTTACGAATACTTTGCACACTACTGGCAAATTGTAGGCTATCGAAATAGGGGTAACGACCACCATTTATATAATGGTAAGGATGGTTGACTTCAAACATTCGCGCAAAGCTAAAAACGACGTCATCCGCATTCATGTTTCGTGAGGGCGTAAACCAGGGGGTCTCTTGGAATTGAACGTCTTTTCTGAGGTAAAGGCGATAGGTTGCACCGTTATCAAACACTTCCCAACGCTCGGCTAACTCTGGAATGAGACGGTAAGTAAATGGGTCTACATCCAGCAGGCGATCATAAATTTGTGCGCCAAGCGGATCAACGATCAAGCCACTACTGACAAGTTGTGGATTAAATGTGGTAACAATGCCATTAACACAGTAGATGAAACCCTTATGTCGAATATCCGCAGGGACTTCATTCGCTACAATGTCTGTATAACGCTCTTGGCTACTGAACGCATTCACAGAGGCAAAAATGAGAAATAAAAACCAAAGAGTTAGTCGGCCCATAACACTGATATCGTTAACCTGAATTGACCTATTGTAGCGTAAAAAAGGGCGAACAGGGTATAAGCAAAATCGGGCGTTAAAACCGAACAAAAAACACACTAAATAACATTGAAATATTATGGTTATTGATAAAATTATGTGGTCTATCATTGAAGTATGTCTTAATGAGAAAAAATCTCATTAAAAAGCTTTACAAATAGCACTGATAACTATTATCATTCGCTTTGTCGCTTAAGTGTGTACTTATGTCGACAGGCATGACATTGCTCACATTGCTTCCAGTGTTTTATTTGATAGCCAGCTTGGGTGCTGGCTTTTTTTTATGTGTAAAGTGGAGCCCTTGCGGTCGTATTGCTGCTTAGTTAAGCGAGTTACTTCAAACCGACAAATTTTAAATCATCTTCCGTGACATTACCTTGCAGTGTACATATAAAGCGGACAACACCACGCTGTTCATCCTTCTCAATAACCATCATTTTTTCAGCGGCATAAGGATCTAAACCATAATCTTGAGCCACATATTCATTAAAGACCCATTTTCCGTTTAAATTATGCCTAATCATTGGGGCATAAATATAGCTATTGCCTATCTTTAAGATACTAATTTTTGAGGAGGTATAGCGGATAACCTCATCAAGACTCTGTGTTGTTTCGAAACCCCAAAAATAATAGTGGCCGCGTATGCCCATATAGGAGAAATCGTCGTATTTATTAAAGTCACTATGGCTGACAAAAAAACGGTTAAAAGTAACAACACCCGTTGGCGAAAAATTGAGGTCAACAGAAAATGGTATACCATCATCAAACTTGGTATTTTTTAAGGTGTTAGAGATATCCCGAAGCACGGGATAGTCATTCATCTTATTAAAAAAAGAGGCATCACAATAGCTAAAGGTTCGCATTAATGATTCAGAGTGAGGCATAGTTGATACCCCTAAGAGCAACAAAGGGATAGCCAATATGTTTACTTTTTTCATAATAAGCTCCTTGTGCTATAGAAGTCGCACTAATATAAATATCACATAAATATATTTTTCGTTGTGGTTAATTATGACAATCTGTAAAAATTAGAAATAAAAATAATAGGTTTAACTAATAATTTATCTACCATTGTATTTTTAGCTTAATGTAAAATAAAAATAGAAAAAATAAAAACATAAGTCGTTTGCAGAGAATATCTTAATTTAAAATGATATTTAATATAACGTTCACTCTTGATGTTGATTTTTATGACAAATACGAGTTGAGTCAATCAATTTTACTTATTGAACTATATGCTTATGATATTTTTAAATAAGTTTAAAATTAGAAAAAGAGGCAAAAACAAAAACAAGAAATGGATAACAAATTGTTCTTAGAAGAAAATACGTAATTATTTTAATGAGGGATTTAATAATTTTGAAATATTTAGTAAAAAAAATCTTTCATATAAAGGGGGCAGATTAAAAAGTGGGTCGATATCCAAGTAATAAAGAGAGTATTACTTGGATAGCATTTTAATTTTCAGTTTTAATTTGATGTTTTTTCACTAACCCACGTAACTGATCATAGCTTAGGGATAAGGATTGAGCGGCTTTTCGTTGATTATAGTGATTAGCGATAATTGCCTGTTCAAGTAGCTGTTTTTCAGTCTGTTGCTGCCATTGCCGTAAGTCACAAGGCAGTGTAGGTAGCCTGCTATTCGAGGATGTGGCGACCCCTTTACTGGGGAGTGTCTCATGTAACTCCGCCAGCTTTTCCCCAAAGGGATTAAAAATAATGGTATTCACTGGATTGGCTTGATCACCATGGCGATAAACTGAACGCTCAATCACATTTTTTAGCTCACGCACATTTCCCGGCCAAGGGTATTGTAATAAAGCTTGCTCTGCTTCAGGTGTAAACCCTGTAAAATGAGAACGTTTTAATTCTCCGCACATTAAAATGGCAAAATGTTCAGCCAGTAATAAAATATCAGGCTGACGCTCCCGTAGGGGAGGAATGCGGATCACATCAAATGCAAGCCTATCCAGTAAATCTGCACGAAATCTGCCTTGTTTAGCGAGCTCAGGTAAATTCGCATTGGTTGCACATATTAAACGCACGTCCACCCGTAAAGATTGGCTGCCCCCAACACGTTCGAGTTCGCCATATTCGATGACTCTTAATAGCTTCTCTTGTACTGACATTGGTGCGGTAGCGAGTTCATCAAGAAATAACGAACCTTTATCTGCGCGTTCAAAGCGCCCTTGGTGGCGTTTTTGTGCACCAGTAAATGACCCCGCTTCGTGCCCAAATAGTTCAGAATCCAGTAAATTCTCATTGAGTCCACTGCAATTGAGAGAGATAAAGGCTTCTTGCCAACGGGGGGAAAGGTAGTGCAAACGATCTGCAATCAGTTCCTTACCTGTTCCGCGTTCTCCTATGACCAGAATGGGCTTATTTAATTGGGCAAGTTCGGAGGCTTGCTCAAGGACATCTAAAAAATTGCTGGAGACACCGAGGATCGTATCGTTTGCATTTTTCATGGTTAAATTTACCAAAAATTGGTTTTAATGACCGATGTGTTAACTATAAACTAAACAGATTGGATGTAAAGAAAATAATTAATATTAATAAAATCAATCTGATAGTAATTTTTTAAACTTTTGGCACGCAGTTTGCTATATGTTAGAGAGAAAAGGTAGACCGTTTTACCAATGATTGAGTGTAATTAAAGTAAATTGTTTTATTTATAGCGCGTCAGATTGGCTGGAAGCTAAATCAAGTCAGGCGCGACAGAAATGATAAATCCATCAAGAGGAAATGAATAATGGGTATTTTTTCACGTTTTGCCGACATCATTAATGCAAATATTGCTTCACTGTTAGATAAAGCTGAAGATCCGCAAAAAATGATCCGCCTGATGATTCAGGAAATGGAAGATATGTTAGTTGAGATCCGCTCAACGTCTGCACGCACCTTAGCAGAGAAAAAAGGCTTAGAGCGCCGTATTGAAATGGGTGAAAAGCAAGTTGCTGATTGGCAAGAAAAAGCGGAATTAGCATTGGTCAAAGATAAAGAAGATTTAGCGCGTGCGGCTTTAATTGAAAAACAAAAAGTCAGCGCGATGGTTGATACTTTAAAACATGAGCTGATTATTGTTGATGAAACATTGACCCGCTTAAAAGGTGAAATTTCAGAATTAGAAAACAAATTGCAAGAAACTCGTGCCAAGCAGCAATCTATGGTGGTTCGTATGGAAGCGGCACAGTCGAGCCGCAATGTTCGCCGCCAATTAGACAGTGGAAAAATGGATGAAGCAATGGCGCGTTTTGAACAGTTTGAACGCCGTATTGATCATATGGAAGGTGAAGCTCAAAGTTATGGTATTGGCAAACAAAAATCGCTGGATCAGCAATTTGCTGAACTTAAAGCAGATGATGAAATTAGCGCGCAGTTAGCGGCACTTAAAGCTAAAATTAATAAAGATCAGTAATTTTATTTTGCCACTTTGGTATTTCGTGTCAGAGTGGCAAATAGACTAACCATATTAATAAGGAAATGTGATGGGCTACGTTTTACTGTCTCTCGTATTAATCATTTTTGTTATTTTTGTTCTGCCTGTTTGGTTATGGCTGCACTACAGCAAAAAAAATAACGGGCAGGGGAGCCAGCTAACTGAAAATGAAGTACAGCGTTTAATGCAATTAGCGGAGCAGGCTTCGCGTATGCAGCAACGCATTAAGACGCTTGAAGATATTTTGGATGCAGAGCACCCGAATTGGAGGCAAAAATAATGACTCAATTTCGCAACCGTAAACTTTACCGTTTGTCAGACAGACGTGTGTTTGGTGGTGTATGTTCTGGTATTGCGGAATATTTAGAATTACCTGTTGCATTGGTCAGAGCATTAGCCGTATTGGCTTTATTTATGAGCTTTGGGATCACATTAATTTTATATATTGTGATGTGTTTTGTGGTGGAAACCGCACCAAGTGGTTATCGAGGTGAGCAAGATATCGGGCCTGAAGTCAGTAGCTTGATAAATCAAATCGATATGCAACTGAAATCAGGTGAAATGAAACTTCGCCAAATCGAGCGTTATGTCACTTCAGACACCTATACCGTCAACAGTAAATTCCGCGATTTATAAAAATTGCATAGCCATCACAACAAAGGGATTAGGTTTCCACCATATCCCTTTTATCTCTTATTTTTGTGTATTGGGAGTAGGAGTACGTAATATGTCGAAAGTGCTTCATCAACACATCAAAAAATATGCAAAACAACTTCTTTTAGCAAAAGCATTTAAGATTTTTTTGGTGTTCTTACTCAACTATGGACCTGCAGGTATTGTCGCAAGAGTGATTAAATTGTTGAGCAGTAAATGGATAATTAATTTGTTGATCAAACGGTTAAGCTAATACTGTTTGTTTTATGCCAAATTATTGCGCAAAATAATGAGTAAGAGAATTATCAATTACGATGGAGCAACTCGGGAGGAGCATGAAACGCCTGCAAAATGAATTGACGGATTTGATGAACCGAAGTGTTGATCGTCATGTCAAATTAGCCGTAACAGGGCTTAGCCGTAGTGGTAAAACGGCATTCATTACTTCATTAGTTAATCAACTATTGAACGTGAATACAGGCGCTCGTTTGCCTTTATTTTCCGCAGCAAGGGATAAACGGCTACTCGGGGTGAAACGCATCCCTCATCGTGATTTATCCGTTCCGCGCTTTGCTTATGATGAAGGTATTGCATCGTTGTATGGGCAGCCACCAGCGTGGCCAACGCCAACCCGTGGTGTCAGTGAAATTCGCTTGAAACTACATTATCGTTCAAATGATTCCTTTTTGCGTCATTTTGTTGATAACTCATCTTTATATTTAGAAATTGTCGATTACCCAGGGGAATGGTTGCTGGATTTACCAATGTTAGATCTCAGTTATATCGATTGGTCAGAGCAAATGAATACACTGATCAAAGGTGAACGAGCACATTTAGCCCAACCTTGGTTAGCCTTATGTGAAAAGTGCGACCCATTCGCTCCGGTAGACGAAAATTTACTGGCGGAGATTGCGAAAAGCTATACACAATATTTAATTGAATGTAAGGCGCAAGGGCAACACTTTATTCAACCTGGACGTTTTGTTTTACCCGCGGAACTGGATGGCGCACCGGCTTTGCAATTTTTTCCTTGGCCAAATGTGGCGAAATATGGGGCAAAAGCCTTGGCACAAGCGGGGAAGAACACGAATTTTGGCGCATTACAGCAACGCTATCAATATTATTGTGAACATGTGGTGAAAGGGTTTTATCGTGACTATTTTCAACGATTTGACCGTCAAATTGTGCTTGTAGATTGTTTGCAACCATTAAATAGTGGTCCTGAAGCATTTAATGATATGCGTATGGCGTTGACTCAATTAATGCGTAGTTTTCATTATGGAAAACGCACATTACTTAGACGTTTATTCTCTCCATGCATTGATAAACTGTTATTTGCCGCCAGTAAATCTGACCATGTTACGCCAGATCAACATGGGAATTTAGTCTCTTTACTGCAACAATTGGTGCAAGAAGCTTGGCAAAATGCTGCGTTTGAAGGTATCAGTATGGACTGCATGGGGTTGGCATCCATTCAAGCGACAAAAAGTGGCATTGTAGATTATAAAGGGGAAAAGCTGCCTGCCTTGAAAGGGGAGCGTTTAAGTGATGGGCAACCGTTAACTTTTTACCCAGGGGAAGTGCCTAAACGTTTACCTTCTGAGCAATTTTGGCAACAACAAGGCTTTCAGTTTGAAAACTTTAGGCCACAGCCGACGCCGATTGACCAACCATTACCCCATATACGTATGGATAGCGCGTTAGAATTTTTGTTGGGGGATAAATTAAAATGAATGAACCAATAAAGCAACGCCTTGATTTTGCCGATGAGATTTCCGATGAAAATACTGAAAAATTAAGGCAAGCACATGTATTTGATGATCACGAGTTTGAAAATTTCACGCCAGTGGCATTAGAGACGGAGCAAGGAGCGCAAGATGGGGAAATTGAAAGCCTGATTAATGAAGCGTTAAAACCGAAGCGCTCTTTTTGGCGTAAGCTTATCGGAACAGCCACGGGAATTTTCGTGGTGAGTGTTGTTGCACAGCTAGGTATTTGGGCCCATCAATCATGGGTAACGCAAGATTGGACCGCATTAGGCACGGCATCTGCGGGAGGCTTAATTGTTATTGCCGGTGTTGGTTCGATTGTGGGGGAGTGGCGTCGTTTATACCGACTACGTGAACGTGCTGAAGAGCGAGATTTTGCGCGCGAATTACTGCATAGCCATGGTATGGGACAGGGGAAAGACTTCTGTGAGAAATTGGCTAAACAGTCAGCATTATCTGCGCAGCACCCGGCAGTACAACGTTGGCAAAGCCTGTTGCATGACTCGCATAATGACCGTGAAGTTGTTGAATTATATAGTCAAATAGTTCAACCAATTCTTGATGAGCAGGCACGAAAAGAAATTAGCCGTTGCAGTGCGGAATCGGCCATTATGATTGCCGCTAGCCCGTTAGCTATCGTAGATATGGCGTTTATTGCTTGGCGAAATATTCGTTTGATTAACCGAATCGCGGCCATTTATGGAATTGAACTAGGCTATTATAGCCGTATTCGATTGTTCCGTATGGTATTGATAAACATTGCATTTGCTGGTGCGTCAGAGCTGATCCGTGAAGTTGGAATGGATTGGTTATCACAAGATATTACGGCTCGATTGTCCACGCGAGCTGCGCAAGGAATTGGGGCGGGTTTATTAACCGCACGCTTGGGGATTAAGGCCATGGAACTGTGCCGCCCATTACCTTGGATTGATAATAAGCCGCGGCTGGCGGATTTTCGTCATCAGTTAATTGGGCAGTTAAAAAACGTAATTCCAAATAAAAAGGACAAAAAATAAGTTTTCATTGTCAGGGTGAGTTGACAGTTTAGGCTCACCTTGCAGCATTTTTTGTTGTCATGATGGTTAATTCTTTCCAATATGAATGAAAAATAGGCCAAAATACCATTTTATTCGGCAGGAGGTCATTCAATTACAACGTGTCAACAATATGTGACACAAACCCTGTCTTCTCACCGTGATTAACGTTAAAATAAACGCATTTAATCAACGTCTTTAATAAGGTTCCTTTCCATGCGCCTCGAAGTGACTTGCCAAGACCGAATAGGGTTAACGCGTGAATTACTTGATCTTTTAGTTCTGCAAAATATTGATCTTAAAGGCATTGAAATATCGCCTCAGCGCCGCATATACCTTAACTTTACCCCTGTTGATTTTCAGGTATTTAGCTCTTTGATGGCTGAAATTCGCCGAATTAATGGGGTGATTGATGTTCGACGTATTTATTTCATGCCATCAGAACGTGAACACAAAGCGGTGTGGGCATTACTTAATTCATTTCCTGAAGCTGTTTTATCCATCGATAATAAGCTAAATATTGAATTAGTTAACCCAATGACTCTGCAACTGTTTGGCTATGATGAAACAAAAATTCGGGAAAAGACTTTTTCTCAGTTGGTTGGAAGTCATAGCTTAGCGCGCTGGTTTGAGCGTGGATCTCCTGAGCCATACTCGGAAAAAATCACCATCAAAGGTCAAGACTATCTGATGCAGGTAACCCCAATTATTTTGGCGGACGAAGAGGGCAAATCCCATTGTACGGGGGCTGTTTTATTACTTAAATCAGCGGCTGTTTTAGATAAGCAGCGTCAACAAGTGACAGAAGTGGATAACAGCGGGTTTGAGCAAATTATTGCTGTCAGCCCTGTTATGTCAAATGTTGTTGAGCGTGCAAAACGGATGGCAATGTTGGATGAACCGTTGTTACTGGTGGGGGAAACGGGAACAGGAAAAGATCTGTTAGCCAAAGCTTGCCATTTACACAGTGCAAGAGGTAAAGAGCCATTTTTAGGTTTAAACTGTGCTTCCATGCCTGATGATGTGGTTGAAAGTGAGTTATTTGGCTATGCCGCTGGGGCATACCCTAATGCGGTTGAAGGGAAGAAAGGCTTTTTCGAACAAGCGAATGGCGGAACAGTTTTACTGGATGAAATTGCCGAGATGTCTCCACAAATGCAGATTAAGTTACTGCGTTTTTTAAATGATGGAACCTTTAGGCGTGTCGGCGAAGAACATGAGGTAAAAGTCAATGTACGCGTGATTTGTGCCACACAGAAAAACCTCCCTGCACTTGTTGCAGAAAAAAAATTCAGAGAAGACCTGTATTATCGCTTAAATGTATTAACACTAACTATCCCGCCACTGCGTGAACGTAAAGAAGACCTCTTACCATTAACAAAAACCTTTGTTGCCAGCTTCTCAAAAGAGTTACATATCCCAGAGCCTAAATTAGCGCCTTCATTAATTGAATATTTAAGTGGTTATTATTGGCCTGGCAATGTCCGTCAATTAAGGAACGCTTTGTATCAAGGCCTAACACAGCTCGAAGGTAATACTTTAGAGGCAGATGATATCCAATTACCGGATGTGGTCAATACGCCTACCCTTGCGCTAGATTCACTGAATGGCTCTTTGGATGAAATAACCAAACGCTATGAAGCTTCGGTACTATCGCGTTTATATCGTGATTATCCGAGCACTCGTAAATTAGCTAAACGTTTGGAGATCTCTCATACAGCAATTGCCAATAAACTTCGAGAATATGGTCTGAATACCAAAAAAGAACAAGATTAACTAAAATGAATAAAAACAACCTGTTTGCACTCGCGGTCATCCTTTTTGGTGTTAGCTTTTTTAGCTTGGCTAATACAACTATCCCAAATGATGGGTTAAATAAATATTGCCAAGATGAAGAACAAACCATGGATGAGATCTATGAAAATGGAGCTCTCACTAAATGTTATTTTACTGGAAGCACTTTATTACAGGCGTACAAACAATACCGTAGTGGGTTACTTGAAGATGGGCCGTTATTCTTAGTTGAGAAGTTAGTCATTCAAAAAAATAGTGAAATGCCTTGCCCAGTAGAAGGTTGTATAGCCATTCGTTATCGTTGGGATGGAGATAAAAAACTAAATATCGTGCAGGAATTTGAGGGGGGTGAAACGCACTTACAATTTGTGCAAGAGAGCAAAGGTACTGCGTTAGACATAACCCAACATATAGATTAACCTAAAATTTCAATTAGATAACGGCAAGCTAGCTGAGAAAGGCAAGGGACCATGTTTTAACTCTTTTCGGCTTATTGCTTGCCGTTTACCTATTCTTATTGTTTAGGGAGAGTAAATATTGACCAACTCCCTTGCGTATTGGCGGTTTTTCCTGCTATATAACATAGACAGCAGCTGTATTGGGTACTCATCTTTTTAATGGGTTTAAGCCTATAAGGAGTTGCCATGGATCAATTCACTATTAATTTTGTTATCAATCGTAAGCTACGCGAGTATATGGATCAGTGTCATTATAAAAATGATATGTTTGAGTCAGCGGCGTCAGCGGCAGAACTGTATTTAATGAACAAAGCAGCAGTTAAATACCTAACGAAGAAAAACCGTTTTACGTGGGAAGCGTTAGTCAAAAATGGTCATAAACCTCGCGATTTCATTATTGACATTCTAACCTCCTGTTGCCCTGTTACGCAGGATCAGGCATTCAAAATTTTAAGTACCTTATCACATACATTAGTGAGTTACATGAAAGGTAATCAATTATTTGTGAATGTTGTTAATGCTAAAAATCATCATCCCCTCTATTGGGCTTATGTTGACTAATTTAATGACGATTAAAAGTTAAAAAAGCGGGATAATATCCCGCTTCAGACTGCTGACAAACATAACATGTTTGGCGGCAGGTTGGATAGGTTTTGAAAATAAACAAGGAAAATCAATATATTGATTTTCGCCTGATAACACAAAGTGGGAAAAACCACGCTTTTATCCCACTTTGTCAACAACCTCAAGCGGGATGATATCCCGCTTTTTTATATGAGAAACTCGATAATTTAATAAGCTTATTTCAGGCTGTTTAGTGCGCTATCGTAGTCAGGCTCTTCGGTGATCTCAGGGACTAACTGGCTATAAATTACGTTGTCGTTTTCATCTAAGACAATGACTGAACGAGCAGTTAAACCTTTTAGTGGGCCACTTGCAATTGCAACACCATAATCATCTGCAAAAGAAGGGCTACGGAAAGTCGATAGTGTCACGACATTATCCAGCCCTTCAGCGCCACAAAAACGTGCTTGAGCAAAAGGTAAATCAGCAGAAATGCACAGGACAACGGTGTTATCAAGGTCGTTTGCTAGTTGGTTGAATTTACGAACAGAGGCAGCACAAACGCCAGTGTCAACACTTGGGAAAATATTGAGTACTTTGCGTTTACCTACATAAGTTTCCAGTGTGGCTTCACTAAGATCTTTTGCGACTAAAGTAAAAGGTTTTGCTTTTGTACCTGATTGCAAGAAAACGCCATTAACGGCAATTTCATTGCCTTTTAATTTAACTGTTTGCGACATGAATTTTTCTCCCGTTTATAAGTTGAATAAGCACTAATTTAATCTGTTTTTCAGGAAAATCTTGGCGATTAAAGGTTTTCATTCAGATTAAGCTAGGCCCTTTGAGTTTTACATTCTATTAATGACCAAAATAAACTGCATATCGAAAAGCTAACTGTATACCTTAACGCATAAGTGGCGCAAGGCAGTTACAAGTATGGACAATTAGTCTCTCACGGTTAGCGATTATATAGGGGATAAGCGCCATTAGAGTTTATGTTTTTTATTATATCGTCTTTTAAAATATCTTATTGAGTGTAACAAAAGTGCGTCTATAAGTATCGGTTTCTTTAATAATCATTAATTTACCAGATGAAATATAAGGGATAGAAGTGCCCTTTAGAGAAAAATAACAATTAAAGTTAATCATCGACTGAAACTGTGCACAAAAGATAAATTTGTTATTAAACCGTTATACTCACAAAATAAACAGGATGTATGGATTTTTAAAACATGAAAGCATATGATGCGAAAACAAAAGTTTTCTACGAAGTGTTGAAGTCTTCGTGTTAAATTCAGTAGTGCAGTTATGCGTTAGTCTCTTTTTGATACTGTGTCAGCGAAATATTCCGTTGATTTTAATCATCTTAACAAGATAGAAAATAACATGGATAAACCTTCATTTTCTCCTTTAGCCGTATTATTTGCTTCACTATTTTTTACTACATCAGCTTTCAGTGCAGTTGTTCCTGCGGGGACAGTGTTAGCAGATAACCAAACTGTGACTCGCCATTTGAAAGATGAACCAGCATCATTAGATCCGATTAAATCCGTGGGATTGACCGAAGCGCAAGTCATGCGTGATTTATTTGAAGGCTTGGTTAATCAAGATAGCCATGGCAAGCCAGTTCCCGGTGTTGCTCTCAAGTGGAATACGGAAGATAACCGCATTTGGACATTTACGCTTAGACCAGATGCCCGTTGGTCAAACGGTGAGCCTG
Organism: Providencia rettgeri; assembly: GCF_041075285.1. NCBI lineage: Bacteria > Pseudomonadati > Pseudomonadota > Gammaproteobacteria > Enterobacterales > Morganellaceae > Providencia > Providencia rettgeri. The sequence continues at coordinate 1,800,489 of NZ_CP163512.1, read as the reverse complement.
TGACCGCTGATGATTTTGTTTATAGTTGGCAGCGTTTAGTCACGCCAGAAAACACATCCCCATTTGCATGGTTTGCCGCACTGGCGGGGATTAACAATGCACAAGCTATTATTGATGGTAAATTAGCCGCTGATCAGTTAGGTGTAGAGGCAGTTGACCAACACACGTTGAAAGTGGTTCTTAATAAACCCGTGCCTTATTTTCCTTCTTTAGCTGCCAATTTTAGTTTATATCCTGTCCATCGTGGGACGGTTGAAAAATTAGGGACTGACTGGATTAAAGTGGGTAACTTAGTGGGTAACGGTGCTTTTACGTTAGCGGATCGTGTTGTCAATGAAAAAATAGTTCTAACACCCAATCCATATTATTGGGATCATAAAAATACGGTTATTACGCAAGTGGTATTTGTCCCGATTAATCAAGAGTCCCATGCGACAAATCGTTATTTAGCGGGAGATCTAGACATTACTGAATCATTCCCGAAACAACGATATCAAAAACTGCTCAAAGATATTCCTAATGAAGTTTTCACCCCAGATCAATTAGGGACTTATTATTATGCTTTTAATACACAACGTGCACCGACAAACGATGTGAGAGTGAGAAAGGCCTTGTCAATGGCGATTGATCGCCAATTAATTGCGAGTAAGGTGTTAGGCACAGGTGAGAAGCCTGCCTATTATTTTACACCTGATGTCACGGATGGCTTTAAACCTGAAAAAGGGCTTTATAATAGCTATTCGCAAAAAGAATTAGATCAACAAGCGAAAGCGTTATTAAAAGAAGCTGGTTTTGGGCCTCATCATCCATTAGAGCTGACGTTGCTATATAACAGTTCAGAAAACCATCAAAAAATAGCCATCGCAATTGCATCAATGTGGAAGAAAAAATTAGGCGTTGATGTCAAATTAGTCAATCAAGAATGGAAAACATACATTGATAGCCGTAATACGGGAGATTTTGATGTTATTCGCGCATCTTGGATTGGTGACTTTAATGAGCCTTCTACATTTTTATCCCTTTTGACATCGACACACAGTGGCAATATTCCGAAATTCAATAACCAGCAATATGACCAAGTGATGAGTTCTGCAAGTATTGAAACTAATGCACAGTTACGGAACCGTTATTATAACAGTGCAGAAGCTATTTTAGCGAAAGAAGCCCCTATCGCGCCTATTTATCAATACACCAATGCTCGGCTGATTAAACCTTGGCTTAAGGGGTATCCTATTGAAAACCCTGAGGACGTAGCTTATAGCCATAGCTTCTATATTATTAAGCACTAATATTTGATGTGATTTAATGGCCTGTACCTTGTATGGGCTATTTATATTGTGATGTTTTGAAAAAAAACTCCTTCCTCTGGAGAACGGGAAGGAGGACCAAAAAGGAATAAACACTACCTTTTAATCATAAAAAATTTATAGGCGAGTTTATTGCTCGTTTGTGTCAAATTTGTATATGAGTTTTAGCAAAAATGGCGATATTTTTTTAAATAGCAAACATATGATTATAGTTTGTATCTTATTGATCTCATTTGCTAGCTGCAAACAGCTCCGTAAATAGCACTATCAAACATTTCGTTGAAATTATTGCATTATTTCCTCTCTTCTATTAAAAATAACTTATTATTTATAAAAGGGAGATATTGCATGGCGTTGGTTTATGGTTCGTTATTTGAAAACTCAAATCCGGTACATGCATTTCAATTAAATGGGGATGGGGGACTACTCCCTATTGATATTAATGCCAGTGCGACGCAACAATCTCCGTTTTGGCTTCATTATGATTATAAAGACCCGCAAAGTTTTAATTGGATCCAACGGTCAGAGTTGTTTAATGATCAAGTTAAATCTGCATTATCAGGGCAGTCAGGGCGCTGGCGGTTGATTCGCGTTGGCGATGGTATCTTATTGACATTACAAACACTAAATACCAATGCAGGGCAACGTCCAGAGCAACTGGTTGCGTTTCGTGTGTTTATCAATAACCGCATTATTATTTCGAGTCGTCATCGCAAAGTGAATTCTTTGGACACTGTCATTGATGATTTGCAGCAGGGGGTTGGTGCTCAAAGTACAGGAGATTGGCTTGTCGAAGTGGCTGATGCTATTACAGATGAAATTAGTGACTTCACCGACTCTTTACATGAACGGCTAATTGGACTTGAGGATATTATATTAAATGGCGAAATTCCTGAGCGTGGTGAATTAGCACTATTACGTAAGCAAATTATTGTTGTGCGCCGTTATATGGCACCACAAAGAGATATGTTATCTCGTTTAACGGCTGAAAAGTTACTTTGGTTAGATGATACTGATCGTCGTAGGATCCAAGAAATCTCAGACAGATTAGGTCGTTGTATCGAAGATTTAGATGGTTTTATTGCGCGAACTGCGATTATTTCTGATGAAATTACGAATATGATGACAGAAATGATGAACCGCCGTATTTATACGATGTCACTGATGGCGATGATTTTTTTACCAACCACTTTTTTGACAGGCTTATTTGGCGTCAATCTAGGCGGGATCCCCGGAAATGAATTTCGTTTTGCCTTCAGTGTATTTTGCGTATTACTCGCCGTCTTAATTGGGATAGTACTCTGGTGGCTAAGAAGAAGCCGTTGGCTCTAAATTTGATGACTTATTTTGTATAACCAGACCTAGTTTGAGATAAATCAATAAAACTAATAGAGTTTTAGGGCAATATTACTTCCGCAGGTGAATGCAACGTTGAGCGATGAACGTTGTGCTCCATAATTGTAGTTTTTCTCATATTGAGTTCTTATACAGAATAATTGACCACTGTAATGCCGATGTAATTTACATCGGCTTTTTTTTGCTTAAAATCTGATAAAAAAATAACCTCCAATCAGAAGGTTATCTAGCAGGTTATTTTACTTCAACAATATCTAAGCGTTGCGCGGTAAAATCGGGCATATCATCTTCGTCAAGAAAAGATTGTGTTGGCATCTCTTCTCTATCAAATGCGAGATCCCCGCCATCAACGATATCATCACCATGAGCAATATTTTTGAAATCAAAAAGTTCAGTATCACACAAGTGAGAAGGGATAACGTTTTGGGTTGCTCGGAACATGGTTTCAATACGACCAGGATAACGTTTATCCCAGTCACGTAGCATTTCTTTGATCACTTGACGCTGTAAATTGGGTTGCGAACCACAAAGGTTACAAGGAATGATTGGAAATTCTTTTGCTTGTGCATAACGCTCTATATCTTTCTCACGGCAATAAGCTAATGGGCGAATAACAATATGTTTTCCATCATCGCTCATCAATTTAGGAGGCATGCCTTTTAATTTACCGCCATAAAACATATTCAAAAACAGTGTTTGCAAAATATCATCACGATGATGACCCAGCGCAATTTTTGTTGCGCCTAATTCTGTCGCTGTGCGATAAAGAATACCACGGCGCAAACGTGAGCATAGAGAACAGGTTGTTTTTCCTTCGGGTATTTTTTCTTTTACAATACCGTAAGTATTTTCTTCTACGATTTTATATTCAACCCCTAAATTATCGAGGTAGGCAGGTAAAATATGCTCAGGAAAACCCGGTTGTTTCTGGTCAAGGTTAACTGCAACTAACGAAAATTGGATTGGTGCACTTTTTTGCAAATTTTGCAAAATGGAAAGTAAAGTGTAGCTGTCTTTTCCGCCAGATAAACAGACCATGATGCGATCGCCATCTTCAATCATATTGAAGTCAGCGATAGCTTGCCCAACATCACGGCGGAGCCGTTTTTGTAATTTGTTTAAATTGTACTGCTCTTTATTGGTTGTCATTCTATACGGTTCTATTACGGTTATTATTTATATTACTGATAGATAGTGGTTTTATAAGATGTAGTTGTTATTATTTGTTTATAAATCGCTATCAGCAAAATCTGTGAAAAGAGGCACATAATAACAGAAGCATGGGGGGGAGTGGTACTGGTTAGTAAAAAGACATCATGAATAGTTAATCGCTGAGCGTTATAAAGTACATTTATCGTGTTTATCTGATTGAATAATTGAGTATTGCCATTTAGTCTTAGGTAAAAGGAGAAAATATGCCAGCAACAAACCCTATCGATCTTATTGCTTTGACACTCGCCAATACTATTAAAATGGTGGTTACCCCAATGGATTACGTTTTCCAAAGTGGGGCAATTGGTGACTTATTTTATCTTAGTTGGTTTTTTCTTAACTAACGATAGAAAAATGATTGCCGAAGAGTGACCTAAAGGGAAGCAAGCGCTTCCCTTTAGGTTGTTAAGTAACAGGAATAAGCTATTGATTTACCATGAAAACCGCAATAAATTGATTTCCTTTAGCCACATAGTGGCTTCACGCTAAAACGGATTCATTCATTGGGTTATAACACAGCTTTTGTAATTCATTGATAAACCGCCCCACATGAAACCCATCACAAACGGCATGATGTACCTGAATAGCAAGGGGTAGCAAGATGTTATCGCCGTCTGCGTAAAATTTACCCATTGTGAAAATAGGCATGAAATTGCTAGCAATATTGGCAATATTTAAATTAAAACTATCGAACGACACCCACGGTAATGATGATATATAAAAAATATTTTCTGCCTGCTCAGGTTGTGGCGCTAGGTCATAATTACCTTTATACAACCTGATCTGTTCCTCATAATTTTCCATAAAAATCTGGATGTTATCAGAATATTCACACCATAAAGATGAAAAGGTTTCGGTTTCATTATGGAAAGTCGTAAAACTGGGATTCACCTTATCCCATAAAATCAGCTCATTATCTTTTTTAGATAATTTAAACTCATCGTGCTTATTCACCAGTGATGATAATAAATAAATCATCGTAGGGTAAAAACGATAACCACGAAGTTTTATAAAAGTGAGCAATGAGGTTATGTCGATTTTTGCTGTTAGGCTAAACCCACAGTTAATTTGTGTGTTATAAACATGGTAGTGCTCTTTCCGTTGCCATGCTTCAACGTTAAAACGGCTGTAATTCATTGTTTTTCCCTTCTAATAATAAAAATAATAACCTTACTTATTAGAAGGGTAGCTTTTCTGCTGTTGAAAACAACATGCTATTGCCTCGTGGTAGTCATTGATGGTTAAGACTATATTAATGACCCTATGAATGTTGTCGAGAACAATTTTGTTATATCAATAAAAGAGCACATTTGACGCTAACGCCAAGTTTTAATTCACATAAGTTAGCTATCTATCTCTGAACCAAGATAAATTTCAAATAGTAAGTTTAAATCAATGTTAAATATCTTAGAGAACATAACAAGATGGTCAACGTATATGGATAATGAGCCATCTTCATACTTTTGATAAGCAGTCTCAGAAATGGCGATTTTTTTCGCCATTTCTTGTGATGTTATTTGGCTTGCTAAGCGTTTTTTCTTAATAAATTGGCCTAAAGCGATATTGCCTGATTTCTTATTTGTCATGATGATTTTGTCTAAAGTTAAACTTTATCCGATTATCATGATTAAAAATGAATATTCAATGGGAAAAAGTCTGTAAATTAAATAGTCTATTAAATTTTGATAATTAATAAGAAAAAATTTTTAGCTAATAAAATTTATGAATTGTTGGTTGTAAAATTTTAATTTAAATTATTTAATCAAGGCAAAGTATATAAATATAGTTTTTTATTCTAAGTTAAGTTTTATTTGATTAATCAAATTATGATGGGGTAAGCAAATTACAGATAGATACTATCTTGTTTTTTTATTTTTAAGATAGTATCTCCACATTCTAATATTAAATCGATAGTGCGATTTCGACTGCTTTTTCAGCGTGGATCGCGGTTGTATCAAAAACCTTTGCGGTTGTATCATCAGGGCCAACCAGTAATGTAATTTCGGTACAACCTAAGATGATGCCTTCAGCGCCTTGCTGAACAAGTGATGCCATAATCCGTTGATATTCTTTCTTAGATGAATTGTTAATTTTCCCTAGGCACAACTCATTATAAATGATGTCGTGAATAATTTTTCTGTCATGGCTATTTGGCGTGAGTACTTCTAATTCAAATTGATCCACTAATCTCTCTTTATAAAAAGGTTGTTCCATGGTGAATGCGGTGCCTAATAAACCAATTCTTTTTAATCCAGATTGGACGATACGTTCGCCTGTCGCATCGGCGATATGCAATAATGGAAGCTGAGCTTGAGAGCCAATTTCATTCGCAACCTTATGCATCGTATTAGTACAGAGTACAAGAAAGTCTGCGCCAGCCAGTTTTAAGCGCTTTCCCGCATCGGCCAAACAGTGAGCCGCAAGATCCCATTGCCCATGTGCTTGATACTGTTCTATTTCTGCAAAATCAACACTATAAAGTACGATTTTAGCCGAGTGTAACCCTCCTAAATGTTGTTTGACTGATTCATTGATTTGTTGGTAATACAACAATGTGGACTCCCAACTCATTCCACCAATTAAGCCGATTGTTTTCATGTAAAGCCCCCCGAATAAAGGATTAAACTCATACACTCACTATACTGATAATTCTTATACAAGCACAACGAATGCATGTATGCGAGTGAAAAATAAGGGGATAAATGGGGTTAATAGTGAGGTATGAGTTGGTGTTATTTTAAAGCTTAGCTTAGGGAGTATTTATTTAGGCATTTAACATTAATAAACGTATGGTTATTATCCCGCGTAGAGGTAAAAATAATATTATTTACGCTTTTATGATGGATTTTAGATGATATAAGGTTATTATCATGAATAATAAATAACCTCATATTTGCAATTAATGGCGACAATGAAATGAATTTTTTTAAAATAATCATTGCGATACTTATTTTTGGGGCTGCATTTTTACTTGGTGCATTGTATATGAAGCCAACCCAACTAAGTTTAGTTGAGCAAGTAAAAAAAAATGTAAATGATGTCCTAGCTTACCCTCAAGCTGCAAAATTTAAGAATATTGAATATCATTTTTCACGCTATACCGCAGATAATGGCAAGGTAGGCTATGTTTGTGGTGAAGTGTTTCGGTATAAAAATGACAAACCCGATGGATATAAGCGCTTCATTGTAAAAGCATATACTCATGATGATGACGCACGGATGGATATTTCAATTCCCTTTGTTGAAGGCGGTCATGAAATTCTATTACCCGAACAAGTTAACCAAATTTGGAAAGAAAAATGTTCTAGCCCAGCGTCACCATTAGAGTAATTAAATGCGTACTAAGAGGCGCTTAGCTAAAGTGACTTTAATTTGAAAATTCACTATTAACGATAAACAGCCTCTATTATTGATTAGCACACAGCGTAAATGTTCATGTTTTATACAATATTCTGGTCGATACACTTTAAGGCAGCTGGGCGATTAATAATTCGATGATAATAGTCTAGTATAAAAGGTGTGTTAGGGCGTTCAATCGGTGTTAATAACCAACGTTGAATAGATAAACCAAGAACAATATCCGCTAATGTAAATTGCTCTCCACAGATATAATTATACTGTTTCTGTCTTGTTTTGTTTTGTGCTAAGACAGAATTCAACATGGACATTTTTTCATTCCAACTCGTTATACTTTTTTCAACGAGCTCGCTATTTTGTTTAAAAAAAGGATCTTGCCTTACTAAAGCCATAAAAGCGGCGCGCCAAGAAGGGTTTAATTCGCTGGCTTGCCAATCCATCCATTTTTCAACCTCGGCTTTTTCTAACGCCTCGTTGGGGTATATCTCCTGTTGAGTCGATATCGCCGCTAAGTAACGGCAAATCGTGTTACTTTCCCACAGTGCACCTTTTTCATGAACTAAAACCGGGATAAGTGCATTCGGATTTAAATTGATAAATTCGGCCTGTTTTAAGTCAGCGGTACTCCCCCAATGTTCTTCATGAATAAACGGAAGGTTAAGTTCATGGGCTGTCCAAAGAACCTTACGTACATTGATTGATGAGGTACGACCTAATATTTTTAACATTGACACCTCTGAATGGATGATTTTTTCTATTCAATTAACACAAGTATCTTTATGTTGCAATTTGTATTTTTACAGTTTCTAGTTAACTAATTAAGACATTTGACAAAATAACTTATTGATTTCAATTTGAAATTAATAAGTTTAATTACATTAAATAACCTAAATTTAGTGCTATACTGGACAGGTTACATATGGTTTTGCATTTGATGTAAAACATAAAAATACCCTTGTGGTCAACGAAGACTATCTATTTGATATTCATTAAATTAATGAATTTAAATTGACTAGTATAAGGAGTCGATGATGGTTAGTAATAATAGTGCACGTCGTTTATTAGGAATGCCTTATAAGCAGAGCCGTTCGAAAAAAAATATTCGTGTATCAATTGGTTTACAAGATAATAAAACTGTAGCGATTCAAAAAAATAAAGCGACAGAAAAGAAAACATATCACTCAGTGACCGTATTTTACCCTGAATATGTGGTGAGTTAACTGAGAATATGTGACCCTCTAGGACTATCTAGAGGGTTAAATATGATTAAATCCTGCATATAATATTTCTTTGTCCCTTATTATTGTCTTAAATTCTCTTATTTAAATTTTGTGACCTCGCCTTTTAATTTTAATCTCCCCAATAATAATTGATAGTCATCAATACCTTTAAGCGATAAGATTAGTATTCAATTAAAAATGTAAAAATGGAATGTTAGGTGCTCTTGGATGAAGTCTTATTTTTTGCTTTGGTTTGTATTTTGTGTTTTTCTTTCCGGTTGCTCAACTCAATTCAAATCCGATGAAGAAACTAATCGTTTAAAATTTAGTTTTCAACATGCCAATACGGTACCCATAAAAGATAGCGTGGAGCCTCTTGCCGTTACAGATATGCTGCCTGGTGATATTTTATTGTCTTCTGCTACTGGGCTAAATTCTTGGGGAATTCGGTTATTTAGTATTAGCGGTGTAAGCCATGCCTCTATTTATTTAGGGCTTGGTGAAGTGGCGGAATCTGTTGGTAGTGGGGTGAGAATTATTACATTGCAACAGGCGGTTAAAGATTCGAATAATATGGTGGTGTTAAGGCAAACAGGGTTAACCTCATTACATGCGGATAAGCTACGTGAGTTTTCAGTACGTAATAATGGGAATAAATACAATTATAAAGGTATTGTGATGATAGCGCCGTGGATGATCACAAAGCGGGTCTGTGAATTACCTTTAATTGGTGAAACGATACGGAATTTCTGCCTTAGCACATTAGCGAAAGTCCAATTAGGTGATGATATTGACCAAGCGAATGGTTTCTTTTGCTCGCAGTTTGTCCTAGATGCTTATAAGTATGCAGGCATTCCGTTGTTTGAAGGAAATTCATCTTGGATAACGCCAGCAGATATATTGCATATGCGTACAGGGGATGTCCCGACATTTATGCCAACTCAGCGCTTAGCGTATGTCGGGCACTTAAAGTCATGGAGTTTTAGTCGTGCAATACGAAAGCAATGATAATGTACTATAAAGTAAATAAAAAAAAGGCCAACGGTGAAGTTGGCCTGCTAAACTGGAAGCAATGTGAGCAATGTCGTTTGTGACAAACTTGAGTGATTCACTCAAGTATTCACAAGGTAAAAGATAACCATTCTCATTTAATAAATCAACCCCTTTTTTTGTATTGTTACTGATTGTTTTTTGGGGGTTTAAATGCCATTAATTCTATTAAAAACAGCATGTTGTAATTTTACCCTTTGGCTGTGTGTTGTTGGATAAAAAAATATTTCAAAAAAAACATAATAATGAGACTATTCCAGTTTAGGTAAACTAGGAAAGAGCCAAATTGAATGGGCAAATTAAAGATTGGGGTTGTGGGGTTAGGGGGAATTGCGCAAAAAGCCTATTTACCGATTTTAACCAAAGAAGATAATTGGCAGTTAGTTGGTGCTTTTTCGCCAAATCAAGTAAAAGCAAAATTAGTGTGTGATAGCTATCGCATCCCCTTATTTAGTTGTATTGATGCACTAGCGGCTCAATGTGACGCTGTATTTGTCCATAGCGCAACATCAAGTCATTTCGAGGTAGTACAACGTTTATTACACGCCAATGTCCATGTGTATGTGGATAAACCACTGGCTGAACAAATTGGGCAATCTGAACAATTGATTGAATTGGCTCATCAACAGAAAAAAACGTTAATGGTCGGCTTTAATCGCCGGTTTGCTCCTTTCTATTTAGAATTAAAACAAAACACGCAACATTTCTTTTCTATCCGCATGGACAAACACCGTACTAATAGTGTTGGGCCAAGAGATACTGCTTTTACACTGTATGATGATTATCTACATGTGGTTGATACGGTACTTTGGCTGGCTGGCACGAAAGCTGTTTTACGAAGTGGGGATATTCAGCAGACTAGTCATGGTGAATTATTCTACGCCGAACACCATTTACAGGCGGGAAATTGCTGGTTAACAACGGCCATGCACCGTAAGGCTGGTAGCCAGCAAGAGCAGGTTATGGCTGTCACGGAAGATACACTGTATCAAATCACCAATATGAATCACTGGCGTCAAGAGAGCGCAGTTGGGATCTGTGAGAAGCAGCCCGCGAGCTGGAGTTCAATTCTGCTACAGCGCGGTTTTGATGGTGCAGTTCGTCATTTTATTGATTCAGTAGCAAATCAGACGCAACCGTTAATGAGTGCAGAGCAGGGTATTATTGCTCAACGCGTGGTTGAAGCCATGATTTTGCAGTTAAAAAATAACAGACATCACAACTAGTTTGCGATATCGAGATGTAATGGTTTGTTATTCCGTATAATATTTAGCCATTAGCTTTGCTGAGGTCATATCATGTTAAATCTACAAGATAGCTCCGATATATTATTTGTCGCAGGATTTGGGCCAATTGTGGCTGATTTTGAAAAAAGTCGTCATTTTTATTTAAACGTTTTAGGATTGCCACTGAAACCGATAGAAGAGGGAAGCCAATATTTAATCTGCGAGCCTGAACATCTTGATGGCGTGAAACATTTTGCACTTTGGCCTTTAAGTCACGCAGCACAATCGTGTTTTAATAAACAACAGTGGCCAGCCCATATTCCGATTCCGCAAAGTTGGATGGAGTTTGAAGTTGTTGATATTGAAAAAATGACTCAGACTTGCCAAGAACATGGTTACCAATTGCTGATCAGTAACCGAATGGAGCCATGGGGACAGACCGTCACTCGCCTATTAAGCCCTGAAGGTATGTTAGTGGGGTTAACAGTAACACCTTGGTTAAGGGAATAGTATTTCAATTTGTCGCTAGAGATCGCATTTATCTTTGAGGATAAGAGACATTTATGAGTAATTGTTTATAATTTATAGTAGAACTTAATTTTAACGTTTATTTAGGAGGGGTTATGTATAAAACGATTCTGGTCCCTATTGATTTAACTGAAGACGAATTAACCAGTAAAGCGGTTCACCATGCGGTAAATCTGGCAAAACAATCAGGTGCAAAAATTCACTTAATCCATGTTTTGCCTATTTCGTCTGCAATTATTAACGCCTATGCGTTAGGTTATATGGAAATAAAAGATCGTGCGACGGTTAAAGCGGAAGAAGACATGAAAATGTTGATGGATTCGATTAACTTACCGCTTGATGATGTCAGCTATACAATTACCTTTGGCTCACCACGTGATGAAGTGATTAATACTGCTAAAGATATTAATGCCGATATTATTGTGATTGGTTCTCGCCGTCCTAATATCACGACTCATTTGCTAGGTTCAACAGCAGCGGGTATTGTTCGCTATGCTGAAACGTCAGTACTTGTTGTTCGTTAATAATAGAAAAAGAGTCTACATTGTAGGGTAGGCTCTTTTTTATTTTTTATTGATTAACGTATAGACTTAATGAGATTAATTTTATATTTAATCAATTTAACCAGTAATAAGGCTTTACTAGGGGCTGTTGATCTTCGATGGTCATTTTTATTTGCTTGAAAGCCATTTTAAGCAAGGCAAAAGCCTCTTAACACAGTATCAAATAAGTGAAACGTGCTTTAATCGACCCCGTAGGGTCGTGTTTAGGGACAATAGTTGATTCAAATTGTCGTCAGTCAGCACGACGGATATATTTATTCATTTTTTGGATTGTTTTTGACCTTTTTAGCGGTAAAAATCAGCAGCAAAGATAAACAGCTTCTAGGTGTATATGGAAAAATTTTCGAAGGAATTAGTGCGTATTGAGCATTTTGTCCTCAGGGTAGTGCGTTTTTATTTATTGGCCCTGTTGGTTTTTTTCCTTGGGTTATTGCCGGGTATTATTGGTTTTTATTTTATTGAAGGGCACTCCATTGTTGAATCGATGCTCAATGCGCTCTCAATGCTGAGTGGGCAGGCTATCGAACCCTCTCCAATCACCCAAGGTGGGCGTTTTTTTATTGCGATTTATGGTTTATTTTTGCAAAGTGTTTTTATTATTAGTATTGGGTTGATTGTAACCCCATTTATTCATCGTATTTTGCATAAATGGCATTTAGAACAATAAACTTTTTTGCTGTAAAGGTAGGGAACTTCACAGCTTTTTAAGTAGGGTAGGGCTATACTTTTAAAGGCTTAATGATAACTATTCACCCGCAATACCTAATAACCAAATCGTGAAAATGAACAACAATACGATTTGAAAAATGAATAAACACAATTAATAAGGGGCATCGTATGTATAAAACTATTTTGGTTCCTGTGGACATATCTGAAGATGTTTTAACAGATAATGCATTAAAACATGCGGTCTACTTGGCAAAAGTTTCTAATGCAACAATTCACTTATTTCACTCTGTGCCGGATGTTTCAAGATTTTCGATGAGCTACAGTTATCACTATGATTTACTGTCTTCATTTGCGAAAAAAGCGATTGAACGTTCTGAAGAACAAATCAAAGAAATTATCGAAAAAATTGATTACCCATCAGATAAAATCACTTACAAAGTTGAGTTTGGTTCACCAAGAGATAAAGTTCTAGCAGAAGCTGAAAATGTTAATGCTGATTTAATTGTGATTGGTTCTCGAAATCCAAGTATTACGACACATTTATTAGGTTCGAATGCATCAGGTATTGTTTCTTATGCAAAAATATCGGTGCTAGTGGTACGTTAATATAAAAAAACAGCCTGATATTCAGGCTGTTTTCTAGAATATAGGCAAGAGAGCGTTATTTCGTTTTAACCGCTTCTTTCGCTTGTTCGATCGCTTTTAATGCTTGGCTACAAGCTTGTTCTTGAGCATCATCTGGGTAACTGGATAATACTTTTTTCGCTTCTTCTAGTTGGGATTTCATTAGCGCAATTTGCTCTCCCGCATTGGCTTCATCTTTATATTGTTCTTCAGCCTGTTTAACGAGCTCATTCATTTCTTTAAAGTAGGCATCACATGTTGCCCCTGCATTTGCATTAAAGGCAGGAACAGCCATAAATAACCCATACGCAATCAGAAGAGTTTTTTTCATCATATTTTCGCTTTTAAAAGTCACAATATGATCAGGATAACATTCCATATTAAAAAACGCATCACTCAACCTTTATTAATATTTTTAGGGAGAATAATTTTACTCACATTAAGGTTATTCCTATGCCCGATCCATGGGATAGCATATTTTGCAAAATATAAATGATAATCATTCTTGACTGAGCTTAATTAAAAAGTGTACATTCTAGTACACTTTTATACGGCACAGTGAGAATATCATGCAGAATAAAATTATGGTGGATACAAATAGTTGGCCTGTTTGTGTTATGAATGCATTCCCTTCTTCAATGGACGAAACACGGTTATGGTTAGAAGAGATGGATCTCTTATTAGCAAGAAGAGAGCTGTTTACCTTGGTGTACCCACCAATGGAGACAAAAGAAAAGCCGTCGGCAGAAGATATTGAAAGCATGAAGTATGTACGCGGTTGGTTAAAACATGCAAAACAGCCAATGGAGCAATATTGCCGCGCGATAGTGGTGACATTACAGCCTGATGGCAGTGATAAGGAAGAAAAAGAACGTTTAGCGCCGATGTTATCTGCGCTCTATGGTACTGAGGTGTTATTGGCTAAAGATATTCAATCAGCTAAAGTGCAAGCTCAAGCAGCTTTAGCCTAAGGATTAAGCTCGGCACTTATTTTTCGAATATAACTGGCGATGATATCAACAGAAAGTGCAATTTGTTGGTTGATAAATTCATCGCTAGGTTTGAAGTTTTCAACACAAAATGTGGTGATGAAGATATCGGCTTTAAGCATCTCCAAAAATCGCGATGAAATACTTAACAACGTTTGTTCATCAATATTAACTTCAGGTAATGCAAGGAGTTGCTGTGTCAACAAGCGGTAGTTTTTTACAGGTCCTTGTTCAAAAAATGCTTGGCTGATCTCTGGGAAACGATTGTACTCGCCAAGGATCAATCGATATAAACTGATGGACTTAGGTTTAAGAACATTAAGCAAAAACCGTGAACCATAAAAGGCCAATACGGATTCAATGGTATTAAAATCTGGCACTTTTTCATTGGGTTCTGAAAAAATATCATCAATCATATCGGCAATAACAGCCGCAAATAACCCTTCCTTATCCCCAAAATTTTTGTATAGCGTAGAGCGCGATCCACCTGCGCGTTCAATCACCATGTCCAATGTTGCCCCTTCAAAGCCATATTGAAGAAACACTTCCACTGCCGCCGCAATAATTGCTTGATGACGGCGTCGACCTTTTGGTGTTTTGGCAGTCGGTGAGCTATTCATAAATGATTGACCCTAGCATTATGTTTGAACAGAGAAATAAAGTAGTCATTTTGCCTAAAAAGTTTAAATCAGTTGCTTTGGATCACAGATTTACCTGAAAGAGATCATGATTTAAGCTGGTAGATAGCTCTATGATATTGGTAAAGATTAACATGTTTAAGTGAATTTCTGAATGCTTGTCACAATCTTGGGGGCAAAATGGTAGGTTGTACGTTAAATGAACAAAGTTTAACAGAGGGAGATCCTGTTGAAATACAACGGGAGATCACACGACTGTGTATTGAATGTGGCTTGTTATTGCTACAGCATGGTGCTGAGAGCATGTTAGTTGAACAATTAACGACACGATTAGGTATTGCACTTGGTGCTAGTCAAGTGGATAGTGCGATTTCGTCTAACTCTTTAGTGTTAACGACCATTATCGATAACCGCTGTTTAACGTCAACACGGCGAATTATAGATCGTGGCATTAATATGCATGTGGTGACTGAAGTTCAACATGCAGTGATATTAGTTGAACACCACTTATTAGACAGAAAACAGCTACAAAAGAAACTGTCTTTGATAAAACCATTGCGTTATCCACGTTGGTTGATGGTATTAATGGTTGCTTTGTCCTGTGCGTGCTTTAGTAAGCTTAATGGGGGAGGTTGGGAAAGTGCCTTAATTACCTTCTTAGCCAGTGGTTGTGCGATGTATATTAGGCAGGTTTTAACGTCTCACCAAATGAACCCATTGATCAATTTTTGCATTACCGCTTTTGTTGCAACCTCCGTTTCGGGGTTATTACTCAAAATACCTTATTTGGCAGTCACAGAAACCATCTCTATGGCGGCAAGTGTCTTGTTACTTGTTCCCGGTTTTCCGTTGATTAATGCGGTTGCAGATATGTTTAAAGGCCATGTGAATACCGGCCTAGCACGTTGGACGATGGCGAGTCTATTAACACTGGCAACTTGTATTGGTGTCGTACTGGCAATGACTATCTGGAATTTAAAAGAATGGGCATAGAGTTTGTATTAACATTAATCGAAAAAATGGTGTTGGCCGCCATTCCAGCAATTGGTTTTGCCATGGTGTTCAATGTTCCTGCGCGAGCGCTCAAATACTGTGCTTTACTCGGTGCGATTGGTTATGGTTTTCGGATGATATTGATGGCCTTAGGGCTGCAAATTGAATGGGCAAGTTTCCTTGCGGCGATTTTAATTGGCATTATCGGTATTCAATGGTCACGTTGGTGGTTAGCACATCCGAAAGTGTTTACTGTAGCGGCGGTGATCCCGATGTTCCCCGGTATCAGTGCATATGTGGCGATGATCTCGGTTGTAAAACTATCCCAGTTTGGTTATAGCCCTGAATTAGTTGAAGTCTTAGTGACAAACTTTTTGAAAGCCTCTTTTATTGTTGGGGCATTATCCATCGGTATTTCATTACCGGGCTTGTGGTTATATCGTAAACGACCAAGTGTTTGATATGCAGTAACATCAAGGGGCGCTTCTTGCATTTAAAGCGGGGGGATCACTTGATTTTTAACTTTGATTAAAACTAACACGAACGACTAAGTTTGCAGGAAATCTGATGGTGTACTTATTGAATAAAAAAAGACAATCACTGATATCATAAATGTTTTAATTTGATTAGAATATACGATATTTTCTATATACATTAGGGTGTTAGCAATAACACTAACATGTCTATATTAATTTTTCGCGTATATTCTGATTAGTGGTGTTATTTTGAAACAACTCAGCTTTGTGTCTTTCTTCCGTTTTATCCTGTGCCTCTTTTTATATTTTCCAATTTCCTTTTCTTTTGCAGCGCCAAGCTCATTTACTGACGCCAAAGTGCTTAGTAAAACGCATGTCTATTCCGATCAAAACAAACAAGGGGAAGGAACGATTTATTGTGGTTGCCAGTGGGAATGGACGGGGAAAAGTGGTGGGCAAGTGGATTTAGCATCATGTGGCTATCAAGCTCGTAAGCAACAAAGCCGTGCGGAACGTATTGAGTGGGAGCATATTGTACCAGCATGGGTATTTGGTCATCAGCGCCAATGTTGGCAAAATGGCGGGCGGAAAAATTGCGTTTCAACTGATCCAATTTTTAGTCAAATGGAGGCGGATTTACACAATCTGGCACCATCCATTGGTGAAGTGAATGGGGATAGAAGTAATTTTAGCTTTGGCCAATTACCGAAAAATACACCTTACCCTTATGGAATGTGCCGTAGCCGCGTTGATTTTAAACAAAAAGTGTTTGAACCCCGTGATGAAGTCAAAGGGCAGGTGGCTCGTGTCTATTTTTATATGCATGACCGCTATAATTTATCCATGTCACGTCAGCAACAACAATTATTAATGGCATGGGATAAACAATACCCGCCAAGCCAGTGGGAACGTACCCGTGACGAACGTATTGCAAAAGTGATGGGGCATCATAATCCATTTGTGACAGGGCAAAAACAGTGGAACTTAAACCATAAAAATGGTGGAGAAGGTGTGAAAGTTTCCCCATCCTCCAATAAAATTCCCCTTAAACGGCTTGAAACAGGCGTTAACTTGCCAATTTCAGTTGAAATTAAAGGCAATAAAAATTCTAAAAAATACCATTTCCCTCATTGCTCAGGCTTTAAAACATTATCTGATAAAAATGCGGTGATGTTTATAACTGAAAAAGCCGCTCAAGATGCGGGGTATCAGCTAGCTGGTAACTGTAAAGCACGTTAATGGTTATTTGAACCCTCGTAGCTGTTTATCTTTGCTGCTGATTTTTACAGGCTAGGGGTTGATTGACATCCTCCCCGCCCTGAAGGACGGAGTTTTATGGCCCATCGGATAAAATAGGGCTATTAAAGGTTAAGACCCTAATAATAAATGGATTGTTTTAGCTTTTTTAAGTATGAAAATTTGATGTGGCAGGTAAAACATAAAAATGTGTTAAATAAATGTTGCTTTCTGAAAAAAATTAGCGCTATATTTAAGGTAAGTAAAAACTGCAATAAAAACAGTAGGTCATTGAGCCCTAAAAAATATTGCAGTTTGTCATATTAGTGTCATACAGATTCATTAGTTTAACGGTATCGCTGTCACAGGAGAAACTAATGGGAAGTAAGTATTTGTTAACACAAACACAAGACCGGTTAGCTTCCATCATGAAATTGTCATGGTGAGATGACTAACCGGTTTTTTTATGTCCAGTTGAAAAAGAGGATTAAACCGTATTACACCGTTTTACCATTAACTAAGAGCTTGAAGGGAGCTCCTCTCTGTTCTGAATAGTTCGTCATCTGAAATTGACATCACTGATACCTGGAAGGGTTAATACTATGAGTAGACAGAAAGCCGCAACAAAAGCACGTCGTGAAATGAAACGCTCATCACGTAAAGAACGTTCCGGTCGATTTGACATGAATAACGTTGCATCCTTTGCCGAATTGACAGGCATCGAGCCTATCGGTATGGCAAAAGAACGTCGTGATGGCTCCCCAATCCTGCCACGAAATGAAGCTCAAAAGCTCTATATTAATTCGATTAAACACAAGCAATTAATTTTTGCCAATGGTGAAGCGGGTTGTGGTAAAACCTTCATCAGTACTGCGCTAGCCGCTGATGCATTATTTAATAAAGATATCAGTAAAATCATCGTGACAAGGCCTGTTCTTCAGGCAGAAGAAGATCTTGGCTTTTTACCGGGGGATATGTCAGAGAAATTTGCTCCCTATTTTCGTCCGGTATATGACGTTTTAGCGAAAAGGCTGGGTAGCTCGTTTCTGCAATATTGCTTGCGCCCTGAAATTGCGAAGGTGGAAATTGCCCCATTTGCTTATATGCGCGGCCGAACCTTTGAAAATGCGATTGTGATTTTGGATGAAGCGCAAAATGTCACTGTTACCCAAATGAAGATGTTTTTAACGCGCTTGGGTGAGAACGTCACGGTTATTGTTAATGGGGATGTCACCCAATGTGACTTACCCGATGGTGTGCAATCTGGCCTTGCGGATGCTTTACAACGTTTCAGTAGTGATGAAATGGTCTCTATGGTGAATTTTACCATTGATGATTGCGTGAGATCTCAGCTATGCCATAAAGCACTATTAGCCTATAACGACTAATAGTTTTGTCTAGGGCTGTTTATCTTTAACACAACGGATGAGTGCAGCTACAAAAGGTTAAATACCATCCGTAAAATGGCTTTAGTTCGGATGCAAATTCACCAGCAACATTCAACAGCCCCTAGAAAATGCTAAAAATCTGCCCCGTAAGTGATTATCGGGGCAGATTTTTTTGTCTGTCACTTATAATTAATGGTGCAACATTTCGTGGATGACTTGTTCATCGGTTAATGAATAGGGGTAATAGGTTGGCCAGTTTTCTAACTGCTCTAAGAGCTTTTCTTGCGATCCATTACCCATATATAAATGGAAATGTCCTGAGGCTTGCGGTTCGATAATGTGGTCACTAAATTGAATGTATTTCGGTGCTTTTGATTTGGCATCTTGGCACTCAAACAAGTAACGAACCCCTTTTTTACCTGAAGCGTAATGTAAAATTTTAAAGCCTGAATACGCATATTGGCAGCTATTGACGACGCCGTTTTGGGTAAATTCAATCACATTATTTTCAATACCAATAGTATCAACATCTGTTGCGTAGCCTTTTTTATAGTAAGCACGGTATTCTTCAACCGTTTTGTCTTTGTTTTTCTGAGCCTTGCTTTCTAAAACAGGATCAAGCTTGCCATTTAACAATAACGGATTCACAGAAACCCATATCCCTTGCCAATCAGTTAATGTGCGGTCTTTGACATCACTATCGTCAAAAATACCTTTTGCGGCTTGAAGGGCTTTTTCGGATTGTGGATGTGTGTGGCTGTGTGAACCGTGCGCAATAGCAGAAAAGCTGCTAATGGCAAAAATGGCGCTAACTGCTGCGTTGAGAAAGGTATATTTATGCACGATCATTTCCTATTGAGATAAAAAACATATTTTTATTATGTTATAACATAACATTTCATGCAATAAAAAAATAAACCTAATCAAGCAAATGAAATAGAGACTAAAAAAGAGAGACGAATGTTTAAGAGGCGCTTATCAGCGATGGAGCCACTGATAAGCGTTGAGGGTAAATGAGGGCGAATTAATCGTCAGGGTTATCCATCACAGCATGGCGTTCATGGTGATAACCTTCTTCATCGTAACCAAAGCGCCAGTATGGGATTGCATAGATATCATCGCGGCCAAATCCTTTTTCACGACGAATAAAACGACGTAAATCACGAATAATTTGGTCTTCACCTGCAATCCAGAATGCGCAATCTGTGGCAGGGATCTGCCAAGATTTAAATGTACTAATTAATTCAGCTGTTTTATTGATATCGCCACAAATCCAGATAATTTCAACCTGCTCGGGTTTGTTAAGTGGACGTATATCTGCGTGCTTATCTAAGCGTAAAACCACTTTCCCTTGTGCATCTGCGGGCATTTTTTCTAATAATGCGGCAATGGCTGGCAGCGAACTGGCATCTCCTGCCATAAAATAGTGTTTTCTGATTGGTAACAGTGGATCTGGCCCCCCCGGATTGGTGATCCCCATCCAATGCCCCGGTTTTGCATCGCGAGCAAATAAATACGCCGGTCCTGTTGCCCCATCATGCATAGCAAATTCAATATCAATTTCCCTGACTTCAGGGCGGATCGCTCTAACTGTATAAGTGCGTACAAATGGGCGAGGTTTACCTTCAGGCCAACTGCGCCCCTCTTTACTAAGGATAGGCAAAGCAGGTGGGCTGGCTAAATCAGGTGCTAAAAAGATTTTTAAGTGTCCACCTTCGCACTCTGTTGGGTAGTCGGCGAGCTTCTCACCGGTGAAAGTAATACTACGAATAGAAGGGCTGACATCAGTAATGGATTTAACTTGAATAAGCTGCGGTGGCGCCGGGCGGTAGATATTTTTTTCAACGGATTGTTCAGTAGCCACGGACGTTCTCCTTCATTAATGATAATTTTATTATTTGGTAATTATTATCATTATCATATCATGAATATTAATTATATACCCATTTATATTTATTCAATCTGCTTCACACAAACCAATAAAAAAGTGCCTTATGAGTCACCATAAGGCACTGGTATAATCTATTTCACTTTCATCCCGGCAGCAGTCATCATCAACTTAAATACGGAAGAAAAAGCAAACAGTGCTAACACGCTTCCCAGCCAGATGAGTGCCATCCAACCGAGTTTTTTCCACCAAGGGGATGCCACTGCGTTATCAGTGGTAGCCTTGGTCTGGGGTAATTTTTCCTCTGAAGACATAGTAACTCCAATAGGTATAAACCAAAATAACAGGAATAATAAATAACGCACCCACTAGCATAAAGCCTAAACTTTCTGATGGGCCCGCCGCGTCACGGAAACTGATTGCAGGTGGAATAAGCGTCGGCCAGATGCTGATCCCAAGACCAGTAAAGCCAAGGAATATCAACATTAATGCAGACAAAAATGGAACACTATCATGTTGTTGGCGCTTCGCACTTTTAAAGATCACCCCTGTGCAACCCAACACCAATAATGGGACAGGTAAGAAAAAGAACAGATTTGGCAGCGTGAACCAGCGGTCAAAAATGGCTTCATTTAACATGGGGGTCCATAGGCTGATCACGGCAATAACCGTAACCATCAGTAAAGTTAAAGGACGTAGAAGGCGGTACATTGTACGACGCAAGTGGCCCTGTGTTTTCATGATTAGCCAGCCGCAAGCCAATAAGGCATAAGCGACAACTAAACCAAAACCACAAAACAGTGGGAAGGGGGCAAACCAATCGAAGTATCCCCCGATAAAGGTTCTGTTTTCCACGTGGAAACCTTGGATAAAGGCACCGACTACAACACCTTGCACAAAGGTGGCGAAAATAGATCCCCAGATAAATGCGTGATCCCAATGACGGCGGTGAGATTCATCGGCTCTAAAGCGAAATTCAAACGCCACACCCCGGAAAATCAAAGCTAATAACATAAAAGTTAGTGGAATTGATAACGCATCTAACACTATCGCGTAGGCGAGGGGGAAAGCTCCAAATAAAGCGGCACCACCAAGTACTAGCCACGTTTCGTTCCCATCCCACACAGGGGCAACGCTGTTCATCATTAAGTCGCGGTCTTGGCTATCTTTTAGGGCAGGGTAAAGAATACCGATCCCCAAATCGAAGCCATCCATTACGATATACATCAGCATACTAAATACGATGATGACAAACCAAATGAGAGGTAAATCAATGCCCATGTGCTGCGTCCTCCGCGATACCTTTACGAATTAATTTCATCATGTACATGTAGCCGATGCCGAATACGCCGCCGTAAACCACAAAAAAGGTGATTAAACTGATACTCATGTGTATTTCACCATGCGCACTAACCGCGTCTGAGGTGCGTTGTAATCCATACACGACCCATGGCTGACGACCTATTTCTGTGGTAAACCACCCTGCCAAAATAGCGATCAGGCCGGATGGGGCCATCAAAAACATAAAGCGCAGGAATGTCTTAGAGCGGTAGAGGTTTTTACGGTAACGTAACCATAAACCCCAAACCCCAGCCGCTATCATTAATAAACCTAAGCCGACCATCACACGGAACGACCAGAACACCATAAAGACATTAGGGCGGTCTTCTGGCGCGTACTCTTTTAACGCGGGCACTTGTTTATCAATGCTATGGGTTAAAATCAGGCTCGCGAGATAAGGAATTTCAATGGCATACTCGGTTTTTTCTTTCTCTTGGTTAGGAATACCAAATAAGATAAGCGGTGTTGCTTCACCCGGTTTGTTTTCCCAGTGGCCTTCCATCGCAGCTACTTTAACAGGCTGATGTTTCAACGTATTTAAGCCATGGGCATCACCAATTAACGCTTGGAGAGGAGCTAAAACTAAAATCAGCCACAGCGACATGGAAAACATTTTCTTCATCGCGCTGGATTGGTTACCTTTGAGCAAATGCCATGCTGCAGAGGCACCAATAAAGAATGCCGCAGCTAAGAAGGCCGCAGTGGTCATGTGTAATAAACGGTACGGGAATGATGGGTTGAAAATGACGGCCAGCCAATCAACGGGAACAATGCGACCATCGATGATTTCAAAACCTTGTGGCGTCTGCATAAAGCTGTTGGAAGCCAAAATCCAGAAAGTAGAAATAATGGTGCCAAGTGCCACCATACAAGTGGCAAAAAAGTGTAGCTTTTCACCCACACGGTTCATACCAAACAGCATTACGCCAAGGAAACCGGCTTCAAGGAAAAAGGCAGTTAACACTTCATAAGTGAGTAGCGGTCCTGTGATCCCGCCTGCAAAGTCTGAAAAAAAGCTCCAGTTGGTGCCAAATTGGTATGCCATTACCAATCCTGATACGACGCCCATACCAAAATTAACCGCAAAAACCTTAGCCCAGAAATGGAACAGTTTTATATAGTCTTCGTCACGTGTTTTTAGCCATAAACCTTGTAGCACGGCAAGATAACTTGCTAGCCCAATGGTAATGGCCGGGAAAATAATATGGAACGAGACCGTAAACGCGAATTGTATACGGGCAAGTTCCAGCGCAGTTAGTCCAAACATATTAACCCCTGAGTGGATATGTAAGTGCACGCCGCATTTAAAGCCTTGGTGGTGACAATTAAGGCGCTTATCCCTAGCTAAAAAAATTGCTCACACCGATATGCAAAATGTCGCAATCCGACTAAAAATGGTTTGTGCTTATAGTTAAAAAAAGTCAGGTGAATGTGTGGATAAGTAGAACATGAGACGATAAACTATAATAGTAACAATTAAAGAGATATTAACTATAACAGTTGAGGCGGCTATGACGAGATATGAACAATTAGCAGCACAAATTCGTCAACAAATTGAAGACAATATCTGGCAAGTGGGTGACAGATTGCCTTCACTGAGGGAAAGTGTTAAACAATCAGGTCTGAGTCTAATGACGGTAGTACAAGCGTACCAATTACTTGAAAGCCAAGGATGGGTCGCCGCACGTCCACAGTCTGGATATTATGTCGCCAACCGAAATAACGCTTTTGCGGCAGCAAAAGGGGGAAAAGGACTACATTTAAATGAAAATGTAGAGATTAACGCCTCGATATTTGGGGTATTACAGGCTTGTAAGGATCCTGATATTATCCCATTTGGCTCCGCATTTCCAGAACCTGCGTTATTGGATGACCCGAAGCTGGCCAAATCATTAGCATCGGTAGCAAGGCGTTTATCCAAATTTAATACCCCTGCTAATTTGCCCCCCGGAAATGAGCAGTTACGTCGCAATATTGCCCAACGTTATGCAACGCAAGGTATCCATGTCGCCCCCGATGAAATTGTGATCACCGCAGGCGCGATGGAATCATTGGTGTTAAGTTTACAGTCGGTCACTCAACCTGGGGATTGGGTTGTGATTGAATCCCCTGCATTTTATGGCTCATTACAGGCCATTGAGCGGTTAAAACTCAAAGCTATCGCCATTAAAACCGATCCTTTGTTTGGTATTGATCTTGATGCTTTAGACGAGGTTGTCGATAAATACCCCATCAAAGCCTGTTGGTTAATGACTCATTATCAAAACCCACTCGGCGGTACAATGCCGCAAGCCAATAAAAAGCGATTAGTTGATATTTTAAATAAACAGCAAATTGCGTTAATTGAGGATGATGTTTATGGCGAACTCTATTTTGGTAGTAAGCAGCCTATTCCTGCAAAGGCCTTAGATACCAAAGGACACTTTTTTCACTGTTCGTCGTTTTCGAAGTGTTTAGCACCTGGATATCGTGTGGGATGGGTTGCTGCTGGCCATCATGCAACAAAAATTCAGCATCTGCAGATGATGAGTACTGTTTCAGCTAGCGTTCCAACACAACTTGCTATTGCAGAATACCTCTCTTTAGGAGGCTATGATAGCCACCTCCGTAAGTTACGGGTCACGATGGAACAAAGGCAGCACTTGATGTTAGGGGCAATAGCCAAATATATGCCCTCTTCAGTAAAAGTGAATATGCCCAAAGGTGGGTACTTTTTGTGGCTAGAATTTGAACCGCCGTTTAATGCACTACGCTTATATCAACTCGCATTAAAAGAAGGTATTAGTATTGCGCCGGGTAGCATGTTTTCCACAAGTGAACAGTTTAACCATGCATTTCGTTTGAATGTCTCTTTTACATGGACTGAGCGTATTGAAGAGGCGATGAAAACGTTAGGGCGTTTATGTCACTATTTAATTAAAGAGAAGCGTGACTAGGTGCTGTTTATCTTTTCTGCTGATTTTAACCGCTAAAAGGGGTTAATAAATAATCCCAAAAATGACTAAATGTAGCCATCGTACAGACTGAAGACAATTTGAATAAACCATTGCCCCTAAACACTAAACGCTGCTCTACGGGGGTGATTAACGCACGTTTCACTCATTTAATGCTGCGTTGAGAGGTTCACTCGACGGCGAACCTCTCCCCTTGGCTAAAATGGCTTTAATTCGAATAAAAATTGACCATCAAAGATAAACAGTCCCTAGTCACATTATCGTTGCAAATTCATTGCCTGAGGAGACTAACTTTGCGACTCTAAGTACAAGTCTAAAACAGTGAATGACAACGTTTTGGGAGGTAATGTGAAAATTAAATGTTTTGATATCACTGAGTTGCCTAATCTTGAATGGAATGATGGCGGGGGAGCCAGCCAAGAAGTTTTTTGCTGGCCGGTTGCCTCGGATTATTCATTACGTGCAAGTATTGCCACGATCAACCAAGATAGTTACCTTAAACGCTACGCAGAAGGTGAAAGGTTGGTTGTTTTGCTCAATGATCAAAAAATAACATTAACCGATAATAAAAACTTCACTCAGCAGTTAAAGCATATCGGGGATCATGCCCAGTTTTCGGCGCAGCAATATGCCGCGGTTAATGTGAGTCAACCAAATACACGGTTATTAAATTTTATTTTTCGCGCAGACAGATGGTCAGCAACAAGCACTTTGATCACAGACAGCGATAAATTACCGACCAATCAAGCAGGCTTAGTTTTTGTACTGAGTGGCGAGTGGGCTGTATCTGGTGGAAGTTGTAAGCGAATGGCCGCTGGGCAAGGTGGCTGGTGGTTACCGGATATCGGCGAGGGTGAGGTGACTCCTCTGAGTGCCGATAGCCAGTTGATTTGGATTGAACTGTTTCCCCGTTAGCTAGTCGCTAAACCAATAGCCGCAAAGGTTAATAGACCACCTGCAACGCCTTCTGTGACGCGTCGTTTATTGTCGTTATAACACTGTTTTTTATGCATGGACGCAAATAACATCCCAATCACCCCATAAATTATCACACAAGATAAAATAAAGGTGGCGGAAAGCATGAGGGATTGCAGAGCAACACTTTCACCTAACTGAATGAAGTTAGGTAAAATTGCAAAATAGACCAATAGGCCTTTCGGATTAAGGAAACTGGTCAAAAATGCCTTACCGATCACCGCGTGGTTAGACACTTTTTGAATTTTGGCCTCACTGACCTTCATTGCAGATATTAACATTCGTACAGCAAGGTATGCCACATAGGCAACGCCTACCCATTTTATGGTATGAAATATTATCGGTGAGGCTGCGACAATCGCGGCCAGTCCAAGTGCGGCCAGTATTGCATGGGCGACATAACCTAAAATAATGCCGAAATTGGCTTTCCAAGCTGCACTCGTTCCCCCCGAGATCCCTTGTGCTGAAATAAATAAAATATCTGGACCAGGGGTGCAAACCAGCGGGATCACGGTAGCACTGAATAATAGCAATGTTTGTAACTCCATTTGATGACCTCTTTGGTTTTTATTGTTAATGAGGCAACTGGCCAGTTGCGTAAAAATTATAGCGATAATGCGGTAGAATAGGGTTGTTTTCTTGCTTAAAAATGATTATTAATTAGCATTCAATATTAATTTTTAATTGAAAATGAGTGTCAAATTTCAATGGGGTTATAAATGATAAAACTGGATGCCATAGATAGACGTATTTTACAGGTTCTACAGCGGGATGGAAAAATACAGAATATTGAACTCGCTAAAGAAGTTGGCCTGTCACCATCTCCATGCTTGCGCCGCGTAAAGTTGCTGGAGGAAGCTGGTGTGATAAAGCGTTATGTGGCAGTGCTTGATGGCGCAAAAATAGGCGCAGGGTTATCGCTTTTTGCCCGCATTTGGTTTAAAACACAAGACGCGAAGACGATTAATCAGTTTGTAGAAGATATTAAACAGATGCCAGAAGTGGTGGAATGTCATCTGATGGCAGGGGAATGTGATGCGCTAATTCGTATTGTTACCGAAGATCTTGCATCGTATCGCCGTTTTCATGCTGATCATTTAACGCAAATTAACAGTATTCAAAGCATTAAGACCGAAGTACCTATGGAAACGGTCAAAGTCACTTATGCGTTGCCACTTTAGTTATGATTGTTGGATAAATTGCGCCGGAACATGCTCAGTCAGCCAAACATGGTTATCTGATAGATAAAATAGATAACCTAGCTCCACCATCTTCTGTGCTTCAATCACCAGAACTATGGGGTTGCCATGTCTAGCGCCAACACGGGTTGCCGTGTCAATGTTATCGGATAAGTGTACATGATGGCGGTTGCCAGCTAATAACCCTTGCTGCCTAATCGAATCAACAAAACGTGTTGCGGTTCCATGGTAAAGAAACTTAGGGGGTGTTTGCGAAACGTGATTTAGGCGAACTTGCTGGGTTGAATGCCCTTGTGCGGCACGGATCTGCGAGTGGTCGTCATTAAAAGTAAACCTTTTTTTATTATTATTTTCAACCACATATTCTAGTATTTCACGAGTTAATTTTTTACCGTGACGGTTAGCTTGTAATAATAAATTATCAACAGATACCCAACCCTCTGTGTTGAGTGTGAGCGAAATGGACTCGGGTTTGTGCCGTAAAACGTAGCTTAAAAATTGACTAAATTGAATGAATTTGTCTTGCATATACTGCCTACTATTACTATTGATTTCCTTTAAGTTTAATATAATTAATGACTGAATGTGATTAATTCGCGAAATCATAGCCAAGCCATACAACAAAAACGATGTAAATAATCCTAAAATATTATTGGTATAAAAAATAAAGTACATAGAAAAATTAATTTTTGTTAATCAGTTAAAGACGTATATTGGCTTATACAGAGAACCACATTTCAAGATTAGTTAGATTTTATTTTCTATTCAATTTAAACGATAAATAGAAAGTTTATAAAAAGCGTTAATGAGACTGATTATCTTTTATATATAAAATAAAACAGTTATTTTAAAGCACCATGATAAATATTATTTTTACTGATGTTTTTAAACCCTCTAAAATCCGAAATATAAATAAAAATATAACCATTCTTAATTGGATTAAATGATGGGTTAATTGTAACACTTTGAGTATATAAAGAATTTTTGGGTTAATAATTGTGAAGAAAATAGGATGAAATAGAAAATTTTGTTGATCCTGCGCAATTTCATTTTGCGTTAATTATTTATACTGGTTTTATTAAAATAGCCAATAATAGAAGGTTTTAATTTTCAGTTGAAACAAAGTCAATCACACTGAAGGCTTGGTATATAGTCATAATTCCGGCGAACAGCACCAGTCGAAACTCATTGCCTGATTAGGCCACGATTGTATTGCTAAATTCTATAACAAAGTAAGCAAATAAAACCCAGCCCTTATAAAAGGTAAGTTAATGATCTATCCGATGACAGATAGCACGTTGTCCACAATCAAAAATGATAAATTTATACGTTATGCTATGCGCTATTTAGCGATTGAGGAACAGACGCAATCGGCTATTTCAGAATATGGCTTAGGTTTTGAAACACCTTTTTCTCAGCAAATTGAAATCCAGCAATTGAAAACGGAATTAAAAGCCTGTGGAGCAATTTTTGCAAATAATGGTAAAAGTATTCACAGTGGTTGGCTCTCCAGCGCTTGTGTGCAATGTCGTACGGGGGAGGGGAGCCACACCACATTTTTGTCTTTACAATGCCATCGTGATTGTTATTTTTGTTTTAACCCTAACCAAGAGAATTACGCGGGCTTTCAGCGTGAGATGCGCGATGCGATAGGGGAAGTTGACACTATTGCAGAGCAAGGTTATCCGTTATCTCATATTGCATTAACGGGGGGAGAACCCTTGTTATTTCGCGAAGAAAGCATTCAATTCTTTCAACGTGTGCAACAAAAATTACCCCATGTCCATACTCGGTTATATACCGCAGGTGATCCCCTTGACCGTAATACAGCGTTGTCTTTGGCAAAAGCAGGGCTTAAAGAAGTGCGTTTTAGTATCAAAATTGATGACCCGAAAGAACGCATTGATAAAGTGTTACACCGTATAGCCCTAGCCCGTGAAATTTTTCCCACTGTGATGGTAGAAATGCCCGTGATCCCTTATACCGAACCGCAAATGTATCAGTTAGTAACGCAGTTGGATGAGATGGGAATTGATGGCATTAATCTATTGGAATTTTGCTTTCCTCTTACTAATAGCCATGAATATAAAACCCGCGGTTTTCGCCTAAAAAACCCGCCTTATGAGGTGTATTACAACTATTGGTATGCTGGCGGTCTTGCTGTTGCTGGTAGCGAGTTAGCTTGCTTACGAGTACTAAAATTTGCACTTGAAAAACGCTTATCCATTGGTGTGCATTATTGTTCCCTAGAAAATAAACATACGGGGCAAGTGTATCAAAGCAATGCATTTTTCCAGCACGATGAGTCAGTGATGGGGCCGCATTATCTTTTCTCCACAAAGGATTATTTTTTTAAGAGTGCCAAAGTGTTTGGGGATGATTGCGAGAAAGTGGCGCAATACTTAAACCAAGCCAATGTACCTTATCAGCAAGAGCTACTTCACGGTTTCTTACAGTTTAATCCTGAAGCGATTTTATGCCTAAAAGCGTTACCAACCCTAGCTATTGCACTGACTTCTCATATCGTTGAACCCGATGAAAACGGCGAACCGCTTATCAAAGAAGTGCGAATTGAATTAACGACACCCACTGAATTTTTATTGACCGATATACAGGGAGGTTCCTGTGAATAATGAAAACCCAACGTTAGCATTTTTGTCTGCAAGGCAATTTGCTTATGACGTATTACGTCGCTTACTCATCGAAGAGCCCACACCTGAACTATTGAAATATTTACGTGAAGCGGGATTGGCCTTATTTCCCTGTGAAGACCATTTTCCCGTGATGGCAGAGGCAATTACCGCGATGCAAAAAGATCTGCAGGCAAGAAACTTGCAGGTAGGGACTGATGATTTTGAAGCATTACATTGGGATTTTACTCGGTTATTTATTGGCCCCGATGCGCCCCCAGCGCCGCCATGGGAATCAACCTATGTTTCTCGAGACAAACTGCTTTTTCAAGAATGCACTTTGGCAGTGAAATCCTTCTATAAAAAATACGGCTTTGAGTTAACACAAAAAGAGCTAGAAGCAGCAGATCATATTGGCTATGAATTGGATTTTATGTGGAACCTCAGTCAGCAGATCGTTGAACGGGCAATATTAACACCCGAGCTAACGGATGAGACAAAAGCCCTATTGCAGGCGTCATACACCTTCTTAAATGACCACCTTTTGGCTTTTATTACGTCATTTTGTCGTGAACTGCATAATCACGCAAACACGCCATTTTATCGTCAACTGAGTCTGCTTTTAGAACCATTTTTACGTAATGATCAAAAACAAATCAAAGAATTAGTCAATTTATAATAATAAAACGAAAGGAAGAGGTAAGAGCAATGTCAGAAAGACAGAAAATAGCCTTAAGTCGTCGTTCATTTATTGCATGGACGTCGGCGGCATCGGTAATGGCCACATTACCCATGAGCAAACGGCTTTATGCATCCACACCAGAAGAAAAGGCGATTATACAAGCTACTGATGCTGCCACGAAAGGAAAGTGGAAACCTGTGGCGTGTTGGCATAACTGTGGCGGACGCTGCGTGAATAAAGCACTAGTGGTGGACGGTGTCGTGGTGAGGCAAAAAACGGATGATGTGGTTGCTGACTCCCCCGATTTTCCACAACAACGAGGTTGCTTGCGTGGGCGGTCTCAGCGTAAGCAAGTTTTTGGTGCGGATCGCTTAAAATACCCAATGAAACGCAAAGGATGGGCCCCCGGCGGTGGTGACAAAAGCTTACGTGGGCGTGACCAATGGGTGCGGATCAGTTGGGATGAAGCCCTTGATATCGTTGCCTCTGAATCAAAACGTATAAAAGAAAAATACGGCACAGAATCTATTTGGATCACGGGTGGAAATGGCGTTGATATTCAAAATGTATATGCCAAAGCTGGAGGTTTTGTCGGGGATTGGGGAACCACCTCATGGGGGGCTTGGTTTGAAACGCCTGCACACCTCGGTTTATTGGAAGGGTTCTACACGTTCGGTACCAATGACCGTTTTGATCTGCGTAACTCACAGCTAATTGTGATGTGGGGGGCTAACCCAGCGTGGAGTAGCCCGGGAAGCCCGACCTATAATTACTATCAAGCGAAAAAAGCGGGTGCGCGTTTTATTAGCATCGACCCGAGTTATACCACGACTGCTGAATTAATGGATGCAGATTGGTATCCCATCAACCCAGGTACCGATCATGCCCTTGCGTTGGGGATCATGTATGCGTTGCTGGAAATGGATAGCCCTGATAACCCATTAATTGATTGGGAATTTTTACGGCGTTGTACAGTTGGCTTCGATAAAAATAATATGCCAGCAGGTGCGGATCCGAAAGGCAATTTTAAAGATTACTTATTGGGGACATATTCTGGGGAGCCAAAAACGCCGGAATGGGCAGCGAATATTTGCGGGTTATCCGCGACAGATATTCGAACATTAGCCCGTGAAATTGGCGGCACAAACCGTGTTGCTTTGCTGACGGGTTGGGCACCTGCACGTATTCATAACGGAGAGGGGTGGGTTCAAGCATTCTCCACCTTGGGCTTTATGACAGGGCATATGGGGCGTCCAGGGCGAATGACTGGAGTAAGCTGCCACTTTGCTGCGGGCAATAACGGAACACGATTAGTGATGGCGGGAGCGAGTGGATTACCATCAATACCCAACCCAGTAAGCTTAAAAATCAATCATAATGAGCTTAATCGTGCATTGTTAGAGAAAAAATTCCGTCAGCGTGGTGTGGGGGATGTGGATGCCAATATCCAAATGATCATTCACCCGTTCAATGCGACATTGCAAACTCGTGCGAATATCACACAGAGTATTGAAGCCTATAGAAAAGATGTTGAACTTGTGGTGACCGCAGCGTATGTGCCTCACACCTGTGCAAAATATTCTGATATTGTCTTACCCGTCACCACAGAATGGGAACGTGAAGGTACGATTTTAAACCCAAGTAACCGAGAAGTTATTATTGCTGCGGTGAATGTGACTCCCCCCCTTTATGAAGCGAAAAGTGACCAATGGATTGCCAAAGAACTGGGGAAACGTCTTGGAATTAATGTAGATGAAGTTTTCCCTATTTCAGAAAAACAGCAGTTTTTCAATAAACTTAATGGAGCAACGATTATTGGGGAAGATGGGCAGACTAAAGAACCGTTACTGACCATTACTCAAGCGGATATTGATGAATGGCAAGTCACAGGGAAGCCACAGCAAGGTCGCTTGACGTTAAATGAGTTCTTAACTGTAGGGAAATACCAAGTACAACGTACACCCGGGGATAATTACGGTTATATCGCTTATGAAGATTTCGTTCGTGACCCCCAAGCGAACCCACGTCCAACGCCAAGTGGTAAATTTGAAATTTATTGCCAAACATTGGTCGAAAAAGCCGATGAATGTGGTTGGACGAAATTACCGCCAATTCCAGAATACATCCCTGCTGCCAGTGGTTATGAAGCCAGCTTTAAAGACTTCGCCAAAAAAGAGAAAGGGGATTACCCATTCCAAATCTATAACCCGCACTATTTACGCCGTTCACACAGTACATTAGATAATGTGCCATGGCTGCGTGAGCAGTGGCCAAGCCCAATTTATATCAATGCTTCTGATGCTAAACGTTTAGGTATTAAGCACGGTGAAACGGTATTGATTACCAGCCCCCAAGGGAAAATCGTTCGCCCAGCACTCGTCACACAAACCATGAAACCGGGGGTAGTGGCGTTACCACATGGTAGTTGGACGGATGTAGATGAAAAAACAGGAATAGATATGGCTGGTGCAGATAATACGCTGACAATACAAGTGCCAACAGGATTAGGAACATCAGGTTGGAACACCATGTTATGCAATATTGAAAAATGGAACGGTGAACAATTGGTGCCTGATGTTGCAATTCCACAGCGTATTATTTTTTAAGGGGCGATAATAATGGATAAACAAGTCGGATTTTATATTAATGTTGCCACCTGTATTGGTTGTAAAACCTGCGTTGTGGCGTGTAAAGATAAAAATGACCTTGAGGTTGGGCGGAATTTTCGCCGTGTGTACGATATTGAGGTAGGTGAGTACCCGCGACCACGTCGTTGGCACTTATCTATTGCCTGTAATCACTGTGATGATCCGCAATGTGTCAGTCACTGTCCTACAACGGCGATGCATAAACGTGAAGAAGATGGCGTGGTGTTGGTCGATCATACTAAATGCGTAGGTTGCCGTTATTGCACATGGGCTTGTCCATATGAAGCACCACAATTTGACGCTAGCATCGGCATGATGACCAAGTGTGATACCTGTATCGATTTACGCGAGCAAGGGGGGAATCCTATGTGTGTTGATTCTTGCCCAATGCGCGCCATTGAATTTGGTCTTATTAGTGAACTGCGCAAAAAATACGGTACGAATGCAGATATTGAGGGACTGCCAAGTTCAAGTATCACTAAACCCAACCTCGTTGTTGGCACAAAAGGATAAGGAGAATTATCATGCATGAATTTCCATTGGTGATTTTCACCTTATTTATGCAGGCGTCAGTCGGCTGCTTAGCGGTGTCACTATTGTGCTACTGCCGCATACTGGAAGGAAACGAGAAAGCCCAGCTTCTTAAGAAACCTGTTGCTGTCAGTTTTATTTTGGGTTGCGTGGGGTTATTGGGCTCGTTGTTCCATATGGGTAATCCATTACACATGTTTTACACTATGGTGCATGTTTCTAGCTCTTGGATGAGCCGTGAAGTCTGGGCAACTGCGATTTATATGGCACTGTTGTTCCTGAGTACGGCGTTGTTATTACTTAAAAATAAAGCGAACAATGGGTTATTGCTTCTCAGTGCTGGCGCCGGCTTGATATACATGTATGCAATGTCAGCACTATATGCTAACACCTTGTTTAACTTGTGGGGGGGCTTATTTACCTACGCCAGTTTCTTTGGGGCTGTCTTACTGCTGGGGGGCGTGATTGCGGCTGCACTACTGGTGGGTAACTTGCGTGCGTTAGGTAAAGAAGAGCAGCTTAAACGTGTCGTGAAAACCTCATTGGGCGTGGGTGTGATTGGTATCCTGTTGATGTTACTGGGTGCATTATCATTATTGAGCAATATCGGTGAGCCGATTTATATGGGGATGACACCCCGTGAATTACCAGAGGGATTGCTTAGCCTGAGCATTGTACGTATAGCGTTAATCGCGGTAGGCGTCCTTTTTGTTGGGCGTCTAGTCTGTCAAAAATCAAGTGAGTCAATCAATGCAACGCTGGTAATGTCATTCGCTGCATTATGTATATTCTTTGGTGAAGGCGTGGGGCGCGTAGTGTTTTTCTCCCTTGGTGGCTAAGCTCGTCTTTACGTCGTCTTAAAACCGAAACTAAAACTATCCGAAGGCTTTACCTTCGGATTTTTTTAGCCTAAAAAAATAATGACGAGTTATTTAACCAGTTAGATATTTTTATTATAAAAAAATCGAGTAAAATTTATTGATTATTACTAATGATTATAATTATCATTATCTATCTTAATCTTCTTATTCAACTCGTCCTTTATGAACTTTAAAACGCGCAAATTACTCTTGCCATTGGCAATTTCTACTGCATTGATTTCTCACCACACCTTCGCTGCGGATACCGCTAAAAATGACCAAATAACCGTCACAGGTAACTGGCTCGAAAATACCGAAGACAGCGAAGTGGTGTTTAACCATCCCGGTGCACGCACCGTTAAAACGCAACAACAAATTAAAGAAACAGGCAGTGAAACTATTGCTGATGCATTAAAGGGGATCCCCGGTGTTCAAGTCCGTGAAAGTAACGGAACTGGGGGAAGTGACGTGTCATTAAACGTTGGTGTACGGGGTTTAACCTCTCGTTTGTCACCACGTTCTACCATTTTACTTGATGGAATGCCCCTAGCGGCAGCGCCTTATGGACAGCCACAACTTTCCATGTCGCCACTCTCATTAGGCAGCATTGAGTCCATTGATGTGATCCGCGGTGGTGCCTCAGTGCGTTATGGACCGCAAAACGTGGGTGGGGTGATTAACTTTGTGACCAAGCCAATTCCAAAAGCGTTTGGTGGTGGGGTTGCGCTGCAAACCCAAGGGGCAAAAACTGGCGGGTTAAAGACGTTAGTGGATGCCTCTTTAGGTGGCTCTAAAGCCGATGATTCTGCGGGAGCGATGATCTTGTATTCTGGCTTACATGGACAGGGTTATCGTAAAAGTAACGATAATACCGATATTGATGACTTTATGTTGAAAACTCGCTACGCCATCACGGATAACGATGAACTATTAGCCAATTTTCACTACTATCATGCAATGTCGGGAATGCCAGGCGGGTTAACCCAAGCCCAATATAATGCAGATCCATTCCAATCAACACGACCATATGACCGTTTTGAAGGCAATCGCCAAGATATGTCATTGAAATATAAACATGAAGAAGATGACAAGCAATTTGAATTAATGACGTGGTTCAGTAAAAGTTATCGCGGCAGTTATATTGAAAGTGACCATAAAGACAAAGCGAATGAAAGGCGTTTGGTTTCTTACCCGCGCCACTATACCGCGTATGCCATTGAGCCGAGTTATTCACAACTGTTCCGTTTCGATAATATGTCACACGAAGTGACCGTGGGTTACCGTTACTTAAATGAAACGGCGGATGAGAAAGCATACCGCTCAAATTGGTACCAAGCGGGTACGCAAAATACACGCCCTAGCACCAATGAATATTATCAACACACTTCAGGTGGGACACAAGCACATGCTATCTACCTTGATGATACCATTGATGTGGGCAACTGGACTATCATCCCGGGTATTCGCTACGAAAACATCAATATTCATTTAAACGACAGTTTTAAACACCAAGACCGTAGCAAGCGTTACAGCGAGCCACTTCCAGCGCTAGCGGTAATTTATCATATTGATGATGAATGGAAATTATTTGCCAATGCCAGCACCTCATTTGGCAGCTTGCAGTACTTCCAACTGAATACCAAAGGGGTTGGTAACTCTCCCGCAAACGGGTTAAGTGCCGAAAAAGCCCATAACTATGAAGTTGGGACGAAATACGATAATACGGCGCTATCTTTAGAAGCGACATTATTTTATATCGATTTTGATGATCAACTACTTTATGTCGAAAACACCACAGGTTGGACTAACTTAGGTGCGACGACTCATCAAGGTGTCGAACTTGCGGCAAGGTACAATTTAGCCGATCTTACGGATGCACTGGACGGGGTTAGTGTGTACAGCACCTATACCTATACCAAGGCGGTAAGCAAGAAAGGGGACTTTGCCCATAAAGACTTACCGTTCTATTCGCGCCAAGTGCTTACTGCCGGGGGGCGCTATGAAACAGGCAATTGGGTATGGAATTTGAACACCTATGCGCAATCTACACAGGAATCACCTGGCACAACAAGTCATTATGTCACAGCACCAAGTGCTGATGGGCGTTATGGCACAATACCGGGTTATATGGTGTGGGATGCGCGGGGAGAATACCACTTTGGAAAAAGTTTGTCTGATTTAACGCTATCCGCTGGTATTAAGAATTTATTTGATCAAACCTATTTTACTCGCTCGACGGATAACAATTATGGGATCTATGTAGGGCAGCCGAGAACATATTATGTTCAAGCATCAGTGAAATTCTAATTAAGAAAAGGCAGGATAATGATAGGTCGATTTATCAATAAATATTGCTTATTGGGGTTATTCAGTATGTTCTGTGCAGCGGCAAGTTTCGCTGCTCCCATCACAGTGACCGATATTGCAGGCCGTGAAGTCACCGTCAATGCGCCGGTTTCACGGGTGATGCTAGCCGACAGCCGTGTGCTGGTGGCATTAAATATTTTACATCCACAAAGTCCATTAAAAGGCATCATTGCTTGGGATGACGCGCTGATTAAAAAAGCACCTGATTTAAGTGCGGCATACAGCAAAAAGTTTCCTGAACTGAGCAAAATTCCAGTTTTTCCAAACCCTTACACAACGGATTTCAGTGTCGAAAAAGCCTTGGTGGCTCAACCAGACTTATTGATTTTTGATATCGGTTTAAAAAGTAAACTTTCGGAAAGTGGCACGTTATCGTTATTGGAAAAAAGTGGTCTACCCGTTATTTTTATCGATTTTCGCCAATACCCGTTAAAAAACACCATGCCGAGTATGGCGTTATTAGGTAAAGTGTTTGGTGAAGAGCAACAAGCTGAAGCCTTTAATCAGTTTTATCAACAAAAACTGGATTTGATCCGCAGTAAGGTGGCTACCCTTGATAAAAGCCAGCGCCCGAGCGTATTTATCGAAAGAGCCGCAGGGATTTCGGGGGAAGATTACTGCTGTAAAACCTTTGGAAACGGTAACTTTGGTGAGTTTGTTGAAGCAGCAGGGGGCAATAACCTTGGTTCACAGTGGTTCAGTAGCGGAATGGGCGGTGAAATTAACGAAGAGCAGCTAATTCACAGCGATCCTGACTACTATTTGATGACAGCTGCCGATTGGGATAGTACGCGAAAAGGCAGCGCATCAGTACCTTTAGGCTATACGGGCGATAAAACTAAATCGCAAGCAAGGTTAGCAAAGTTGATGGCGCGCCCAAAACTGCATTCATTAACCGCATATAAAAATAAGCAGGTTTTAGCACTATACCAGCAATATTACGATACTCCGTTCAATATTATTGCGGTAGAAGCGATCGCCAAATTCCTTCATCCAAATTTATTTACGGAACTTGACCCACAAGCGGATAGCGATTATCTGCATAAGACCTTCACCGCATTAGAGGGGGATGGTGTATTTTGGGTGAAAGCGGAATAGTGGTTATTCAACTGCTGCTAAACATATTCTGTTTGGCAGCAGTTGGGTAGATTATTGAACATAAATGTATTGGTTTTTGTCTGATAACACCAAGTGGGAAAAACTACGCTTTTATCCCACTTTTTCAACAACC
Organism: Providencia rettgeri; assembly: GCF_041075285.1. Classification (NCBI taxonomy): domain Bacteria; kingdom Pseudomonadati; phylum Pseudomonadota; class Gammaproteobacteria; order Enterobacterales; family Morganellaceae; genus Providencia; species Providencia rettgeri. The sequence goes on along the minus strand of NZ_CP163512.1, from coordinate 1,762,351 downwards.
TCAATAAGGTATTAGCTTTATTTAACCTTTTGATTAAAGTTTATTACCACACCTAAAATAATTAAAACAACAGCGATTAATTGCAAAAAAGTATTTTGGTTTTGCATCCCATTGAACACATCAATTATTAAGCTTGATACCATTTGACCGCAAATTGTGAATACAGACGTTAGCATTACCCCTAATGATGGTAAAATGTAGCTGTTGATGACGACAAAAAATGCCCCCATTATCCCTCCAACAAACGCAATTATAGGTATTTCTTCAATATTAAATTGATATTGATTTAGGGCGAATACAACGACATCCATTATTAACGAATTATCAATTACCCGAGCATAATATTTACGCGGTTTTTCCTGAAAAGATGTATTTACCCTGCAAGCTCAAGGCATTTATTGATTTTTTACAAACTCAGTTTGCCGTGGGCGGTGAATACCAGCAACGAGTTAAAGGTTAGACTTGTATCAAGGGATTATCTATTGCTTGTCTGCTCAGGTATTGCTATTAATGAGCCAACTAACACTGATTTTATTCGCGACAGGTAAAGTAAATGAAACTTGCACTCATTGGTTCAGGCAAAATAATTATGATGGCTCTCGATGCATTGAAAACAATCCAAGGGATTGAGTTAGTTGCACTGTGTGTCAGGCCAGAAAGTGAAGAAAAAGGTGCAGCACTTTGCCAGCAATTTGCTATTGCGAAACTTTACACGGATTATCAAACATTATTGCAGGATGATGAAGTTGACACAGTCTATATTGGGCTGCCAAATCATTTGCATTATCAGTATACCCAGCAAGCATTGATGGCCGATAAACACGTTATTTGCGAAAAACCGTTTACGCCACATTGGGCGCAACTGCAAAAATTAATTGCCTTATCACAAAAAAGGAATCTTTTTTTATTTGAAGCAATTACATCAATTCATACACCTGAATTTGCAATCATTCAGCAGAATATCGACAAAATTGGTGAAATAAAAGCCATCCAAGGTAACTATTCGCAATATTCAAGTCGCTATAATGATTACTTGCAAGGGCGCGTTCATGGTGCGTTTGATCCAAAACAGGCGGGGGGAGCGCTATACGATATTAACCTCTATAACATTTATTTATTGGTTGCATTAATGGGGAAACCTGAAAATAGCCAGTATATATGTAATAAAGGGTTCAATGGCATTGATACTTCAGGGATATTCACCGCTCAGTATGCGACTGCAACAGCCTCTTGCATGGGGGCAAAAGATTCCGCCAGCCCCGGTTTCTTTATTATTCAAGGAACAAAAGGTTATATTCAAGTGCATGGCGCACCAAGCCTTTGCCAAAAAGTCGAAGTGTGTATTGACGGGAAAACCTCCACGGTGATCCGTGATGAGTCTATCAACCATATGGTGTATGAATTTGCCTATTTTCGCGATCAAATTGCTTCGCAAAAACATCAGCAAAGTAGTGAATTATTAGAACTTGCGTTAAATGTGTCTCAAGTACTCACTCAAGGTCGAGAAAATGTAGGGCTAGTTTTTGAATAATAAGCATAATAAATTAGCAGCTTACTAATAATAAAATAGCAAGCTGCCAATTTAGTCCGGCTAAAATGAATATAATGAACTCACAGACTCACCCAATTTTCTCGCCAATTCAGATGATGCATATCTGTCCATGACCACCTCAATATAAGCCGCACGATCAGATGACTGTGCGATATTAATTGCGGTATCAAGTTCATCACAACGACTGACTCGCTGGCAATACCAATTTTCGCAGCCTAATGCGTGGGGTAACTGAGCGTAATTCCACTGAGGTATATCGTTGAAATAGGCTTCAGGATTTTTGCAAAGTAACCTTTCGATTAAATAACCATCATTATTAAGGACAAAAATAATCGGTTTTAAGCCAAATCGAGCAAATTGGCTGATTTCTTGCGCTGTTAATTGGTGTGAACCTTCACCCGTCACGAGGATGACGCGGCGATTGGGGGCAGCAATTGCCGCACCAAAAGCCGCAGGGGTCGCCCAGCCAATTGCTCCCCACAAAGTTTGGTTATGAAACTGGGCGTTTTTGGGTAATAAAGCAAAACCTAATCCCATTGATGCCGTCCCCGTCTCCGCAATGATGATATCATCTTCACGGAACATGTTTTCGAGGCGTGGATAAAGGTATTCGGCAGTAATGCTATCCTGCTCGCCTTGAATGGGAGAGCCTAGCCCTTCGGCTCGGATGGTCGGATGATTTAACGCTGGCACATGAGCAACCAACTGATTAAGCACGTCTTTCATATACACTTGGGGATACACAGCGGAGCCGACAATAACACGGTCTGACAGAATGTTAATACAGTTTTCACTGTTTATTTTGGCGGTAAAACTGCCAGAGTTAAAGTCTGTTAATACTGCGCCAATACCAATTAAGCAATCACAACTTTCGACAAACTCGGCGACTTTAGGGTTCATTAAGTGCCCATTATACAGCCCAATATAAGTTGGATTAGATTCGCTCAAGACGCCCTTATCCATAAACATTGTTGTGTAGGGGGAGCCTGTTTTATCAATCAGGGTTTGGACTTGTTGTGCAAGACCTAAACGGGCAGCGAGTATCCCCGGAACAAAACAGGTTTGTGTTGAGGAATTTAACTTCGCTAAGATAGCGGCTAGCGCAGCGGATAGTGATTTACTATTACTTTGAGGAATAATTGGCTTGCTAGAATTTTTATCTGCGGTAACAGGCATAACGGCATAATCTGAAGGGAAACCCAAATAGACAGGGCGACGTTCTTGTAAGGCGGCTGTGATCAAACGCTCGGTTTCCGCAATACAGTTCTCAGGGGTAAAAATCCCGTGAGCACAGCTTAAATGTTGGCCCATTTGGTAAAACACATCAAAATCACCATTGCCTAATGTATGGTGAACTAATCGATGATTTTTCTGTACTCCACTGGGTGGCATGCCCACTAAGTGGAAAATAGGTAAGTGTTCAGCATAAGCGCCAGCGATCCCATTTAAGGCACTTAGTTCGCCAACCCCAAAAGTGGTAGAGAGTGCGGCTGCACCTTTTATGCGAGCGTAACCATCGGCGGCATAGGCGGCATTAAGTTCATTACAATTACCAATCCAGCGCATCGACTTATTTTCACAGACCGCATCTTCAATCGGAAAGGCATAATCCCCTGCAACGCCAAAAACATCGTTGATACCGATTTCTTGTAGACGACTCAAAACATATTCAATAACGGTGAGGTTCATTATATTGACTCCTATGCAATACAGCAGATGATAATGTTGCTTTATCTTATTTTTAGCGTATATTTTTCTTAATGTGAAATCATTTATAATCATTCTAGCTATAACTAAAATTTATAGGTGGGGCATGGATATTCGTTCGTTACGCTATTTTGTTGAGGTTGTTCAACTCAATGGGTTTAGTCGCGCCGCTGAACAACTGTTTGTCACCCAGCCTGCGATTAGCCGCAGTATTAAAAAACTAGAAGATGAATTGGGCTATAGCGTGTTAATCAGGGAGAAGGAAGGGGTTAGACTGACCGATGAAGGGATCATTTTGTTAACCCATGCTAAACAAATTCTGGCTCAATTTAAGAGCATGGAACAAGCATTAAAAGAAAAATCTGGGGCATTAACGGGGGTTTTACCCGTTGGCTTACCCCCAGTGATTGCGTCGACCTATTTTGCCGATATCATCATGGCGTTTAGCCAGCGTTACCCCCAAGTGGAGTTAAAAATCCTTGAGTTGGGCACACGTAAAATGCGCGATGCTATGTTAAACGGTGAGGTAGAAACCGCAGCAGTTATGCTTCCTTTTGATGACGAACGTTTTGACTTACACGTGTTTTCGACCGATCGGCTGATGTTATTGGTCAATGAGCAACATCCTTTAGCAAAACGAGATCACGTGAAGTTTATTGAATTAGTTAAACAGCCATTTATCTTCTTTTCTGATGATTTTCTTATTAATGAGCTTGTGGTAAGTGCTTGTGGAATTTATGGCTATAAACCCGTGATCTCAGGGCGTAGCAGCCATTTGGATTTAGTTACGGGGCTGGTTAGGGCGGGGGTCGGGATCACGTTGCTCCCAGATAGTATGTGGCATAACACCAGCTCAGATGGTTTAGCTATTATTCCCGTTGTTGAACCGACCCTGACATATGATTTAGCACTAGCGACCTTGAAGTGTCATCAAAAAAGTCGTCGTGCGCAAGCTTGGCATAACCTAGCTATAACCATGCTAAATATCAGCAAATCATAGCAGCGTATGTTGTTAAATCTGACAGATCCCAGCGCTATCTTCGCATTTTTGCGCATACTTTTCGTATAAAATACATTGAAAATAACACGTTATATTATGAAAGATGTGCAGATGGCCTATTAGACGGCAGATAGCCTGCCCGAGCTAAAAGGCTTAGAAAGCAAAGAACAAAAACGTTGTTTAAACGATGCTTGAAAGAGGGAAAAAACTGTCTTGGTAAAATATATTGGTATTTAAATGGGTTAGTGGTACTACGGTGTATTGCTTTCGGGAGTGTTTTAATAGCGTTTGCATTTATATCGGTGGATTTTTAGGCGGTTTGATAATTGGCGGGAGGAATTGGTTTGTTGTTTGTCTTTAATCGTTCAAACCTCAACGATTGAAGCGGGTTAGAGTTGGCTGCAAGAGCAAGGTTATCCTAAAGCTAAACAGTTGCCTTATTGTTAAAAACAATTGGGCTTTTAATAAAATAAAAGCCCGAGAGATATCTAAGCAAAACTTACTTTGTTTGCCCCTCTTGCGGGTGGCGCAAAAGCGCGTAGCGATTAAGTAATTGTTTGAAATGATTATCAATACGTTGATACTCAGACTCTGCCACAGTACCTTGAGCTTGTAACGCCTCTAAACGCCGTAACTCCTCTTCTAAAGGTATACCTTGGTTAAAATACTGCCTTGCGTTAAAAATAATTGTTTTGAGCTCAGAGCCCGTAATGTAGCTGCGTGGTTTACCGTCTAAGCTATCGAGGCGAACACTCAACTTATTGAGTTGATCCATTCCTTGAGCCCATTGATTTAATTGATTTTGGGACAAAGCGTTAGTCTGAATCGTCTGTTGCCATTTGTCATTGAAAGAGCTGACATTGGCTTGCCCACTATATTGATCCGCTAAGTAATTTACCATATTTAAGCCGTACTGCTGCGCCCAAATAGGGGAAAGTGCCCCTAACTCCACCAGATAGTTATCAAGTACACTGAGTTTTTCGTTAGAAACCTCAGTGGACTGGGCGGAACTTGGTTGCAGTTGTTGATCCAACAATGTGGCAATCTCGGGGGTAAATTCGGCATAGTGGGGGAAAATTTTCGTCATTTCGTGTGAGCCATCCCATGGCGAAAAGGAGTAAAAAATAGCAGAGGATGAAATACCCGTTATTAGTATACCGGCAAGAAAACCGATACCAACACCACGGCGAAATGAGAGGGGCTTCGATTTACCCGTAGGTTCAACCTTTGGTGATAAGGTCGCATTTGCTTTTATCGCAATGGGCGCTGCTGCGGTACGTGCGTGGAATGTTGAAGGCGCTGTTTTTGGGATATGTAACGGCGTGGACGGCATAAAGCCGCTTTCGGGAGCATCGGTACTCTCTAAATTGCGAGCTTGGTTGGTGAGTAAATCGTGTAGCCTATCGAGTTGAGTAAGATGCTTTAACTCTAATGTTTGCAACTGTTGCTCAATCTTACTTAAGGCGGCTTCTGCTTGGTATAACGCGGGTAAATCGGTGTAAACAGGGGAATTTCCCCGTAACCCAGTAATTAACTGTTGGCTTAAAACCGATAAAATTTCGACGCGTGCATGGGTTTGTAGCGGCCATAAGGTCTGCCAGTGTTGAGCTAGTAATCGTTGTAATAACACTAACCCCTCACTGAGTCCCGCCATGCCTATTTGGTGCTGACGGATTAGTGTAAACCATGAGGCGGTTTGTAGGTCGGCACCGTTTTGGCTAAATAACGAAAGGCATAATCCATGAGCTCTTGCCCAATCAATATCTGGCCGAGCAGGGTGGAAACGTTTGTTTAGTTCGTCTTTTAAGGCGGAAAAATCGCTTAATGTTCGCGGGTCTCCCCCCACATTTATGGTTGTTAAATCAGAATTCATATTCACCCCAAAAATTTGTCTTCAATAAAATTAAATTTGGCTAAATTGTTTTTTTAAGTGATGAAGTACAATACGGCCGTCAGGAACAAACTCAGTGCCATAACGTATCAGCCCCTGCTGATGCAGTTCTACATTCAGGGTATAACGCAATGAACCAAAGGTTTCTTGTGGCAATAGTACGAGTGAAAGCGTTTTAATACGCGGTTCATACTTAAGTAACGTGGTGGATAAAACCTCCATAATATTATGCGCAGTACCAGGGAGGCCTTGGATCATCTTACTCATATCGGGCAAGCCATAATCGGGTAAATGCTTGATACTGCCGGCTCGTGAATTTAAAATGCGCCGAATATTTTCCATGACAGAAATAATAACTTGTTCATTGGCATCCACTGTATCAATGGGTAGCCCACCCGAAAAATATCCCGTCAGCATTTCATATAGCGACGGCTGGCTCATAGTTTATAATCTCCCAATGGGTTTAAGGTCATACTTTGCTCAGTAAGTACTAATCTGCGTGGGTCATCAGGTAGTAGATGTTTTTTCGGGATCACCACTCGCCAGTCATCGGTTATCTTATCTGGGTTATTAAACATGGCTGCGATGGCAACGAATTCGGCACCTTCTTCCATAGGCATATTGACAGCGATGGACTCACCGGGACGAATACGGATGTCTTTTTGTGCTACAAGCACGCCTTTTAAAACTTCGCTGTCTTTATCAAACAACGTTTCATAGTCACTGTTATTAAAGCTATCGGCATTTTTTAATTGGTAAATACGGATAACCGTGGATAACGGGGTTCCATTGTCATCTGTATTCAACGCATCACGCGCCACAAAATCTAAATGAACGACTTTGATTTGCTTATAAAAAATAGATTTTGCAACGTTACTTGTGCCATCACTGACCATTTGGGTTAACCCACATCCTGTTAAACCTAAGGCTGTAGCTAATAAAAGCGAAATAGCGGTAGAGTTTAAAAAAAGATTATTTTTCATTACATTACTCTTATTGTTGAAATCGATAATTGGCGTATTCATGATGCTGTTGGTTTGAACTGCACGGTTGTAGGCGCTGATAAATGCCTAAACCGATGGTAATATCGGGTGCGGTACTTTGGTTTGATGCGTGTTTTTTCATGACGGCGGTACGCCCCAATTGGGCACCATGCTGTGGCTCGGTATTTAATTTCGCATCAGGCAATAAGTGCCGGGGCAACGTCAAACTCAACCGTGCATTTACACGTGCGCCAAGGTAGACATGCAGTAATGCCATCAGATCTTGGTGCAAATTGCCATCTGGTAACCAATTTCGCGCTTCGTCAAGATCTTGGGTATATAGGTGGATCAGTATTTGGCTATTAACATCAAAAGCATATTGACCTAACACGGGTTTATTACGTAATGAAATCGGTTGCCGGCAACAAAGCGAGGTGCTTGAGGCTAACTCAATCCTACGAGGGTCGTGAGGCTTGATTTGCACTTGTGTATGCGGCGCGAGCAATTGAACCAACGAAATCACACCTTCAGCAGTACGATTGGGTAAACGCATCGTACCTAATAAGGCTAAAAAGCGAGATAATGGCGTTTGCACGTGTTCGGCGCAACCGGGGATCCCCAGCCCAATCAACCCGTATAGATATTGTGAAGTTTCATCTTTTCCGCCAGCTTCATAGGTTGCAGGGTAGGAGTATTTGCGCCAAATACGATAAAACTGTGTGGTAAGGCGATGGTTAAAAATATCTAAAAAATCAGTGAGTGCTTGGGTACCATCACGATGTTGGGCGATATCATCCAAATAGGCAGTTGGCAATGGTGAGGTCACGCCATACAAGCCTAAAAATGTGGTGCGAATACTGGGGGTGTTGCTATTTCGATAGCTATCGTCCTTGTCAACCCCCTTAATTTCCGTAACGGGGAAACCCATACCACGGTGCGGGCGAAAGCGCACAGGGTCAGTTTTCGGATCTTGCGTACTGCCTAACGAAGAAGGTGCAACTAATTGGCAAAAACGGTAAAAATTGATGGCGGGTAGCTTTTCGCCTAATGCCTCGATTACCGCAGTTGCTGAGGCGCTTGGTTTTCTGTCCATTGTAAGCGTTGTCCTGTCGGTAAAATGTGGAGAGTCAGTTGGTTAAATAAATGTACATCAGTATACAATTCAAAAAACCGATTGAGTAATTCACCAAATAAGTGAATATCACCTTCACCATTGAACCCGTTGCTATCAAGGGTAATATTGATGGCGATTCCACGTTGTAAAAAACCTTTTTCGAAGCGCTCAATAAGCTGATGTTCAACCTGAACAATAGCGTCTAATTGGCGCTTATTCATATCATCATCACTCCAATCATATAGGGCAAGGGTGCCGCGTAGCACTTCTGCGTTATCCATCATATTTAAGAAGCTTGCCCCAAGATGGCTGAGTACGCGCCAGTGGAAACGGTCTTCAACAGGCGGATAGCAAGGTAATGTAGGTTTGCAGAGGTTACGCACCCGAAGGGGTACTTGCATAGTTTCTTCGGTTCTATCTAACAATGTACTTTGTAATGATTTGCGCGGTAACTGGCCATTAGTGCCAGTTATTTGTAGGGAAAGGGTTTGGTTTTCATGCAGCTTTTCTACATCGTTATCTTCCCCTCCTAAAATTAGCCATGTGTTGTGCAGTCCTGTGACGCCGCGTTTCACACGGGTGTGAAAATAATGCGTAGGAGCGCTGTGGCGTAGCATGCCACCACGGTGACGGAAACTAGTAAAAGGCACATAATGAACGACTTTATTACTGAGAATACCCTGTACAGTATCAACAGAATAGATTTCGGTATAACCGTCCTGTAATCGTTTAGGCTGTAAAAGGTATTCGTTTTCTAACCCATTGACCGTTAAAGGATCTGCTTCAATATTAAACAGATTAATCACTGGGACGCAGTGCATTTTGATATTGTCAGTGGTTAAAGTTAAATCATTGTCCCATTTCGAATCCAGCACAATATCCAACTCGAACTCAGTGGTGCCTGCCGGAAATTTCACCTCGCCAAGGCCATGTAAATCCACAAATAAAAATTTTTGGCGAAAGGTAAAATATTCCAACAACAGCTGATAACCGCTAAAGGTGGTTCCGCCTTTTGGCCATAAGTGGTCGTCTTGTGCAAACCCCCCTGGCGAAAACCATAATGGCAAGGAGATGCGGTTAGTTGTTTGAGGAAGTTTTAAGTAAGTAGCACTAATTTGCTTGGTAAATGCAAGATGCAGGGCATAAGCAGTAGGAATATCACCAGCAAGGTAAAATGAGAGTGCACTTAGATCTATTTGACGCCAATCAACCAATTCGCTGCACTTAAATTTCAGATGGATCACTGAAAGACCGTTTGGCTCAGTACCTAAACTAACATTGGTTAGGTTGATCGGGGTTAATTTTAGTTCTCTTGTTGTGCGATAGCGGCATACAGTTCTTTGTGGACCAATAGGGCGTGAAAGTACTTCAAAATGTGCAGGGACGTGACTGTTTATTTTGATGTTATCAATACTTGGAGCAAGTTCAACAATGGAGAGTGAAGGAACTGTTTTAAGATAATGGGGCCATAATAAGCTTACTAGCCCTTCGGTAAGCTCTGGCAGGTCATCATCAATTTTTTGGCGCAGTTGCCCCATAGAGAAGGCAAAGCCTTCAAACAACCTTTCAACAAACGGGTCAGGGGTGCCCACTTTGTCTAAATCGAGCATTGCCGCTCTGTCTGGGTGTGCTTGCGCAAACTCTTTGGCGGCTTCACGTAGGTAGCGCATTTCTGCATCGTAATAACGCAGGGTCAAATCATCCATTTTTCAATCTCTTATTTATTAGGGATACAAAACCAGCGCGCGAACTGGATCAAGGCGAGTCAGTTCGGCTAATAATTGACTCATTTGCTGGTTCAAGGCCAGTTTATCAGCGTTATTTCGTTGGGTTTTGCTGCGTAATAGCTGCAATTGGCGAGCTTTGATCTCAAAAATATATTGCGGTTCCCAGTTGGCTAATGGCATATGCTCAGCTTGTTGGTCAAGCTCCTGCAATACATTAAGTGCAAGGTCATGGCGGGAAAATTGCTCTGCCACTCGGGCCATCACTAATTGTAATAACCATTTTTGCCGAGGTGTGCGAATATCTGAGCGGTTCATCAGCCACCCTATGGCTTTTTCAATGCCTTGGTTATCGGCTTGGGTCAAGGCTTCTTGTTCAAGGGCTAAAATAGACTCTTGGTCAGCTTGTGGCGTATGTTCAGCGGGCATGGTATGCAATGAGTGAATGTTTTCTTCAAACACCTGCTGTTTAATCCAATTGAGGGTGACGTCATCTGCAAACGGGGTACCATCCTCCCACGCAAGGGTTTCTAACCCAGGTAAACGTGTTAAAAAGAGTTTGAGGTCTGCAACAATCACATCTGCCCAGCTATCCCAAGGAGCGGGGGATTTGCTCAAAGCTTGGTAAAGGTACCATTGCAAATCTAACCAAAAATGGTTAACTCCTTCGCTAAATAAGCGGTCAGCTTGCTCTGCTAATTCAATCCAGTTTTGTTGTAGGTACAGGCGTTTTAATTGGGCTCTGGCATCGGAACGCGGTGGAGCTAAACGGGTACATCCTTGCTGATTTTGTGGTGGGGCCTGATGTAACGTATCCCAGCGAACCGCTTTCATCAGCCGATGCCCGGATAGCCAGCCATTCGGTTGACCCCGTAGGTAAGCTGCCAATACTTTTGACTGGTCGAGCAATTCACGCCCTGATTGCACAGGGGCTAAAGCACTACTCGATGCGTTGACTGTCGTAGTATGGGGACTGCGTGAGGCATCTGAGCTACGAATATTTTGTGGTACCACACTGTTCGCCCCCCCTGATTGAGCGAGTCGTTTTTCCAATGCTTTTAATAATGAAGCCAATTGTGGTCGATTAGCTTCATCCCATGTGGAAAACGCGTTAACTAATGCACTTAACAAGGCGATAATACGCGTGAATTCTTGTTGGTCGACTTCAGGGTAAAGGGATAAGCTATCCAGAACGCGTTGCCCTGCTAGCCATTCAATTGCCGATTTACGGCTATTAGGCCGTGCAGGAAGCAAGGTATCTTGATAGCGCGAAACTAGCCCAGCCATCAGGCCTAATGCATCTGCAAAACCGGATTCACCTTCTTTGTGCAAGCGAGCCCAAACATAGTAAGTCACGACGCGTAGGTCTTTACAGACGGTAGTCAACAGCTTCTCAGCTAGGGTACAAATCAGTTCTGTATCTGCGCCAGAAAGTTTATTCACCTCCTCACGCATAATTTCAAAGTCGTCATTGTAGCCGGGATCTTCCCCAACCGGGGCATCAGGGCTGATTGGTAACAACCAGCGTTCCCAAAGTGCGATTTGTTGTTGCTCAAGCTGTTTAGCTTTTTCAAGATCATCAGCAAAGCAGGTCGCACGTAACGAAGTGAGTAGTGGCATGGTATATTCCTAACTAATCCAAAAAGATTTTTTCCGGTAACACAAAATCGCGCAGTTTTAACAGCGCGAGGGGGCCTTCCCCCATCTCGGTACGCAACATAAAGGGCAGGGTATTGCCGTTTTTGGTTTGCCACGACAGGGTGTAACTGCTGGTAGTGCCAGCGTAAGGGGTGACTTGGGCACTTTCCAATAGGCGGATCACGCCCCACACCCCACGGTGATCTGCCAGTAAACGCGTGCCGGACGTATTGCTCATCCAGCGCAGGGATGCACCCGATGCGATGGTGTCCCCCGGCCAGACAAACCGCTGCCATTCAGGGAACTGGTTGTCATAGGTCAGGGTTTGTTTATCAATCACCAGAACTGTTTGCATCACATCGCGGCTGGTGGATGGGCGAATTTCAAAGTACAGGCGCGCTTCCCCATTGGCGAAGGCCACATCCCCCAAATAACTCAAGGTGTCTAACGCCTTGAGGAACGCAGGGTTAAAACGCAGCCCTTGTGCGGTGGTGCTGTTGGTCACCCAGTGGTTACCTTCTTTGCGTAATACTCCTTGAAGGCGCGTTTCTAAAAAGCGTTGAATGCGACCGTCATCTGGGCGTAAATATTGCGCCATCAACGGCAGTGACACCTCGCTCTGGGTGTTTTTTAGGGGGTAACGACCACCAAATGCGGTGTTCCATTCGTTGACGATGGCATTTTGCCATTCGGCGTTGATCCCCTCAGCTGTGGGGGCCAGCAACTGCTCCCACGCTTGGGTCATCGGTTGGACTAACAGGGTTTCACCAAAGCCGCTCCACTCTTGCCCAAGGCTGGCGGCGATCAGGCTGCCGTAATCCCGGGTTTCAGATAAATCGACGGTTTTACCGGCGAAAATACTCTGGGCAAGGGCTTGGGACATGGCCTGCGGATCTGGGGCGTTGGCGATTTGTTGCAGCTTTAATCGCACACGAGTCACGCGGGTGAGGTAGGCTTGCAAACTGAGGTTATCGCTATTATTACTGGCTTGCGGATCGGTCAAGTTTAATACGGGTCCAAAGGTGGCTTCTAAGGGGCCGCTAAACTCGGTTTTTTGGCTAATGACCGGCGTTTTATCTTTATTGAGCAATTCCTTGGTGGAGTTGATAAACGAATCGGTGAGTTTCTCTTGCTGACGTCCCGTTTTGCCTTGGTAAGCGAGGGTATTCATCAAGGCGATCATCGGCGATTGGCGCACGTCCCCCATTAGGGTTAACTGGTCGATGGCATCGGACAAGTTTTCGGTGTGACGCCATTGCAAACTGTTCATAAAGTTTAGCCAACTGCCTGCAAAATCGGCGAAATAGCGCTCGGTGAGGCGCAGTTTGAGTTGCTCAGGGGACATATCACGGTCGACGGGCTGTTGGTTATCGCTCAACACCCAGTCAATCTCCTCGCGGCGCGTGTCCGCGGCGCGGTTAATGGCGGGCTCAATGGTGGTTTCCCACGCACGGCGGGTAAACACTCCGGGGATAAATTCATCCGTGGTGAACAAGAAATGGGCATCGGTGTCTCCGGTCATGTCATCGAGTGTCATGTCCGCATAACTATTTTTGGCTTGCAGAAGGATTTTTTGATACAGAGCGGACTCGCCATTGCGCTGACCAATTTGGCGTACCAATAAATTACGGCTGCTGCTAACCAGCGAGCGATTTGTGTTGATGGCCCACTCGGCGTGTTGCGGCAATTGGGTGGCATAAAACGACAACCCTTCACGGCCTAATGTCTGCCACTCACCGCTATTGACCCCCTCAATGGCGGTAAGGTTGTCTAACACGGTTCGAGTGAAAAATTTGGGCTCCATACGCTCGGGGGTGCTCATCATTAAATAGGCTTTTAACAGAGCGTAGGTGGCGGGGGTGGCTTCGGCACGGGCCGGGCTATCAGGGGGAAGCTCGGCATACTGTTGCAATTTGGCTTCCAATTGCTGGCGCATGTTGTCGCGCAACAGGGGCAACATAGTCTGGGTGTAAGTGGGCCATAACTGGGCGAGTAGGGCATCATGTTGGTTTAAGCCAAAGCGCTGCCAAACGGGGATAAAGGTGGCGGCGTGGTGGTCGATTTTCCCTAACATTTGTTGGAAAGCGAACTGGGCATTAAGGCGTTCGGTCCCATTGCGTTGGCTATCAACGGCGGCAAACGCCAGTTGCTGGCTGTCATTAATCAATTGGCGATTGGCAAAATAGGATACCACCAACCCCACTCCCCACAAGGTCATGGCGGTGGCAACGGCATATTGCATCACGCGTTGCGGGTTGATGCCAAGGGGTGACGGTTGCAGCGCTGGCGCAATGTCGGCTTGGGCGGTAAGCAGGCTTTTCCAGCGGTTATCTTCTAACCATGTGTGGGGTAATAGGGTATTACTGGTTTGGGTTACTGGGGTGCTAAACGCCAGCCCTGCAAAGGGCAATCCGCGGATGCCAGAGGTTAGAGGGGCTAATCTTACGGCTAACGCTTCGCTGCCGTTATCACGTAAAAACTGCGCTAAAATTAGCCAATAAGTGTACGAACGATTGAGAAACAGGGCTTGGCTGCCGTGCCGAGAGAGTGCAGGAACCAGCTCACGTAGCGCAGGGGTGAGTTGCTCAGGTTGGGCGTGAGGTTCGGTTAAACACAACACCGCAGGAGCATCCGCAGCGCAAAGCTCGGGATTATCACTGACATTCCACACCCAAACAGGGGCTTGCCATTTTAGCGCTTTAAACAGCCCATAGATAAAGCGGCTGGCCATATCGGCGGTGGGGGCATTGAGGTGATTAAAGGTGAGCGTACTGTGCATCAATTGGTTAGTGACGGTGCTTTCGGTCACCCAAATCAGCGCATCTACAGGCCGACGACGGCGTAATTGTTTGAGCATCAAGGCGTTGTCTTCACTCACTGCGGCGGTGACATCACCACCATAAATCAACACGGTGCCATTGTTTTCCTGCCAGATTTCTTGAGATAACCGTGGTGCCAGTTTGTCAATGGCAGTGGGGGAGCCGATAAGCAGTTGGATAGAGACTTTTTTACGCCAAAAAAGGCCATGTTGGTTGTGGAGGTATTCTTTTATTATCAATGACGGAAGTTCTGTTTGGTATCTTTTAGATAGATCTTTTTCAAATTGCTCTTCATTCAAATTATCAGTAGCTTTTCTAATTTTAATACTGATAATTTTATTTCTAAATTTTGTTATTAATTTAATTAATCCAATAAATATTATAGATAATGAAATAATATATAAAGAAATGTTGTTTTTTTGACTTGGTTCTATAGCATAAGCGCCATTCCAAAACCAAGTGAACAATAAAGACACAAGTGTAAGGGCGATAGTGACATAAAATAACATTCTAATGTTCTCTGTGTTTGAAATGAAGAATGAATTAACGATGATTATTAGAAATAATTCTAGCGTTATGCATGCTTTCTGTATTTATAATTAACTGTGGTAAATTATTTTTTTTGGTTTGCTCTAATGCTAAGCTTATTAATAATAAATCTGACAATTCATTAGTATCTCCAAATATTTTGTTAACATTAACTAAGTTAGGTGGTGGGGATATTCCTAGTGTGGTTAATTTATCTAATATTTGAGTAATCTCAAACTCATCTATATTACAGTACCAAATATTCTCTATTGCATAAGGTATATTTCCACCGAAAGATAAAACGTTTTCGATACAGAGATCTAGATTGTTTTCGGGGGATTGATGTATTTTGGGTTCATGCTCTTTTGAGTTAGATAAAAGCTCAATTAATATAATGGCTTCTGAAAAGTAACTTGTTTCAGTATTAATCTGTATGCCTAATAAAAAAATAGAAGGGGTAGCTTGAAGGTTAGCTTGTTTATTTATAAATGCATTTAATTTATTGGGAGGTAAAAATTGAATTTGATCTGATATATTTTTACTTAAAATTTTATTTACCTTTTCAATTATAATTTCTTTATATGATTCATTGATGTTATCTATAATTACTAGTCTTTTTTGCTTTTCTGACGCTATCCTTGATATTGATGCGCTATTGCGTATTAAAAAATGGTCAAAAATACCAGAGAATCTTTCCATATTATTCTGTGTGGTTAATATGGGGATGTTTGAAATTTTTGTTATAGATTTGTCTGCTTTTTCTATTTGTTTTAAAAGAGAGTTATTGGTTAACGCAAAGAGACTATTTCCGTAATCACCCAGAGCTGTCATTGTGAAAATCAAATTTCCAGTGATTTTTCTTTTTTTTAAATCTATTTTCTCTTTTATGAGTTGCTCGCGTTCTAAATTCCATTGGTTGATATAACTGAGTTTTTGGATGTATAGTAAATAACAGAATAAAAAAATGCTAAGAGAGATGATGAAAGAAAAAAAAGTAATAGCAATTAACCTATGGCTATTTTTTAAAATAGGTAAATAAAATAAAATCACAAATGAAATTAATCCAACAGATAAAGAAAATACTATATTGTGAAATAAATTGAATTTGTTTGGGATTCGTTTAGCAGAGGGTAAGGTTGCATCTGGCCGCATCATTTTTTATCCAGCTGAAATATTCGGTAGAGAAGTAATCAAGAAACACCCACATGAGAGCCGATGTCCATGAAAAGCAATAGCCTGTCCTTGGTCATTAACTTTGGTACTTCCTTCGGCGATTTGATTAGTACCATGTTTGGGACATGATGCGGTATCGCCGACTCGTGCGACACCTTTCCCATGTATATGTATTCTGCTTGAGGCGGATAAAACGCGACCATTGGATGATGTTTTGTCACCTAATCGAATAATTCCTTTCATAAATATTTTCTCTTGGTTATGTGTGTATGCTGAGGGGGCTATCGATTCCATCGATTTTTTGCGACTGCAGCGCTTTTCGCGTAACGCCAAAAAAGTAAATACCGCCAATGCCATGTTATATCGACACTGTGGCAATCTAATTGATATGGGTCATTGTCCTCAATCTGGCAGTCAGCTTCCACCTCGGGTGTCCATTGGGGAATTTTACTGGTTTGAAAAGAGAACCAGCGGGCAGGGGCTTGCAGTATATGCAGCGGAAAAAGCAGAATCGACCCAATGCGACCCACGCGCATATTGAGCATGCGAAAACCAAGCCCTAACGGCTCTTTTTGCTCGTTGATGGGTAAAAACCAGTGGGAAATCTCAGCGACCTCTTTCACCCCTTTCTTATCTTCCATATACCGGCGAACAAACTCCCAAAAGCGCAAGACTTCATCTTTATAGAGTGAGCACATGCTGACGGTAAATGTATCAATCACTCGCAACCGTTCATCATCAAGGATATGGCCACACAGGTACCATGTTTTCGGGCTGAGCCCATCGGGTCTTTCTTGTCGTAGCGTAAAATAGATATCTTGCCAAGGGATAGTTTGCACCATGCCATTAGTGCGAAAAAGGTGAATAAGCTGTTTTTTTCGATTAAAGCGAATAGGGTAGTGGGTATAAATAAAGCATTCAATTTTTAAAAAATAAAGCATAAATAACAAACCCAGAGAGAAAATCGTGACTGGAAACCAATTAAATTCAAAAGGAGAAAAAAGTGTATCGACTAAAAAATAAAGTATTAAAGTAGAAAATAGTAAAATAGTAAAAGTCAAAAAAACCCTATCTTTATAGTGAACATCAGTCACTTCTAAAAAAGTGGAGTTTAATTTGATGACTGATAAATCACTCACTAAGTCTCGTTGTGAAATACGATCAATTCGTTGACTTTGTGGTAAATGGTTCCCCAAGTCATCGTTGTCTAAAAAACGATTAATCGGAAAGCGAACTAATATTTCTTTAATTTTTTTCATGATAGGTTTAATGTCCTAATTTATTTTCCCCACAATTTGGCAAATGCTTCGTCTTCATCTTTGGCTAATGCAAATAACCCTTCATTATTTTTGCCAAAGTACATGCATTTATTTATCCATATCATTAAATCATTTGGCTTATAGTTTTCTATATAAAATGTAATGCCAAGATAAAGGATTGATATGAAAAAACCTACAATGGGAATTCGACGCAAAAATAATAGGCAAAGTATTAATGCTATACCTAGCGAGCCAGAAACGAAATTTAAATTAGATGTAGCCGCTGAGCACCTCGCGTTTTTATATAGGCATACCAAATATTAAAGAGAGATGCGTTATTTTTTCCAACGTTTACTTGCTACCGCAGTGCTTTCTGCATAACGCCAAAAAAGTAAATACCGCCAATGCCATTTCATATCGACACTGTGGCAATCTAATTGATATGGGTCATTGTCCTCAATCTGGCAGTCAGCTTCCACCTCGGGTGTCCATTGGGGAATTTTACTGGTTTGAAAAGAGAACCAGCGGGCAGGAGCTTGCAGTATATGCAGCGGAAAAAGCAGAATCGACCCAATGCGACCTACGCGCATATTGAGCATGCGAAAACCAAGCCCTAACGGCTCTTTTTGCTCGTTGATGGGTAAAAACCAGTGGGAAATCTCAGCGACCTCTTTCACCCCTTTCTTATCTTCCATATACCGGCGAACAAACTCCCAAAAGCGCAACACTTCATCTTTATAGAGTGAGCACATGCTGACGGTGAATGTATCAATTACTCGCAGCCCTTCATCATCAAGGATATGGCCACACAGGTACCACGTTTTCATGCTGAGGCCATCGGGTCTTTCTTGCCGTAGCGTAAAATAGATATTTTCCCATGGAATAGTTTGTACCTTGCCATTGGTACGGAAAAGGTGAACAAGTTGCTTTTTGCGATTAAAGCGAATAGGGTAGTGGGTATAAATAAAGCATTCAACTTTCAGAAAATAAAGTGTAAATAACAGGGTAAGAGTCACTATAGTAACAGCGAACAAATTTATATGTGATGAAAAAAAAATAATATCGACTATAAAATATAATAATAATGCAGAAAATAATAGAACTGCAAAAGAAAGGAATCCTCTATCTTTATAGTGAGCATCCGTGACTTCTAAAAAGGTTGAGTTTAACTTAATGAGTGATAAATCACTCATTAAGTCTCGTTGTGTAATATTGTCAAGTCGCTGGCCTTGGCGTACATGGTTCCACAAATCATCACTATCTAAAAAGCGATCAATGGTAAATTGTATTAACTTCTCTTGGATTTTTGTCATAACTATTTCAATACGTTAATTTATTTTTCCCACAATTTGGCAAATGCTTCGTCTTCATCTTTGGCTAATGCAAATAACCCTTCATTATTTTTGCCAAAGTACATGCATTTATTTATCCATAACATTAAATCATTTGGCTTATAGTTTTCTATATAAAATGTAACACCAAGGTAAAGGATTGATATGAAAAAACCTACAATGGGAATTCGACGCAAAAATAATAGGCAAAGTATTAACGCTATACCTAGCGAGCCAGAAACGAAATATAAATTAGATGTAGCCGCTGAGCACCTCGCGTTTTTATACAGGCATACCAAATATTAAAGAGAGATGCGTTATTTTTTCCAACGTTTACTTGCTACCGCAGTGCTTTTCGCGTAACGCCAAAAAAGTAAATACCGCCAATGCCATTTCATATCAACACTGTGGCAATCCAATTGATATGGGTCATTGTCCTCAATCTGGCAGTCAGCTTCCACCTCGGGTGTCCATTGGGGAATTTTACTGGTTTGAAAAGAGAACCAGCGGGCAGGGGCTTGCAGTATATGCAGCGGAAAAAGCAGAATCGACCCAATGCGACCCACGCGCATATTGAGCATGCGAAAACCAAGCCCTAACGGCTCTTTTTGCTCGTTGATGGGTAAAAACCAGTGGGAAATCTCAGCAACCTCTTTCACCCCTTTCTTATCTTCCATATACCGGCGAACAAACTCCCAAAAGCGCAACACTTCATCTTTATAGAGTGAGCACATGCTGACGGTGAATGTATCAATTACTCGCAGCCCTTCATCATCAAGGATATGGCCACACAGGTACCATGTTTTCGGGCTGAGCCCATCGGGTCTTTCTTGCCGTAGCGTAAAATAGATATTTTTCCATGGAATAGTTTGTACTTTACCATTGATACGGAAAAGATGAACAAGCTGCTTTTTGCGATTAAAGCGAATAGGGTAGTGGGTATAAATAAAGCATTCAATTTTTAGAAAATAAAGCATAAATAATATAGATGAGGCTGAAACTGAAATCTTAAACCAATCGAGTCCAAACGGAGAAAAAGCTGTTATAACCGTGAAAGAGACTGCTAATGTTATAAAAAATAAAATTGCAAAAGAAAAAAAACCCCTATCTTTATAGTGAGCATCCGTGACTTCTAAAAAGGTTGAGTTTAATTTAATGAGTGATAAATCACTCATTAAATCTTGCTGTATAATATTGTCAAGTCGCTGGCCTTGGCGTAAGTGATTGTCTAAATCTTTTGCATCTAAGTAGCGATTAATGGGAAAATTAATCAATATTTCTTTAATTTTTTTCATTTATGTTCCATCTCAATTTAAGTTAATTATCCCAAAGTTTAGCAAAGGCTTCATCTTCATCTTTAGCTAATGTAAATAATCCTTCATTGTTTTTGCCAAAATACATGCATTTATTCATCCATATCATTAAATCATTTGGCTTATAGTATTCAATATAAAAAGCAGTTGCGACATAGATAAGTGAGATAATGACTCCCAAAACAGGAATTTTACCTAGAATACAAACTATTAATAAAAAACCTAGGAAACTAGAAAAATAATATAATCTCGTTAATATTATATTTCCTTTTAATTCTTCTTTATTTGCGTCTAATAGGTCTAAATAAGCAAGTATAGCAATACCCACGATAGATACACCTTTAGCAGCTCTAGAAAGTACTCTAAACCAGCGAACCTCCGTTAGTGCCCCTTTAGCTCCTGCATTTAGTGAGGCAAATGCAAATTCAAGAGTCGCACCTGTAACGCCAATCCAACTTGCGGATAGCCGTTGTGCACTGTGAGTTTTTATGCCGCCATACCAGGCACTTTCTTGTTCTACCATGGAGGCAATCGCAGCAAGTTGAAAAAGAATAGAAGCAATCCCTCCAGTGGCCGCAGTGACGGACAATTTCTGTTTTAAGTAAAAATTATGAGCTTGTTCAGAGGTTGTAATGTTATTAGTAATATCCTTGGCTATCTCTAAGATTTGAGTAGGCGTTTTTCCTTTAAATTCAAAGTGCATATTTTCGGTTAATAATACATTGCTACGCAGTACTCCATCTCCGGTTAAGTTTCCCCCATGAGCATTTTTTATTCCCATTTCTGTGAGTACTGTGTCTGCAATACCTTGTTGTTTTATCTGGCTTTCAATTGCGTTGCTAAAAATCTTTCTAGCATTGTTTTTTTCCATTGGTTTCATTCCATGACCATTAAAGGTTTCACGAACAATTACTTCCGTCAGCTTTTTGGATAGTTTATTTCGTGTGTTTTTCTCTAACATACTAATCAATGGGCTATTTTCATTGATAGCAAGCAATACGGGAAAGCTTGAAGTTTTATAAAGCGAGGCATTTTTTAATACTCGAATGATGGGGGCAGCTAACACATAATTTAATGTATTAAGTTTATCATGAAAGTTAATATTGTCGGCTAACTTGCTTATAATTTCACTGTGGAAAGAGAATAAGTTTCCCCATGGTAATGATTTTAGTTGTAAATTATCAATGGATTTTGGGATATGTTCTTTATAAAATTGCGTCGTATCATTTTGATTAAAAATATAGGCTCGCATAAAAATATTTTTTGTATCAAGAAAATTACCATTTAATTGTGTTTCAATATAATCTGCACATTCAGAACTGAGCTGGCTACCAATTAAGCAAGAACTTAAGGTGTCTATATAATTTCCTCCACTTGTTTTATTATTCTTGTCAAAATTATAAATAAAGTAATTTATAAAAAAAGAATGTTTTAGTGTTGCGAGGTACATATCAAAAAGAGGGTGTTCGTAGTTAGATTCATATTCCTTTTTTTGTGTATCGAAATCGTGTTTGAATTGTTCAATATTGTTTTTATTCGTATGAGCTAAATAGCGGTCCCATTCATTATCAGCCCACGACTCGTAATTTTCATTTGTATAATCTCGTATTTTTTTTGCATTCTTTTCTGCAATGCTTGGCCAGATAAATGTTTCGCCATCACCAAAATAGGCTTTGTTTTCAAGCTCTTCAGTGGCTAAGAATTGCTGGCGTTTGTTATTTTCCTTGACGTTATATTCTGCTAAGGTCATGTTTGAAAATGAAGCGAGTTTTCTTTCAAAATCACTTAATTTAGGATTGTTTTTACATACGGTTTGAAAGTTATCGTGTGATTGTAGCATTAACTGAGATAAATCTTCTGAAATTGCGATAGGGTCTTGAAGGTGGATAATTGCTGCGCGAGATGAATCGGGTTTTAGTGGTGAGCAGGCTAAATTTGTGGCCGTATTTAATAAAAAGTCACCATCCGACTTTGTTTTTATTAACCATGGGGATGAATAAAACTCAAAAGAAGATTCTGGGATTTTTGTGTCACAATATTCAGCAACAACTTGGCGAAGTTGAGTTAATGGCACAGTCTGATCTGCTTTTTTCGCTGACAACCACAGTTTTAAATCAAAGCATTGCATGTTTTTTTCACGAACTTCTGTTTGGTGATGCATTTCGCGAACAGCATCGGTCCATGCATATTGTGACCATGCAAACCAAAAACGGCCATTATCATTTGGGTTTAATGCAAGCGGTAAAGAGATAAATGAGGCCCTTGCAACTTCATTTGGGTTTGAAGCACAAGGTTTTTGACCTAATTTAGGAATAATTGAGGGTGTATCCGATGTTATTTTCCAGTAATAGCCATCTTCCGTAATTATATAATCAGTCCATATCTCTCTGTTTTCATCGAATACGTGAAGATAGCCTTTTCTAAGAAGACGAGCAGTATATTTAATCTCACCACGGGCACTAACACTAACCGAAAATTCAGGTGGCAATTCTGGTGCCCCCGAATTTTTTTTGTTGATAGCTGAACGGACAGGGAGGATAGCCACGCCTCTTCTTTCGCAAAAATTACAAGACATAATATTCCTTAATTATATGTGTTTTCACAATACGTGAGAATGCTATTCCAGTCGTTAGTTTTTAATAAAGAAAGACTTTCATGGAAGCAACCTGGATATTGACTTGTTTCTTTTAATATATTGATGATCAGAGGTGATTGATAATAAATATCATGAATAAGTATACATTGTGTAATAAAAGAAACGATATCATTAATATCCGTTAGAGAAAATGTATTGCGTGCAATATTGATTTTATCTTCAAGTGTTTGGCTGACTTTAAAATATGTATCGATATCCATATCATTATTTATTTTTCTAATGGCTATATTTATTATACCGATATTTGCAAGGTGAGTTAATAACTCGACTTTGTTATTATTTGTTGTTTGTTCAAAATCAAGTGTATAGGTTATATGGCCAAATTGGCTATGGAATGTAAAAAATTCTATTCCCAGAGATTTTACTTTATTATAAAGTTGATTATGCGGGATTATTCTTATTAATTGTAGAATAACATTATGGTCATAATAACGTAGTAAATAATTATCACCTGTGCTTGGCGTGTAGATTAAAGCATTAGCGAGTAGATAGATGAGCGTATCATGGTCATAATGGCTTTTAATTAACATTACACCACCGCTTTTTTTTGAATCTAATATCATTTTTTCTAGTATCGGTATTTGTTCAGTGTTTAGATGACATAAGTCGACAAGAAAAGGATATAAGTGAGCCTGTGGTGCTGTAATCTCAGTAATAATCGGACTTGCATTCCATGCAATAGGCAAGTTGGGGTAAATCACTCTGTCAATAATTACATGGGTATGAAAGTGGATTGGATAGGCATCCTGAAAGTGTAGTGAAACGTCCATATTTAGTCCATTTTAACAATAGCTTCGTTATTAAATGTATCACTGAGTGTTTTGGCTTCACAAAGCGAAAATCCTTTGAAAGGCACAGAGATACTTTCAGGCGATAACATATTTACGTTAGCAGATTTGAAATCAATGTCCCCAGAAGTGACGAATGTTATTTTGCCATTTTCCAAAATGATAGAAGAGCCATTACATTGCACTGTGATCTTTTTATTGGCAGTGATGGTTATTTCGTCCTCATTGCTGGTGATGTTGATCGCTTTTTGAGCGGTTAATGCCATTTCATCATCTTGGGCTTCAATCTCCACTTTTCCAAAAGCAGCAACTATTTTTGCACCTAGCTCGTGTGCAAACATTGAAATACCTTTTTTGGCTGCAATCGTGATCCTCCTAAATGCTGAAATAGAGGCATTCTCTGAAGAGGTCAGAACATAGTCTTTATCAGAGCTTTGTTGCATATAGCCAGTTGTACTAAATGCAATACCGTCTGGGGAAGACATAACTAATGCAGATTGAGATAATTTATCAAAGTTATTATCGATTTGATTTGAGTGGCTATTATGATCAGATGTTACGACTTGGGAGTTTTTAGCCAAGTTCATTATTGTTTGTGCTAAATCAAGCGCACTACTTAGCTGATTAATTGTAGACTCCATCGCCAACACATCACCGCCAGCTTTTTCTTGCTTATCGGTGGAGATAAACAACCCTTTACCTGCTCTTATTGCCCCCCAACTGTCGGTGCGTAATTCAAAACCATCGCCGCGTTTTTGCTTGTCACTGTCCACCAAATGCCCCAAATTGAGCTGGGTTTTACCGCCGTATTCGGTGCTGATTTTAATGTGTTCTTCCCCGCGCAGGTCTTCCATGCGCAGTTTGTTATTTGCCGGGGTGCGTATCACATTGCGGGTCCGATTGCGCTCGGTGATATGGTCAGGGTGAGACGAATCGTGCAGGGCATGGGCGATATACGGCCTGTCGGGGTCGCCTTCGTGGAAGGCAATCGCCACTTCCGTGCCTTGAATTAACGGAAAATGCATGCCATACGTGTCCCCTGCGTAGGGTTTGGCAAGACGCACAGGCATACTTTCAAACCCTTGAGGTTTGGTATCACGGTCGGCATCAAATTTGACCCAATAGTAGCCATGTTCGTTTTGGTTGGCATAAATATCATTGTTTATTGGGCTGGTGACACGGGCCATCAAGGTACCGGAAATCACTGGGCGCGGTTTGAGCTCAGGACGCCAACAGATGGATTCGGTGTACGGCACGGCATCAAATGTCACGATTAACGCATTGGCGCGGCTGGCGGCAAAGTGCAAGCGGGTTAGCAGCACTGGGGATTGAAAAATGGAGGGCAGGGTAGATATTGGCGAGTCATCAGTGATTTTTAGCACCATTAACGGCACCACATCGGGTGCGGTGGTTTTTCCGTTCAGTAAGGTTTGGCGAGCGAGAAAGCGCTCGTGGTCTAATCGCGCCCAAAAGTTAGCGGTTTCCGGCTCAGGTTGAATTTTGTCGCCGCGAGTGAGGTGGCGTGCCTTGTAATGGTAGACATCACCGTAACTGAGCGTTTCATACTCCCCGTAGCTTCTATCCGCCACCGCTGAAATCATAGTGTCTTCAGCCAGCAGAGGGTTATAGTCCTTGGTAAAGACACTGTTTTCAACCACTTGGTGACGTAACGCCAAACCCCACACGCTGTCGGCATGGTTATCACTGAGCCCCGATGGGCTGTTTAATGGCAAGGATTTACCATAAATATACCCGCGCTGACTGTCGGTAAAGTTAATCACCTCAGTTTGGGTATCTACTTGCAGGGTAAAGTGGTAAAAAATCCCCACTTCACTGAGTAAACGCTCAATAAACTGCTTATCACTTTCATTGATTTGGTTGATTTGCAGGCGTTTGGGGTATTTTTTTTGTAGAGTAAACTCAAACTGCCAGCCTTTAAAATCGTGTTCACGCAGAATTTGCTCCACGACTTGAGGCACCGATTGGTTGATAAAAAAGCGGTGGGTGCGAATTTGGTGGCGCAATAGGGCAAAAAACGGCTCGATAACCAGTTGGTAACGCGCTTCGTCGGCGGAGCCAGATAATCGCTGGAAATCGGTGACGGTCCCGTGCACGCGTTTGGTTACGGTGCGCGTCGGGACGCCTAAAACGGTGGTGGCGGGGGCGTTAAAGGTCAATGTGGCATTGCGGCGCAGCAGTTGCTGGGGTTGCAGGTCTTTATCAGTGCAGGTAAAGGTGATTTGGTAGCGGTAGGTGTCACTAACGGCTTCATCCCCTGAAAAATGTTCCACATCCAACAGGCCTTGATAGCCTTGAACATCAAGTTGGTAGCGGTTTTGCCCGGGTAAGAGGGCTTCAGCAATCTCAGTTATTCTCATAATGTGACTCCTCGATCGTCAAAACTCAAGGTTATACCTTCTTCCTCATCATAACCAAGAGTTATGGATTGAGCGTGCTGTTGTGTGGATTGGCGCATCAGTAACTGCTGGCTAAGGACGGGCAAAATTTGCTGATTGAGCAGGCTATCTATATTACGGGCCCCGGTATCGGGCAGCAGGCAGGCGCTGACTAATGTGTCATAGAGAGCCTCTTCAACATGTCCTGCTAAACCGTAATGCAGTTGCAGACGTTTGATGACGCTGCCTAGCTTCATTTCAACAATGGTGCGCAGGGCGGTTGGCCCTAATGGGCGGTAAATAAGGGTTTGGAAACGGGCTAATAAGGCAGGCTGGAAATGGTCGCGCAGTGTTGGGCGCAGTAATTCATGCAATTCGCTGTCGCTGGAATCCGGGAATTCTTCAAGCTGTTGCATCAATAAGTCACTGCCTAAATTGGCAGTCATTAAAATTACTGTGTTGCGAAAGTCGATTTCACGTCCTTCGCCATCACGCATAAAACCGCGATCAAAAACTTGGTAAAATAGGTTTATCACATCACGGTGAGCTTTTTCCACTTCGTCTAACAACACTACACTGTAAGGGCGCTTACGCACAGCTTCTGTTAGTACGCCCCCTTGCCCGTATCCCACGTAACCTGGAGGTGAGCCTTTTAGCTGACTAACGGTGTGGGCTTCTTGATATTCTGACATATTGATGGTGACGAGAGATTTTTCGCCGCCAAATAGTTGGTCCGCTAGCGCTAAGGCGGTTTCTGTTTTCCCAACACCACTTGGGCCTACGAGTAAGAACACACCTTGTGGTCCATTTTCAGAGGCTAAGCCAGTGCGGGCGGCACGAAGCCGCTGCCCCAGAGAAATAAGAGCGCTGTCTTGACCGACAACACGTTGAGCTAAATTGTCTTCAAGCTCAAGTAAGCCAGTTTGTTCATCCTTAAGTAAACTTGAGAGCGGTACACCGGTCCAGTCAGCAATGACAGTTGCGACAGTTCGTACATCAACATCTGGGCAAATCAGAGGCTTACCTTGTTGTAAATGGTCTAATTGGGCTTGTACCTCGGTAACGTCTTTTTCTTCACTTCGCAAGACCATTAATTGGTTTATTAAGCTTTTTTCTTGCTCAAAGCGCTGCTTGATATTTGCAATTTGTTGTTCAATGGCTTGTTCTTCAGCAGCAAGTTTATCAAGCAAGGGCTGACTGACTGTATTGCCAATGGCGATATCGTCATTAATGGCTTGCTGTTCCAACGTCAATGCTTGCTGGCGTGATGTTAAGCGAGTAAGTTCCTCAGGCAAAGTGTCTAAACTCATGCGAATACGAGCACTGGCAGTATCCAGCAAATCGACTGCTTTATCAGGCAGTTGACGACCGGTGAGGTAGCGACGTGATAACGTCACTGCCGCTTTGACGGCGTGATCCGTGATATGTACGCCATGGTATTTGGTGTAGCGAGATTTTAAGCCACGCAACATTAAGCAGGCTTTATCATCATCTGGCTCATCTACTTTGACCACTTGGAAGCGACGCTCTAAAGCGGCATCGCGTTCGAAATATTGTTTATATTCAGACCATGTTGTGGCAGCGATAGTACGCAATTCACCACGAGCAAGAGCAGGTTTAAGCAAATTCGCCGCATCTGCTCCCCCCGCTTGGTTGCCAGCCCCAATTATGGTGTGAGCTTCATCAATAAACAGCAAAATAGGGGTTGGAGATTGTTGTACGGCTTCAATGACATTTTTGAGTCGTTGTTCAAACTCCCCTTTAACCCCTGCACCTGCTTGCAATAATCCTAAATCTAAGGTGCGCAATGAGGTGGTTTGCAAGCTAACAGGCACGTTACCCTGTACAATCCGTAAAGCCAGCCCTTCGACTAAAGCGGTTTTTCCCACGCCTGGTTCGCCAACTAAAATGGGGTTGTTTTTACGGCGGCGGGAGAGGATATCCACCATTTGGCGAATTTCATCATCACGACCAAACACTGGGTCGATGGCCCCTTCTCGGGCTTTTTCAGTAACATCAAGAGTAAATTTATTTAAAACGGCGAGTAGGGCTTCATTGAGGGGGGTACCTGTCACACCTGATGCATCCTGCGGTTTATTGTCCGCTTGGTTAGCTGGTTCAGTATGAGTTGGGCTGTTGTGTGCTGCTAATTGCTGAACTTCTGGTCGCTCATCGGATTGAGCATCTAGCAAAGGGCGTAATCGCTGTAGCTGAGTGGCACTTAAGGTCATCAGCGGCCATAAGTTTTCGTTGGGCAATAAAGCGGGTTGTTTGATGATGGCAGCTAACAAATGAACACTGCGAATATGTTCCACATCTTCATCTAAAGATGCATTAATCCACGCTTGTTGGATCAAGGCTAATAAAGGTTTGGCAAGCTGAGGGCGACTATGTACTGAGCGCGGCAGATGTTCGATACTATCCAATAAACTTTGCCATAATGCGGTCATGTCCCACTCATAACGGCGGGCTAACACCATAATATCGCTTTCGCCGAGTTCGAGGAGTTTAAGTAACCAATGCTCGATCGTTATTTCTGCATGCGCACGGGTTTGACATAAGGAAGCTGCAGCTTCTAATGCGCTGGCACAAAAAGGGTTTAAACGACGTAATAGCATAACGGGGGAGTTTTCCATGTTCTCTTTTTCCTACAAATTGACTATCCGATATTTAGCGTGAATGGGGATTTTGAGTACGCTACCGCCCATCACCTTTCGCATAGGAGCATAAGCATTTGTGTTATTGGGTTTGCGTGTGAGGGAAAATAAAAAAGCAGGCGACGGGCGCCTGCAATATAAAAGTTAAGCGGTCGATCTTTCATTCCAAGAATCGGAATGAATAATGTTGCCGTCTTTAAAGGTCCACGTAATTTTTTCATAACGCAGCTCGATTTCTTCGAGGTGATTATGTTTCTCTTTACTTGGCTCTTTGATGTCGTGCATTTTTGGCGCGACTTTTACGACTTTGACGTTTTCAAGCGTGGTGTTGAAATATTCAACTTCTTGACCTGCATCATCAATACGATACCATTTGAACTCAGCTTTTTTCAGCGTCTGGCCAGTGGTAACCGCTTTGTATAAGTAAGGTGTAGAAGAATCAATTTCTTTAACGAAAATGAAAGGCGTATGAATACGCGTGCCTGTTAACTTACCAGTGTTGTTATCCGTAGGGATATACAAATTATGGTCTTGAGCAACGATTTCGATGCTGCCTTCACGGTCTTGTACATTGACAGAACCTTTGATGTCCGCACCGCCGTCATCTTTAAGCCATAGGTAAATAGGAATAGCCATAAATTACTTCTCCATAATAGTGAAATGTGTGCCGCCGTCCTTCAGTGACACGTTTTACTCATTCGATGCCTGACAAGCATCCACTTGGGGCATTAAACGAATTTCGACCCGGCGATTTTTAGCGCGTCCTTCAGCGGTGTTGTTACTGGCAATGGGGTTGGCTTGCCCGTTGCCTTGCACCGCAAAACACGAAGGCGCGATATCGCTAGTTTGTATCATCCAATCACGCACAGATTCGGCGCGCTGAAGTGATAGTTTTTGGTTGTTTACTGGGTTTCCTGTGTTGTCGGTATAACCTGAGATCACAATCAACCAACCTGATTTCGCACGAATGTTAATCAGTGCGTCAATCAACACTTTAGTTGCGCTCGGTTTTAAGGTGTACTGACCGACATCGAACAGCGATAGGCTGTCGAGTGTCACCATCTCTGGAGCTTCTTGCACAATGACTGGCGCAGGTGGGGTGGGTGGGGCCCAACTGCTAAGTAAAGTGTGTAGGTGTGGTAGTAAATATCCTCCCTGATATAGCGCTAGTGAATAGCCAGTGGGGATCCCTTCTCGTTGCCAGTAGGATAACTGCGTCGCATCGGCCTGCAGTTGTTCATAGGTGACTAATTTGGGGGCTAATGGTGTATCAGGTTGCTGAATAAAGCGCACGGTATCTTCCCCAATGTGGCGTACTAATTGGCGGTTATTGTGGTAGCTACCGCTTAGAGCACCCACTAAAAATAGCCCACAAATAATCCCAACTGCTCCCATTGCACGTTCATAGCGGTTAAGGCTGATATCATGGCGCAAACGTGCTAGCAGGATATCAGGCAGTGGTAATAGCGGTGCATATTGCGTGGTTTTCAGAGGTGCTAAGCCTGTTCTGCGGGTAACAAATTGCTGCCATGAATTGTCCTCCACACTGGTAATTGGAATGAATTGTATCGCCCAAGCTGAAGGCACCAATTTACGTACACCTGCTTGTTCAACAGTTAATTGCGGGGTAAACACCTCTTGTAACCAGTTTAGTAAATAGTCAAAACCCAACATGGTGTGTAGTTGTTGCCGATCATCGCTAAAAAATTGTGGAGCCCAAGCGGATAATGGCTGAACTAAACTGCCATTTTGCTCGACTTGAAATTCGCGCTGGTGGTTGAGTAGGGTCAACCAAGGGCGCTCTTCGTGACGATATTTTGCATAAGGGTCTGTTTGCTGCATGGGGGATAGATACAGCGAAACCCAAAATGGTAGATACACGCCTGCTTTGCTACGGCTTTCGCTAATGGCACGCCGCCAGTTAAGCATTTCTTGGGTTAGTGTTTCTTGTAAAGTTAGTTGTTCCGGCAATACGGCAAATAGCAATGAAAGTTGCCCAAGTTGGACTGGTGCGGTCTCAACGACAGTTTGAGTCACGTCAAGTAACATAGCGGGAGATGTAATAGATACATACCATGCTTGGGATGTTTCGCGGTGGGTTAGCCCATTGGGAAACAATGCCTCTGATTGACCACACACCAGCACGATGGCTTCTTGGTACGATGCAGGGGGTAATATTGTACTCACTTGCTTTTCAAGGCTTTTAGAGCGTTGCTGTTGCTTAAAACGCCAATACAATGCAACACCTGCAATGATGACCACCAACGCGGTGAGAAACAATGAAACGGTGTTTCCTAACGGCCAAAATCCCCAGACTAACCATAAAAAAAGCAGGGTTGCCAATAGGATGACCACGAATTTAATCGAGTTTTGCATTACTGTCCTTGCGTCATCCATTGTTGTAATAAATGCTCAAGCGAGGTTGAGAACCCCCACCACATAGCGAAAATCACTATTACACCTGTTAACCAGCTGAGCCAATATAAGCGGCGACGGCTAAAACGTAATTTAGGTTTTACGACCAAAGGCAATTCAGATATAGACTGAAAACGAGGGAGCAGCGAATTTAACTGAACGACAATTTGCTCACGCTCAGGGTGATCGAGACGCCGAAATTTCCCGACAAAACCTAACGTTAAAATACGGTAAAAACAGGTAAGGGCGGCTTCATTGGGGCTGGCCTCAGCCAGTAACCCACGCAACCGATCCCAAATTTGTTCACCTGCATCTAACGTATTGAAATAACGTGCTTGTAGCGGAGATTGCACCCACACTTGGTACGCTAAATCACCTTTGGCGCGTTTCATCACACTTTCATCAAGCAAAGCGCATTGCGCATACAACATATGCTCAATGGTGTGCTCGTTATAACCATGTTGAGTGAGTAATTGGCGTGTATGATCAATAAGTTGGCAGGCATGGCGATAAAGCTTATCACCATCAGCAATGTGTACACCTTGCTGTAATTGGCATGCCATTAGCCATGTGTCTGCAAATATATTATCGATAGTTTGCGCTGTTGTATCTTTACTCATGAATGAACCACCGCGAATAATTCAAGCTGGATATCCCCGAGTGTACTTGGGACATAAAATGAACAATTTCCTGACTCCAACATGGCAATACCTGCTGGGCTTGATAAATCAAGGGAAAAATACTGATTCTCGAGCCGCAGTGGCAAGGCTGTGGGAACATGGCTTAATGCACGCAGCGGAATACCATTTAGGGCAACATTTACGACATCGGCAACGTCATCAGCGCTTCCAGCCTTACATAACAATGGAAATTGTGTGGCTAATACGTGAGTTGGTAGCGATGAGCGAACAGATAAATAGAAATCCGCACTATCCCGTAAGCGGCCATCGTGTAGTTTGCCTTTCCAGAATGGTTCTTCTTTGACGAGGTCAATGGTAACAATTCGTGATGGTAAGCTGGCTTCTAGCAGGGTATTGAGCAACATAAACAATGGCGGGAAAACCGCCTCAGGTTTTGCATGTTGATACTCAGGAATACTTTCAATGTGATGGTCTAGGGAAAACGTGAGTAACCCACCCGCCAAACGCACGAGCTCTCGATATAACATTTCAGGGTGGCGAGTTAATGAAGAACGCAGTTCATTGAGCACAGGCTCTGAGCTATTTAAGGCATTCAGTAGCCAAAACAGTGATACATCAGCAACCGCAAAATCTGCCATTTTTTCATTACTTTCGCGACGTAATGTCATTAAACGACGGCGTTTTGCTACTAAGCGATGCATAAATTCAGTTAGTAAAGCGACGAGCTCTTGGCTACCTTGGCAACTTAACAGCGGCGGAATGAAGGTGGTGTCAAACGCCCATCCACCTTGGACATTTCGAACTAATCTCGCGACTGGGCAGGTGATATAGTGGCTGTTTTCATCATGGGCAAAACGTAAACTAACTGCATGGCGTAATACAGCAATGTCCGTTTGCTCATGACCAACTAAATCCTGAACATTAACCCACTCCTGAGCAAAGCGGCGAGGGCGATCCGCGTTGCTTTCCGATAATAAATTTCCGCCATTGGCCAGTAACAGTGGTAAGGCAATAACAACATCTAAAACTTGTTTATCAGCATGTTCACTGAGGTCTACGACAGGCGGGAGGTTATCAGAAAGTGTGCTATCAATTAGCGTACCATCTGGCAAACGCACTACCATTTTCTGCGCACTAAGTCTTGAAATGGTTAATGCACTTTCATCGAACTCAGTGCTGATCACCCCCCAAGGGGAGGCGATCGTCATACCGGCAACAACATCAGAAATGTGGCTATCCCAGCGTGCTTGTTGCTGGAATTGTTGAGGTGTTAAAAATGCACCATCAGTCCACAGAGGACGGTAGATTTTCACCAGAAAGTCCTCTTACGCTTTTGCTTTTGGCATTTGTGAAACTAAAGAGAGATCAACATCCATGCCTTCAACTTGGAAATGCGGAACTGCGTATAGTTTCACACGGAAGAAGCCTGGATTATCTTCAATGTCTTCTACGACCACTTTTGCATCGCGCAGTGGGTGAGAGGCTTGCAAATCATCACTTGGATCTGTCATTTCAGTGACGAGTCCGCGTACCCAGTTGTTTAATTCAAGTTCAAGTAAACGGCGGTCTTTGGTGGTACCAATATTTTCTCGTTGAATTAATTTTAAATAATGAGCGATACGAGATAATAGGAAAATGTAAGGTAAGCGCGAGTTAATACGGCTATTGGCTGTGGCATCTGCAGTATCGTAAAGTGCTGGCTTTTGCGCTGAGTTTGCGGAAAAGAAGCATGAGTAATCACGGTTTTTGTAATAAGACAGCGGAATAAAACCGAGGTTAGAGAACTCGAATTCACGGGTTTCAGGGATCATCACTTCAGATGGAATTTTTACTTGACTGCCTGTGCCTAAATCAAACAGATGAATAGGGAGATCTTTGACAGCCCCACCTGCTTGTGGACCGCGAATTTGTACACACCAACCGTTGTTAACAAAGCTTTTGACCATATTCGCTGCGAAAGCAAAAGTCGCGTTTGTCCATAAATATTTTTCGTGATCAGGACCTTTGACTTCTTCTACGTAGTTAAAACTACGAACAGGTACTGTATCAGGACCATAAGGCAGACGACCTAATACGCGAGGCATGGTTAAGCCGATATAACGTGCGTCATCAGAGTCACGGAAAGCTTTCCATTTTAGGTACTCTGCACGGTCAAAATAGTTACCAATATCTTTGATGGCAGCAACTTCTTCCATCGTTTCCTTGCCAAAGAATTTCGGACCCACGGAACCGATAAATGGCATATGTGCAGAAGCAGAAACTTTTGAAATACTGCGTAATAACGCGATATCTTGAGGACTTCTGTCAAACTCGTAATTTGAAATTATCGCGGCGATTGGCTCACCACCTGGGGTATCATATTCCGCAATGTAAGTGTGTTGATACAGACCACTTTGAATGACTTCAGGGCTGTCTTCAAAATCTTGTCGTAAGTCGTCTTTTGATACATCAAGGAGCTCAATCTTGACATTTTGACGAAAATCAGTGCGGTCAACTAAGAACTTTAAGCCACGCCATGCGGATTCAACTTGTTGAAATTCAGCATGGTGCATAACTTCATCAAGTTGTTGACTGATTTGTTTATCGAGCTCAGCAATATGGTGATCAAGTAGATTACGGTCTAGACGTTCAACCTGTTGACCTGATGATTTTAATCGGTCAAGGAATACTTGAACGGCGATAGTGACGCGCTCATCGGCGGTGGTATCTGCCAGTGCAGCATTATCTTGAAACGCATTGATATCACTAATTTGCGTCACTGGAGTGAGATTGATTTTTTCAAATAGAGAAGCATAGATACCGTGGTTAGTCGTATCATCCAGTACAGTTGTGGTGTTATTTGAGGTTGTTTCGTTATTCACTGACATCAGCATAATCCTGTATTGTATCCAAATTAGTCTTTTTTCGGGGCCAGTTGAGCCAATTCTTCACGTAATTCATCGCTTAAAGTTGGATCTTTTAGGATGTTTTCGAGTTCACGGCGGAAAGTGACGTTATCAAGGAGATTGGATTTGAGATCACGTAACAGGTTACGCATGGCCAGCATGGCGCGAAGTTGTGGAATTTGGCGAGCCACTTGTTCGGGCTCAAAATCTTTCATATTTTTGAATGATAAAGCGATATTATCTTCTGAACCATCACCAGCCAGTGTATTTTTAACAGTAAGATTGACGGTTGGATTATATTCAGCTAACACGCTATCAAAGTTATTTTTATTGATATCCACCTTTTCACGTTCAGATAAAGCCCGTGTATCTTGGCCGTGGCTATAATCGCCTACCGCTAATAGTTTCAGAGGCAATTCGACTTTTTTTTGTGCACCACCCGTGTGTAAATCTAATTTTATATTGACCCTTGCTTTTGGCACTTCATTTTGGAAGCTGTCTGACATGAGAAATATTCCTTTACTGATTCACGTATATTATCTGTCTAATATTGGTAAATGATTGAGTTTAAATCATGTAAATTTAACTTAATGTGTTTTGTACTTATATAGCGATTAAAATAATAAATCAACTTTTCTTATCAATAATCGGATAAGACTTAAAAGTTTTTTTTTCAGATTAATGGCTTTTATTAGAGTGTAAATATCTTTATTTAACAGTGGGTTAATTGTTTTTATGTATGCATAAAAACAATAAAATTAATTTTCACATTAATTTGTAACATTAGGTTTCAAGGTTTTCTTATACTAGATAGATTAACAATGTTACTCGTATTAGGGGTTTTGATGTCTTTTTTAAAACTAAAATAGAACAAGTTAGCAACTATCTTTTGGTGGCTGTAAATCTATTAGTATTACGTGTAAGTAGTAATGTAATAATCTTACGTATTATTTTTTCGGGTAATAAAAAGGAATAAATAATATCGATTTTTTGTTGAATTCTTGTGCAGATAATGAGGAAGAAAAAAGGTTATTACTCTTTATTAGAATATTTGTGAAATTTTAACCTAAAAGAATATGATTAAAATATACATAATTATGATTTTAGCTAATTATTTATATTGTTTGTTTGCGTTAATAAAACAATACACAAGCGACAAGTTCTAGTTTTTAAATGTATTATGAGTTTATTGACGGTGTTATCAGATAAAACAGAGTCTATCCCGACGAGGTAATTATTGTAACCAAGGCCTCAATGGAGCGCTTTGTTAAAAGCTTAAGACAGGATGGCCACCCAAAGTAGGTTATCGAAGCTTTGCTAAAGCTGAATATCAAATAACTCCATATATCATTGGGTATTACAGTCAATTCAGACCTTATAAATATCATGGTGAGTTAACACTCAATGGAGCAGAGCGATTATATTGGGAAAGTGCTAAAATGGTGGTCAAATTTTGTGAACCAAGTTAATCCAGTGGAGATTGTGTGAGTATTAGTATGAAAAAAAACAGCATAAAACCCAGTTAATACCATGAACTTTATGCTGTTTTATTATTGATTGCGACTTAATGGAACAATGTGAAACTAAAGTATAGTCTTACACATTAAACAGGAAATTCAGAACATCGCCATCTTTAACGATGTAGTCTTTTCCTTCGGCGCGCATTTTGCCTGCTTCTTTAGCGCCTTGTTCACCACGGTACTGAATGAAATCATCAAAAGAGATGGTTTGAGCGCGAATAAAGCCTTTTTCGAAATCCGTGTGGATTTTACCCGCAGCTTGTGGCGCAGTGGCTCCCACAGGGATTGTCCATGCACGAACTTCCTTAACACCTGCGGTGAAGTAGGTTTGCAGGTTTAATAATTCATAACCTGCACGAATAACACGGTTTAAACCTGGCTCTTCGATGCCTAAATCCGCCATAAATTCGTCACGTTCTTCATCATCTAACTCAGCAATATCAGATTCGATAGCAGCACAAACAGGTACAACAACGGAGCCTTCGGCTTTGGCTATCTCATACACTTTGTCTAAGAATGGGTTATTTTCAAATCCATCTTCATTAACGTTAGCGATATACATCGTTGGTTTTAACGTTAAAAAGCTTAAGTAACGGATGGCGGCTTTGTCTTCAGGCGTTAAATCTAATGTACGTAGCATGCCAGCTTGCTCTAAATGCGGCAGACATTTTTCTAAGGCTTCTAATTCGGCTTTAGCGTCTTTGTCGCCACCTTTAGCGCGTTTTTGTACGCGATGGATAGCACGTTCACAGGTATCTAGATCTGCTAACGCTAATTCGGTGTTGATAACTTCAATATCTGCTGCTGGGTCAACTTGGCCCGCAACGTGGATGATGTTGTCATTTTCAAAACAACGCACGACATGACCGATAGCTTCGGTTTCACGGATATTAGTTAAAAATTGATTACCCAGACCTTCACCTTTAGAAGCGCCTTTAACCAAGCCCGCGATATCGACGAATTCCATGGTGGTTGGTAAAATACGCTGTGGCTTCACAATTTCAGCTAATTGTTCAAGACGTGGGTCTGGCATTGGCACAACACCCGTGTTTGGTTCAATTGTACAGAAAGGGAAGTTGGCTGCTTCGATGCCGGCTTTGGTCAACGCATTAAATAATGTGGACTTACCCACGTTTGGCAGACCAACGATACCGCATTTAAAACCCATATGTTTCTCACCTTAAATAACGAGGTGCAGGGGAGTGCTGCACCCAATGTTTAGAAATTGGCGCTAATTATACACAAAAAGTCGATTTGGATGAAATGAACTCTTATGCAGTCGCTTTAAAACTATGTAAACGGTTTATTGCTTTGTCCATTCCATCAGATAATAGAATGTCGGTGCACCTAACTGCTTCATCAATCGCTTCATCAATCAGTTTTTGCTCAGACAGTGGCGGCTTACCTAACACAAAACCAACCACTTTGTTTTTATCGCCTGGGTGGCCAATGCCAATACGTAAACGGTAAAAATTGGGGTCATTCGCAAATTTACTCTGAATATCTTTAAGCCCATTATGACCACCATTACTGCCACCAAGCTTCATTTTTGCCACACCCGGCGGAATATCAAGTTCATCATGGGCGACTAAAATTTCATCAAGATTAATACGATAAAAATTAGCCATTGCCGCTACCGCTTTACCACTGAGGTTCATAAAGGTGGTTGGTACTAATAAGCGAATATCATTACCACTCAGGTTAATGCGTGCGGTATAGCCGAAAAATTTGGCTTCTTCTTTTAAGTGTTGATTATGGCGCTGCGCCAGTAAATCAACATACCATGCCCCGGCATTGTGGCGGGTTTGTGCGTATTCAGCCCCCGGGTTTGCAAGGCCAACAATTAATTTAATTTTGCTCACGGCGACTACTTCACTGTCAGATTATGGAATGAGGCACATAGTTTACCCTGTGATGGGGAGGAAGTACAAAAATCAGATAAAAAACATCAGGCTAATTATAGTTGCCATGAAAACTATTCGTTTTTTTTGATAAAAAACACTTTATGTATAGATTTTATGGGTAACTTGGTACCTTGTGATGGCTATCGCATTAAATTTTACTTAATGCACTATAATCCTTACATAAATATAAAAAAACACCGAATTTATTTACAGATGCTTGCTTATCAGTTTACTGATACTGGAGGTAGATATGAAACGGAAAAGTGCTCATTTAATTGGTAATGTCCTTATGGGGTTAGGGATGATCATGATGATTGGGAGCATTGGGGTTAACCTATTTGCCCATGTGATCAACTTTAGCCTGTCAGAGCTTGTGACAAACGGTTCATTGTTCGGCATTTTCGTTGGTGCCATAGTGTGGTTAGTGGGCGCGAGAGTAGGGGGACGTGAAAAAGTCGCGGATCGTTACTGGGTATTAAAACATTATCCACGTAAAGATAATCACCGTTATCCATAATTACTCTACGTATTCAATACAGTGATGATTATAGGCGATAGATAGCTGGGTGGTAGTCGATGTTTTCCGCGAAGGTCGCTAGGGGATGTTGATCGTTGATGCGCGATTTTATTTGAATTAATGCCATGTTAGGCAATAGCTTCCCAAGGTAGTAGCAAATGGGTGAAACGCATCATACTTCCTTCAGATAATCGTCAGTGAGCAGCGATAGAAATAGATATTAGTTGTTATAATCCGTCTAAATCATAAAGCCCCTACAGATATCTGTAGGGGCTTAATTTTTGGCTGTGATATTCCATCACCGTAGTAACATTAATCACCTAAAGGGGATTAATGCTCAAACATTGCTGAGATTGACTCTTCGTTGCTAATGCGACGAATAGCTTCAGCCAGCATGCCTGACAGTGTCAAGGTGCGAACGTTGCTCAACGCCTTGATTTCAGGAGACAGTGGAATAGTGTCACAAACAATGACTTCATCAATAACTGAATTTTTGATGTTGTCTACAGCATTGCCTGAGAAAATCGGGTGAGTTGCGTATGCGAACACACGTTTAGCACCACGTTCTTTCAGCGCTTCAGCCGCTTTACACAGAGTACCACCGGTATCAATCATATCGTCAACTAAGATGCAGTCACGACCTGAAACATCACCAATAATGTGCATAACTTGAGAAACGTTTGCACGAGGACGACGTTTATCAATGATTGCCATGTCGGTGTCATTCAGGAGTTTTGCGATAGCTCTAGCACGTACCACGCCGCCGATGTCTGGAGATACAACAATTGGGTTTTCCAAGTTCTTCTGAAGCATATCTTCCAGAAGAATTGGGCTACCGAATACATTATCAACAGGAACATCAAAGAAGCCCTGGATCTGCTCTGCGTGAAGGTCAACAGTGAGAACACGGTCAACACCAACACTGGACAGAAAATCGGCAACAACTTTAGCGGTGATTGGTACACGGGCAGAACGTACGCGACGATCCTGTCTTGCATAACCGAAGTAAGGGATAACAGCGGTAATACGACCAGCAGATGCACGGCGCAGGGCATCGACCATAACAACCAGTTCCATTAAGTTGTCATTAGTTGGTGCACAAGTTGACTGGATGATAAAAATATCACCACCGCGAACATTTTCATTAATTTGAACACTGACTTCGCCGTCGCTAAAACGACCAACAGCCGCGTCTCCAAGATTAGTGTAAAGGCGGTTAGCAACACGTTGTGCTAGTTCCGGTGTAGCGTTACCAGCAAAAAGCTTCATATCGGGCACGAGAAAAACCTCAGGCTTGCGTCCAGAGAGATATTGTTGACCAATAGCAATGAGCGTTGTTTCATTACTTATTGGTGCAATACACGGGTTATCCCAGCGCGGAATTTGTGCAGTGGGGATACGTTAACGCCTTGGGCGACGAACCCTTGCACCCACGATGGGGCTTTATTTAACACCTTAAGGGCATTTGCTTGTGTTTCAAATTCAGAAAAAACACATGCGCCTGTTCCTGTTAGGCGAGACGGAGCATATTCTAACAGCCAAGAAACAAGCTGTTCAACCTCACGAAAACGTTTTCTTGCGATTGGTTCACAGT
Organism: Providencia rettgeri; assembly: GCF_041075285.1. Taxonomy (NCBI): domain Bacteria; kingdom Pseudomonadati; phylum Pseudomonadota; class Gammaproteobacteria; order Enterobacterales; family Morganellaceae; genus Providencia; species Providencia rettgeri. The sequence continues at coordinate 1,722,346 of NZ_CP163512.1, read as the reverse complement.
CATTAGCGTACGGAGCCAGTAATAATGCGGCTAGGGAGCGTTTTGGAGAATTTCGATTTAATTGCGGATCTGTGAAGATCGTCGGGGTTGATATTTCAATTCCGGGGTGAGCGACGAGATACCATTTCTCTTTAGGGGAAGCTTTGGTTAATATTTCACCAATCCCTTCAGCGAAGGCAGCATGACCTCGAACAAAGACCGGGACATCTGCACCGAGTGTTTTGCCCAGTTCAGCCAAAACCTCATCAGAGACCTTGGTGTTCCAGTGTTCATTAAGCGCAATCAAAGTGGTGGCTGCATTAGAAGAACCGCCGCCTATGCCTCCGCCCATGGGTAAAATTTTATCAATAGCGATATCCGCACCAAGGGGCTGAGTGTGTTTGAGTGTTTCACGGCAATAGCGCTGTAATAATGTGGCTGCCCGCAAAATTAAGTTTTTTTCAGGGGGAACACCGGCCATGTCAGTGAGTAGATTCAATTGATCATCATGGCGTGTTGTGATTGTGATGTTATCGCCATAATCCAAAAACTGGAATAACGTTTGTAATTCATGATAACCATCAGGGCGCTGGCCCGTAATATACAAAAACAAATTTAATTTTGCGGGGGAAGGCCAAGTTAACGTCATTTTTTCAGTGTCCAGCTATCCATTTTTAGTTTGATTAATCGATCACCTTGGCGCAGTTCAAGGTAATTTGGCAACATAGGTGAGGTTTTTGTGTCATAGGAGATATAATTTAACACCCATTTTTCCCCATTTTTTTCAAAAGTGATATTTTTTAATAAATGGTTTTCATCTAGGGTGAAATCGGTGGCCCTACCCGGCGAACCTACTAACCATGCTGTTAAATCGTCCAGTGGAATTTCCATACCCGTAAGTTGGTAAATTAACTCATTAGGTACATCACTCATATGGGTTTGCCCATCTTTGGTGGTTAAACGCGCCAAATCCGGCTCAACGGTGAGCTCTAATTCACGGCTACCAAGTGGATTAGTCAGTAATAAACGGTATTTTTCAGGTGTATATTGCTGCCAGAAAAATTTTGCGTAAGTTTTGGTTTCACCACCATTATAAACGAATGACCCGCGTGTTTGATAATCACGTAGCTGATTCAATTCTTGCTGATGGGTTTTCCATTGCGTATCAGAGGCTGACCCCGTGCCTTTCGTGGTATTTTGTGATGTGGTGACACAAGCGGTTAATAGAAGGCAGGAGAGGGGTAAAAGCCGCAAAAAGCCTTTTATAGGGGGAGTGAACGACAAAACTTGGGTTAATTGCATAGTTAATCTCAACGTTTTAGTGCACTGATAACATCATGAATTTAAGCGGATTATGTGACATTACACATAATATAGCGCATTGATAAATAAAATTGTGCGCTAATCTGGTGATTGGATCAATCAGAATAGGGTTATTTCACCGAAAGGTAATCGAAGCAATTGGGTATCTCCATTTGCTTTCTGTGCGAAATAATTGCATTCTTTCTACATGTTATTGTAGTCGTTAGTGTTGTGATTAATAATTTACGCATTAACAAAAAGTAAAAAACGAAATGATGGCCGTGTTATTCATGAAAAATAATCGTTTAAACTATTTTTTCCGTGTATTTTTTGGGCTTGGTCATCTTTCTGAATAATAGAATCTTGCAAGGCGTAGAAAGCGTCGCGAGGATCATCTACAATAGATGAATATAAATAACAGTAATGCTTAATTCATTAATGAATGCAGCGTTACTGAAAATATAATTAGCAAAGAAAGCAATGTGAGCAAGTCGTAAAGCACAATGACCTTATTAGCCTTAGGCATCAATCATAAAACAGCACCTGTTGCCCTGCGTGAGCGGGTCGCTTTTGGTCCTGAAAAAATCGACCATGCACTTGAGGATCTTCTTAAACAACCCCAAGTAAATGGCGGCGTTGTGCTGTCTACATGTAATAGAACCGAGCTGTATTTGAGCCTCGAGTCCCAAGACAGAGCCCAAGAACAGCTTATTAAATGGTTGTGTGATTTTCACGGAATTAAACCAAAGGATTTGCAACCGAGCCTGTATTGGCACCAAGACTCACATGCCGTGAGTCATCTTATGCGAGTGGCAAGTGGTCTCGATTCTTTGGTGTTAGGTGAGCCGCAAATTTTAGGTCAAGTCAAAAAAGCGTTTGCCCTTTCGCAAGATAGCCATTCATTATCCCGTGAATTAGAGCGTCTGTTCCAAAAATCGTTTTCTGTCGCAAAACGCGTTCGAACAGAAACAGATATTGGTGCTAATGCAGTTTCTGTCGCTTTTGCAGCTTGTACTCTGGCTCGTCAAATTTTTGAATCACTCAAACATTTGAATATCTTATTAGTCGGTGCAGGGGAAACGATTGAGTTAGTCGCACGTCATTTGCGTGAACATGGCGTGAAAAAGATGATGATAGCCAACCGAACCCGCGAACGTGCTGAACTGTTAGCTAATGAGGTCAATGCACAAGTGATTTCATTATCCGATATCGATAGCCGCTTGGCTGAAGCGGATATAGTGATCAGCTCAACGGCGAGCCCACTACCCATCATTGGGAAGGGTATGGTTGAGCGCGCAATGAAAGTCCGGCGCAGTAAGCCAATGCTGTTGATTGATATTGCGGTACCGCGAGATATTGAACAAGATGTTGATAAGCTTCGCGATGTGTATCTGTATACCGTTGATGATCTTGAGTCCATCATTGCGCAAAACTTAGCTCAACGTAAAGCGGCGGCAGTAGAAGCGGAGTTTATTGTTGAACAAGAAAGTAGCCATTTTATGGATTGGTTGCGTTCACAAGCCGCAGTGTCTACAATTCGCGATTACCGAGAGCAAGCTGAAGCAATTCGCGCTAATATGGCCGAAAAAGCTTTAGCGGCTGTTCGTCAAGGCGCTGACCCTGAGCAAGTGATTATGCAGTTATCGCAACAACTTACCAACCGCCTTATTCACGCTCCGACCAAATCGCTGCAACAAGCAGCAGGAAATGGTGATGTTGAGCGTCTAAATCTACTTAGGGACAGCTTAGGGCTGGACCATCAATAACCACTTTTTAATCATAGGTCTTATATAACGAATGAAGCCTTCTATTGTCGCAAAATTAGAAGCATTACAAGAACGCTACGAAGAAATTGAAGCGCACCTTGCTGATGCAGGTGTGATTGCCGATCAAGACCGTTTTCGTGCTTTATCAAAAGAATATGCGCAATTATCGGATGTGGCCAAATGTTTTAGCGCATGGCGCACAGTGCAGGAAGATATTGAAACAGCCGAAATGCTGTTAGACGATCCTGAAATGAAAGAAATGGCTCAAGAAGAGTTAAAAGAAGCAAAAGCGCGCAATGAAGAGCTTGAACAGCAACTGCAATTGTTGTTACTCCCCAAAGATCCTGATGATGAATATAACTGTTTCGTGGAAATTCGCGCGGGTGCTGGCGGAGACGAAGCCGCTATTTTTGCTGGCGACTTATTCCGCATGTACAGCCGTTATGCAGAAAATAACCGTTGGCGTGTTGAGCTAATGAGCACCAGTGATGGTGAACACGGTGGTTATAAAGAAGTTATCGCTAAGATTTCGGGGGATAATGTATACGGGCGTTTAAAATTTGAATCCGGTGGGCATCGTGTTCAGCGTGTTCCCGAAACCGAATCACAGGGGCGTATTCACACCTCTGCTTGTACTATTGCGATTTTACCTGAATTGCCAGAAGCTGAATTACCTGAAATCAGCCCAGCAGATTTACGTATTGATACTTTCCGTTCATCTGGGGCGGGGGGGCAGCACGTTAACACCACGGATTCTGCAATTCGTATTACCCACCTCCCAACAGGGATCGTGGTGGAATGCCAAGACGAACGTTCACAACACAAAAACAAAGCAAAAGCGATGTCGGTGTTAGGTGCTCGTATTCGTCAAGCAGAAATAGATAAGCGCCATGCCGCGGAAGCATCTGAGCGCCGTAACTTGCTGGGTTCGGGGGATCGTTCTGACCGTATCCGCACCTATAATTTCCCGCAAGGGCGTGTTACGGATCACCGCATTAACTTGACGCTATATCGTCTGGATGAAGTAATGGAAGGGAAATTGGATGCGTTAATCCAACCTATCATCAATGAATACCAAGCAGACCAACTTTCTGCACTCTCTGAGCAGGAATAATGCAATATCGTGAATGGCTAAAGCAGGCAGTCAGCCGACTGTCTGCAAGTGATAGCGCTAAGCGAGATGCTGAAATCCTACTCGAACAGGCGACGGGGCGCAGTCGTACTTATCTTATTGCGTTTAGTGAAACAGAACTTACTGCGTTAGAACAGCAACAAGCTGAACAGTTGTTGCAACGCCGAGAAAAGGGCGAGCCAATTGCGTATATTGTTGGGGAGCGTGAGTTCTGGTCGTTACCCCTTTATGTTTCACCTGCGACACTCATTCCAAGACCTGACACTGAATGTTTGGTCGAACAAGCATTGGCACGTTTAACGAATCATCCTTGTCACTTATTGGATTTAGGCACAGGTACAGGGGCGATTGCGTTGGCTTTAGCCTCTGAATTACCTCATAGCCAGGTCATTGGTGTTGATTTCAATCCTGAAGCGGTGGCATTAGCCCAGCGAAATCAACAACGTTTGAATATTGCTAACGTCCAATTTATACAAAGTGATTGGTTTACTTCCCTATCATTTCGACAATTTGATATGATTATAAGTAACCCGCCTTATATTGATGAAAATGATAATCACCTAGGTGAAGGTGATGTGCGTTTTGAACCAGCAAGCGCATTAATTGCAAAAAATGAAGGGCTGGCCGATTTAGCACATATTATTGCTGAGTCAAAAAATTATCTTAAAAATCAAGGCTGGGTGCTTGTTGAACATGGCTGGACACAAGGTTCAGCGGTGCGTGATTTATTTGCAAAACATGGGTACATCCAAATTGAGACGTGTCTCGATTATGGTGGGCAAGAAAGAGTTTCACTCGGTCAATGGAATGGTTAAGTGGGCACAGTAGTGGGAATGTAATGAAAACCATAGCGAATATTGAATTTAATCAACTCCCCTTAAGCGAAGGGATTATGACCGTTTCTCAATGTATCCGTCATGATTTCCCGTTGATGAAAGTCCAAGCGCAATTAGATAACCTTGTTTTATCTGCGAAAGCGGCTATTGATTTACACGCTGATCATGAAACCAAAGTGGAACAACTGATTTCCTTATTTTATCAACAATGGTCATTTGGGCCAGCGCAAGGTATCTATGCATTATCGGATATGCTGTGGCTTGACAAGGTAGTCGCCTCTAAGCAAGGTACGCCTGTCACTCTCGGTGCCATTTTATTATATATTGCACAGCACTTAGATATTGATATCCGACCTGCCATTTTCCCAACTCAGTTATTAATTATGACTGAAAAGCAGGATGGAAAACCGTGGTTTATTAACCCAGCCAATGGCGAGTCTCTATCTATTCACACCCTAAATATGTGGTTAAAAGGAACAGTCGACCCCTTTTCTGAGTTTTTCCAAGACCAGCTCGATGTCGCAGAAAACAGCGTCGTTATTCGTAAAATCTTCGATACGCTAAAAGCGGCATTGATGGAAGAAAAGAAAATGGAAATGGCGTTGAAAGTGTGTGAAACGTTACTGACACTAGATCCTGAAGACCCGTATGAAATCCGTGATCGTGGGCTGATATTGGCACACTTAGATTGCAATCATGTGGCATTAAGTGACCTCAATTATTTTATTGAGCATTGCCCTGAAGATCCTGTATCTGAAATGATCAAAATTCAAATTTATTCATTGGATGACCATCCAATCGTATTACATTAATTAACGTATAGACAGATAGCCTGTCTTAACTTTAAGGGTAAGAGAATGCAACAGAAAGTAGTCAATATTGGTGATATCAATGTCGCGAACAACTTGCCGTTTGTGTTGTTTGGTGGAATGAACGTCCTTGAATCTCGTGATATGGCAATGAAAGTGTGCGAGCACTATGTGACGGTAACGCAAAAATTAGGTATTCCCTATGTTTTTAAAGCGTCATTTGATAAAGCGAATCGCTCATCTATCCACTCTTACCGTGGTCCAGGCCTTGATGAAGGGATGAAAATCTTCCAAGAGTTGAAGGAAACTTTTGGTGTAAAAATTATTACCGATGTGCACGAACCTGCACAAGCTGCCCCCGTCGCTGAAGTGGTTGATGTGATCCAATTACCTGCCTTTTTAGCGCGTCAAACCGATTTAGTGGCGGCAATGGCAAAAACAGGCGCCGTAATTAATATTAAAAAGCCACAGTTTATCAGCCCGGGGCAAATGGGAAATATCGTTGAGAAGTTTATCGAAGGCGGCAATGATAAAATTATTTTGTGTGACCGAGGCGCAAACTTTGGTTATGACAATTTAGTCGTTGATATGTTGGGCTTTAATGTGATGGTGCAATCATCGAAAGGTTGTCCTGTCATTTTCGATGTGACCCATGCTTTGCAATGTCGTGACCCATTTGGTGCAGCATCAGGTGGTCGCCGAGCTCAAGTGGCTGAGTTAGCCAGAGCGGGTATGGCCGTGGGGATCGCTGGGTTATTCCTTGAAGCGCATCCAGATCCAGATAACGCCCGTTGTGACGGCCCATCTGCCTTACCGTTAGATAAATTAGAACCTTTCTTAAAGCAAATGAAAGCGATTGATGATCTGGTGAAAGCTTTCCCTGAGTTAGACACTAGCCGTTAAGTTTGGCGTAAATGCAACTTACTGAAGTCGTTTCCATGTTCGGCGCTGATCTCCAGCGCCGATATGGCGAAAAAATTTATAAAATTACATTGCATGGGGGCTTTAGTTGCCCAAACCGCGATGGTACCCTTGGTCGAGGGGGGTGTACCTTTTGTAATGTGGCCTCTTTTTCAGATGAGCGTCAATCCAACCAGACAATTAGTGAGCAGATCTCTCACCAAATTACCCGTATTTCCCGCGCAAAACGTTACCTTGCTTATTTCCAAGCCTATACCAGTACTTATGCAGAAGTTCACTTACTTAAACAACTGTATGAAGAAGCATTGCAACAAGCCGATATCATTGGTTTATGTGTTGGCACCCGTCCGGATTGCGTACCTGATGTTGTTTTGTCGCTACTCAGTGAATACCAGCAGCAAGGTTATGAAATTTGGTTAGAACTTGGCCTACAAACTGCCCATGACAAAATATTGCATCGCATTAACCGTGGTCATGGGTTTGATGCTTATCAGCAAACAACGCAAAAGGCGCGTCAGCTTGGTTTAAAAGTGTGTACCCATTTAATCTGTGGCTTACCCGGAGAGAATGCGCAGATGAATATGCAAACCTTAGAGAAAGTGTTGGAATGTGGAACTGATGGTATCAAGTTACACCCTTTACATATTGTAGAGGGTAGCGTAATGGCGAAAAGTTGGCGAGCAGGGCGTTTATCAACATTATCCTTAGATGAATATACCGCCATCGCAGGGGAAATGGTTCGTCATACGCCGAAAGAAATTGTTTATCATCGCATTAGTGCGAGTGCGAGGAAGCCAACACTGCTAGCGCCGCAATGGTGTGAAAACCACTGGGTTGGCATGAATAATTTATATCAGTATTTTTTACACAATGGCGGGCAGGGATCTGCATTGTAATCGCTTAAATTAAAAGCGAGTATAAAGCTAACGTGTGGCTGTTGGCCTGTGAAAAGGCTGCTAAGTCAGTAAGAAACTGTTTGTATAAATGAGCAATTATTGATGAACAATACAGGAAAATAGAGGGTAAACCACCACCACGTTGCTCAGTGGTGGTGGGGTGATTATCTCAATTATGCGATTTTTTCACCTTGGTTAGCATTTAATTGTTTAGCTTGTTCAATAGATTTAACCGTTTCTAGCGCATTATCGATGGAGTTGTGGAAGCTTAGCACACCATCGATAGGCGTCACTTTAGCGCGAGCTAAGGTTTTAAGTGGTTGGAATGGGATATCACAAACCATCACATGGGTATCTTTTCGCACTGCATCAATGAATTTTTCAAAGGCTTCTAATCCCCCGGCATCCAGGACTGGTACTGCATCCCATTGCATAATGATGGTTGCATATCCTGCACTTTTCACCCGCAATTCATCGAAAATACGTTCTGCTGCGGCAAAAAATAGTGGACCATTAATGCGTACTACTAAACGGCTATTTTCTTCATCAGTGTCAGAAAGTTGGGTTGAACGTGTCATATTGGCGATACGGCGCATAAATAACAGCGATGCCAACACGATACCAACAGTAATTGCAATCACCATATCAAACAGAACAGTTAAAGACATACATAAAACGAGAACAATAATGTCGTCTTTAGGTGCACGTTTAATTAAATATACGACTTTGCCAGCTGCACTCATATTCCATGCCACAATTAACAATAATGCAGACATTGCTGCCAGTGGTAAATAAGAGAGCATCGGTGCTAACACCAATAAAGTCAGTAAGACTAATATTGAGTGGATCACTGCAGAAATTGGTGATGTCGCTCCCGCACGGACGTTAGCCGCGGAACGAGCAATTGCCGCCGTTGCGGTGATCCCACCAAAAAATGGTGCAGCAATGTTACCTACCCCTTGTCCAATCAATTCACTATTGGAATGGTGTTTTTTACCCGTCATGTTATCGAGTACAACAGCACAAAGTAGTGATTCAATAGCACCAAGCACAGCCATTGAAAATGCAGCCGGCATAAGTGCGGTGATCATTGCCCAGCTAATTGGCGCACTGCCAGGAAGTTCCCAAGGTAAAATAAATTGCGGCAAAATAGGGGGAATACCACTCCCTTCAGTACCATCAGGAAGAAAATAACTGAATTCAGAACCGATGGTTGCGACTTCCATACCAAATAGTGAAAGCACCCACATAACGAATGTGCCAACAATAAGGGCGGGTAAGTGCCCTGGAAATTTTAACTTTAACTTTGGCCAAAAAATTAAGACAAGCAGTGTGGATAAACCAATTAGGGTGTCACTGTATTGAAACGTTGGAAACGTATTACCGATGGCAATCAGTTTATCAACATAGTTCTCTGGAACATGATCCATGTGCAAGCCAAAGAAATCTTTGATTTGCATGGTCGCAATAGTAATGGCAATTCCCGAGGTAAAGCCTAACGTTACTGACACAGGGATATATTCAATAAATTTGCCAAAGCGGGCGAAGCCCATAGCAAGTAAAATTATGCCAGACATTAGTGTGGCAACCAATAACCCACTAAGTCCAAACTGCTGTGAAACGGGATATAAAATAACAACAAAGGCGGCAGTAGGCCCTGAAACGCTATAACGAGAACCGCCAGTAATGGCGATAATTATGCCCGCGATAGCTGCGGTATAGAGGCCATATTGAGGGGGAACACCACTGGCAATTGCTAAAGCCATCGCTAATGGAATGGCGATGATCCCAACAGTTATACCCGCAATTAAGTCTTTCACAAAACGTGCAGCGGTGTATTTTTCTTTCCAGCAGGAATCTATTAATGCGCTAAAAGGGCGCAACCTATTAATATTTTTTGTACTCATTATACCCTACCAAATAACAGGGTGAAAAATAAACGAAAATGTACCTATTAGGATACACTTAGCTAAGCTCAAAAAATCTGTTATGTATCAATGATACGCCAATTATCATAACGTTTTCAGTAAGAAAAGTAAAAACCATCTAATTTATAAGGTGAATGTCATTATATTTTACGAGTATTAAAATAATGACCGAAATATATTCGGTAAATAAATATTAAGTTAATAATATTTTAAGTTTATAACAGCGATAAATTATAGGTGACAAAATAAAGATTAATCTAATCCTTTATAAGGTTATTACAGTAACTAATAGCCATGCCCAAAGAATAACAACCGACAACACAGCACGATTAAACAAGGTCTTAGTACCTTGCCAGCGTTGTACCATTGTTCGATTGATAGTTTTTTTAGGTATCAAAATACGCAGTGAATAATCAAAGGCTTCTGTCGTTCCTTGCTGATAAATGATGTTAAAAAAATGGTTATCAAGCCATAAGCGATAAATATAATAGTGGTTAATAACAAATAAAATAATACAAATAAATAGAGAATACTTTTCGCTGCTTATGCCGATAAAAAGGCTTAGTTGGCAAATTAATCCTAGCACCGAGGCGATGGCTAAGTAGGACCAACTTTTAGTCAATATAAGGATGACTTCCCCACAATTTTTATCAGTAAGTTGGCTCATCAACGGTTCCTATTGATATGATAGTGTATAAACCAATCATTTAATTGCTCCTTAGTGGCTGCATTTAAAACCACTTGCGGCCTAGCATGTTCAACTATTTTGACAGCGCTATCAATGGATTGTGCATCACCATGATGAACTAACCAGGCAACAGCTACAGTGGCACTGCGTGAATAGCCCAGCTTGCAATGAATATAAACAGCACCCTGTTGGGCTAGGTTATCCATTTTGTGGACAGCTTGCTCAATGTCTTTTGCGCTCAGTGGTAACAAATCGATTTGCGGTTGGCTACAATATTTTAGCCCGTTGCTAAAAGAATTGCGTGACCATTCGCAAGTCATGTCTAAAACTGCTGCGGTTTGCAACGCATAAAGCGGGCGGCCTCCCAAAACGATATGTTGGTTAACCATGCTAGGTTGCCTGCAGTGCTTTGCATAGTAATGATAGGTTCCCCAAGCGATAAGGCGATAAGGCAATAATAAGATAGCAGCGGACGGAGAAATCTTCCCTTCAGGGGTTTTTTGAAAAACAGTTGCCCCTGCACCTAAGTAGCCGAGGGTAATAAATAATAAGGCGACTGCAGGCCACAATAAGACCCAAGCAGCGCCTTGGAAAACAAATGCGAGAACAAAGCAGGTGATTGATCCAAGACCATAATTTTTGCTCATTTTAAAACTACGAGGCGAGCCAGTGTAATTCCATTGCCAGCGAGTGTTGATAGGTAATAAATAACTGACAAGCAAGCCAACCGCAAAGCCGGTAATAACATCAATAAAATGGTGCTGCCAGGTTGTGAGGACAGACACTAAGATCAACACGGACCATCCATGAAGTAGCCAACGCCATTGTATTGGTGTATGAGCACGAAAACGTAACCAGAGGAGCCAGAGCAAAATGATATGTAACGAGGGAGCTTGGTTAAACGGCAGGTCGAAAAGTTCTAGGCTATCAAACATCCAACCAAACGCACCATCCGTGGAGGGGCGCGGAAAACTGAATTTAAGCGGAAATAACAAAAATCCAACGCAAGCGAACAGGGAAGCTAAAATAAGCCTTAACCCATGGATTGTTTGCTCACGCAGTGTGGTGCAAATAAATAATGATAAACCATAGAATAGGTCAATGCTCCAATAGGGAATAATCGTCCATGGAAGAAAAGGGATATGTTTTTCCCAAGAATAAACAACAGAAGGCACATCGGCTAAGGTGGCCGTGTAGTTGTTGACCTGCCCATAAGTGAGAAAGAAAAAGGGGGCTAAAAAAATCAGCCACAGTAGACCAAACAACACAATTTGTCGTTTAGATGATGGCTTAGCGAGTTGTTGGAAGGCAGTCATCGTCCTTTACAGTATTCCTTAGTGTCCTAAACGTTATTAGGGAAAATCGTCGGTACAGCAATGCCTATTTGTAGGCAGAATATTACACTGACAACATAGGGCTTTATGTATCAGAAGCAATAGAGACGAGTAACATTGGTTGAATTGTGGCTGGCGGCATTAACGGCGACCAACCACAAGGAACCGATTAGAAAATTAACGGCGTCTCGCTATTGATACACTGAAGATCCCCCAGTTATCAATCGATTGGTTTAATTTTTCGAAACCAGCTTCATCGACTAACGCATCCATTTCACCTTGGCTACGACAACGCATCACCCACGCTTGGCCCCCTTGGTGACTTGGTAACACACGGGCGATCATTTCCACTTGCGGGTGCCATGGCTGGCAAGTATAAATAAGCAACCCGCCGGATGGGATCGCACGGGATAACCCATCTAACGAAGCTTTAATCAATTGGTTGCTAGGAAATAATTCGTACAAACCGCTTACGATACCTAAAGTAGGGGCTGGCGTCACTGAAGCTAAATCATCGGCATCGAAGGCATTCCCTTCTACAAAATGGATTTTATCTTCAAGGAAGCGTTCTTTAATGTGTAAACGGCCTTGCTCCACATTAACAGGGCTGTAATCGCGTAGCAGAACAGATTCAACTTTACCATAATCGTTAATTGCATCAAAGATATAGCGACCTTGACCAGCAGCAATATCCATAATTCTCACGGGTATATTGTTATCGGTTAACTCGCGAATGGCTTGGCGTAAGGTATTTTCAATATTGACTTTACGCTGGCGGATCCCTTGCCAGCCAATACTGTTGAGGTATTGCCTGTCAATTATACGACCGAATAGGCCTTTGCCCTCGGCTTTATCACGGTAGACATAATCTAATGTCGAACCAGAATCAAAGCCTTTATCATAACCGATACGAATACCTTCAGAGGCTTTACCTAAGGTACTCATTGATTTGCTCATAATCTTAAAGGCAAGATTTTTGGGACACCATTTTGGGAGTGGGGTAGCGAGTTTACGATAATTTTCTGCACTAGTGCTCCACGTATCTTCATATTGATAATCGTGTTGATAGACAGGGAGGCTAAACAATTTACCAATAAAATCACGTATTTTTTCGATAGGAATATGACGTTCTTTTTCACCTAAAGTATCGTGATAAAACCCGGGTAAGACGTGCTTTTCCTTAATGGGGGTATTTAATCGCTCAAAAAACTGATGCTGTGGGCGGTGGTGAACGACATGGTCACTTCCTGATATAAATAATTGGGTAGGTAGGGTTATCGCACCTGCATCAGCGACGACTCTATCTGCCGTTTTATATAATTCAAGTAGAATATTGACGGCAATAGGGCGAGTGATTAATGGGTCGTGGTTAAATGAATGAATACGTTGTTCATCATGGGTGAGGAATTTCGCTTTTACATAGGAATTTACATAAAACAGCCCACGCATTTTTTGCATAAGAGCTAAACCTGAGCGAGCAAAGGGAACATACAGCTTGACTTTAAAAGCCGGCGAAGCAAGCACCATCCCGCGAATTTTGGGCGCATAGTCATGTACCCAGGCAGATACCAACACTGCCCCCACGCTTTGCCCAATAACAATGATATTCTCTAAGGGAATTTGGTATTGCGTTGATACATATCGAACAAATTCATCAACATCATGAATTGATGTGCCAAGGGATGGGCTATAACCTCTTGGGCCTTCATTGCGTCCATGACCTCGAGCATCCCACGCAAACATAGCGTAGTCAGGGAGATTTAATTCATCAACGAGGTGGGCTACACGCCCTGAGTGCTCATGACCTCGATGGAATAGAATGATGGCTTTATCTGTTGGCGTTTCGGTTGGCCAATGGCGATAAAACAGTGGAGTTTGATCGCTGGTGGTAAATTGCGATCCTAACATAGGACGTTGCGTCAGATAGTCTGTCTGAGCGTTCATAATTATTCCTTAATTATTATCCGAAGACGTGCGAAGCTCATCCAATGCACGATGGATACGGTTATAGCAGGTATACAATAACAACAACGAAAGAAGAACAAACAGATAATTTATCCAGCCTGCAAACTGTAGCTGAGGAAAAATCGCGATAAACAGCCCAAGAGCGCCAAAAATAAAAGCGCGGTCACTTTTGCCAATAGGGCCGTCGTAGCGCCGAGATGCACCAATTCCTTGAGCGGTGACACCAATAAACTCAGTCAATACTGAGAGCAGTAAAATAAGTAGGATTAACCAAATTGAGTGGGGAAAAATAATGGCGAACGGGAGATATAGCGCGACATCAGAAACGACATCACCAAGCTCATTAAGTATTGCTCCTAGGTGGCTTTTTTGCTGGTATTCCCGCGCTAACATGCCATCAATAGCATTAAGCGCCATACGGATAAACAACACAAAAGGGAGCAAAATAAACAGATGTGGGTTTGGGAAGAAAAACAAAACTAATCCGACAATAACGGATAGCAATAATGCCGCCAAGGTCACTTGGTTTGCGGTGATCCCTGCATCAAATAATTTACCGACTATTGGGCGAAGCAGATCTTGAAATTTCGGTTTCAGATCATAAATGGTCATTTTCTATCCTTTTTATGACGTACAATAGTGTTTTGCTTTGTGATATATCAATACGCTATTCATCAACAGCCGCAATAAGAGCTATCTTAAGTTATAACCTGTTACTTAGGAATATAGATGAGGGAGTAAGGTGTTTGATTGGGCTAATTGTTTGAAATATTAGGAAAAATAAATTATAAACGGAACTTAAACAAAGTTTGTTTTAGATTAAATAAAAACAATATGATGCTCGATCACATCATTATTTTTTGCTTATCAAGCGTCGAACGCATACGTTTAAACTGACTGGGTGTCATGGTGGTCATTTCTTTAAATTTACGACAAAAAGCACTGTGATCGGTGTAAGCGCATTTTATTGAAATATCGGTAATTGAAAAGTCATCTTCCAATAACTCAATAGCATGTTCGAGGCGTTTTTTTTGAATATATTGCTGAGGAGTAATTAAAAAGATCGCTTTAAATTGACGATTTAATTGTGAGAGTGAAAGCCCTGAAATATTAGCAAGCTCGGTTATTTTAATTGCAGTATTAAAGTGCTCACTGATATAGCGTTCGACAAGGCTAAGTTGATTATTAAGTTTTGGACTCACTGATTTAATATCTTGTAAGTCTACCGATATTCCGGCTACCCCAATTACTTGATTACGTGTGTTAAATATCGGCACTTTCGTGGTTAAACACCAGCCGAGCAAACCTGCTTTATAGAGATGCAGTTCAAGTTTATTAATTACACTGATTTTCTTTTCCATGACCAGATAGTCTTGTGAGCTATAGCTTTGCCCTAATTCAGTATGGAATAACTCTTCTGCACTTTTACCAATCACTTCATTAACACCACTCTTTTTGCATCGAATCGCCAAATTATCATTAGCAAGCAAATAGCGTGCATTATGGTCTTTCACAAAAAAAGTCACATTGGGGAGTGTATTAATTAGAGGCATGACTAAACCGAGATGATTAAGTAAAACATCAATGTTATCAACAGGGAAAAGCATATTTTCCTGACTGATTAATAATAACTTATTTAAATTAATCATGCTGCGCCCCCAAATATTAAATTATTGTTACTAATTTTCTTAAATATTTTTAGATTGTGCAGAAAAACGCATAAGTTCGATGAAAAGATATTAAGATCTATTAACACAAATCAAGCAATCTATTAACAAGTCAAAGTTAATAGGGTGCTAATCGATGCAATCTGAATATTCAAAAATTGAAGTAATTGATTCCCATACGGCAGGGGAGCCAACACGCTTAGTGATTGATGGATTTCCGCATTTAGGTGACGGAAGTATGGCTGAGCGCTTGGCAATACTGCGTGATAGGCATGATGAATGGCGTAGAACGACAATCCTTGAACCGCGTGGTAATGACATCTTAGTTGGTGCTCTTTTGTGTAAACCACAAAACCCAAAGGCAACTGCGGGGGTGTTGTTTTTTAATAATGAAGGCTACCTTGGGATGTGTGGGCACGGGACGATAGGATTAGTCGCTTCTTTGCATTTTCTTGGCAACATTTCATACGGAAAGCACCTAATTGAAACTCCTGTTGGGGATGTCATGGCAGAACTGCACAACGATGGCAGTGTGAGTATCCAAAATGTGTATTCATATCGTTATCGTAAGGCTGTGCAAGTGAATGTGCCGGGCATCGGTACTATCATCGGTGACATCGCGTGGGGGGGGAATTGGTTTTTTCTTGTAGAAAACTCACCAGTTTCGATTGATGTTAAACACGTTAAATCGTTAACAGAAATGTGTTTAAAAATCAAACAAGCCCTTATTGACCAAAATATTTTCGGTGAAAACGGGCAAGAAATTGACCATATTGAATTATTTGGCTCACATCCGACAGCAGACAGTCAAAGCTTTGTGTTATGTCCTGGCGGTGCTTATGATCGCTCGCCTTGTGGCACAGGTACCAGTGCTAAATTAGCCTGTTTAGCCGCAGATAAAAAACTCGTCGCAGGGGAAATTTGGCATCAGGTCAGTGTGATTGGTAGTCAGTTTCAAGCCAGTTTCCAGCAAGCGGATGGAGGCGGAATAATCCCTACAATCCGAGGAAATGCCTACATTAGTGGGCGAAATACATTGCTGATTGATAAGTATGACCCATTTCGTTTCGGTATTTCGGTAGCGTAAGGGGGAAGGGGATGAAGCATCAATATTCAGTCATTGTTGTTGGCGGCGGAATTATCGGTTTAAGTATAGCGCTTACCATACAAGCGAATGGCACCGATGTTTTACTGATTGATAAAAATGAAATTGGTTCAGGGGCATCTTTGGGTAATGCGGGTCATATTGCGACAGAGCAAGTTTTCCCCATTGCAGATCCTTCTGTTTTAAAATCAATCCCGAAAATGCTTCTCGACCCACTCGGTCCATTACGTTTGGATTGGCGTTATTTATTACCGCTAACACCTTGGATGTTAAAGCTATTAGCTAACATGAGACATAAGCCGTTTACTCACATCCACCACACCTTAATGAGATTAAATAGTGCCGCTTTTGATTCGTGGCAAACGTTTATTCAAAAATGGCAACTCAATGATCTGGTTAAAATACAAGGTTCATTGTTAGTGGCTGAAAAAAAGGAAACGTTAGAAAAGCTTCATCTGCATGGCGAGTATTTGCAAAACATTGGCGTGCATAATTCGGTTCTCAATCAATCAGCGTTACTTAACCGCGAGCCCGCACTCGCAACTAATCAACTTGGAGGGTTATTTTTCCCAAAAACTGGACACGTTGTTGATTTAAGTGAGTTACATACAAAGCTCACACGATCATTTGTTGAATTAGGTGGAAATACACTCACCCACTGTGAAGTCACCGCGATATCTTCTACATCGAATAAAGAAGCCACAGTTACAACAACACAAGGCAAATTTACTGCACAAAAAGTGGTTATTGCAGCTGGCGCATTTTCCAAATCATTAGTCAAAATGGTTAGCCGCATAAATGTGCCGCTCGAAACGGAACGGGGCTACCATTTAATGCTACCGCAAGAGCAAGGGCGTTTGAGTATCCCTGTATCCAGTATGGATAGGCGCTTCATTATGACGCCAATGGCAGGCGGTTTGCGCTTAGCGGGTACCATTGAATATGCAGGGTTAAAGCGCCCAGCCAATATGCAGCGAGCACGCCATTTTTTACCACTTGCTACGCCTATGCTAAAGGAACCATTAAATGATGCGCAATCAACACAATGGATGGGTTTTCGACCATCTACATCCGACTCATTGCCAGTCATCGACAATAAAGGTCCTTATATTTTTGCATTTGGGCACCAACACTTAGGGGTAACACAGGCAGCAATTACGGCAGAGATTGTTAATTGCTTTATTCATGAGCAGCCGATGACTATCGATTGCCCCCCTTTTTCCATTAAGCGATTTGTTTAATTTTAAGGAGAATTCAAATGAATTTTCATGGCATTCTTGTTCCATTAGTGACACCTTTTCACTGTGATTACTCATTAAATATCAGTGCATTAGCTGACTTGGCAGAGCAACTTATTAACCGAGGTGTCACAGGGTTAGTGGTTTGCGGCACCACAGGGGAATATTACGCGTTAAATGAAGATGAGCGCAAAACGGTTTTAGCAACGGTAAGCAAAATAGCGAAGGGGCGCGTAACCTTGATAGCAGGTATTAATGATTTATCAACAGAAGGTGCGATTGCCCGCGCAAAACAAGCAAAAGAGCTTGGATATGAAGGTTTAATGCTATCACCTCCACCGTATAGTTTGCCTGATCAGCAAGGGGTATATGGCCATTATAAGAAAGTGGCAGAGGCGACGACACTCCCGATCATTATGTATAACTTCCCAGCGCGTATTGGTATCGAAATTGAATATGAAACGGTCGTTAAGCTGGCTGAAATCGATAATATCGTCGCAATCAAAGAAAGCAGTGGGGATTTTAGCCGTGCATTACGTCTATTACAGACACCGTTTAATAACTTTGAAGTGATTTGCGGCTGTGATGACCAACCAGTTGATTTCTTTTTTTGGGGTGCAAAAAGTTGGATAGCAGGCGCAGGGAATGTGTTCCCAGCAGAGCAAGTCGCTATTTACAAAGCTTCGCAAACAGGGGATTGGCAAGAAGCGAAGAAAATAATGAATGAAATATACCCAGCAATTTATTCCATGGAATCCGGTGATTATAACCAAAAAGCGAAAGCAGGTTGTTTAAATGGCACGTTTAACGCAGGCCCTGTGCGTTTGCCATTAACGAACTTAGCAACTGAAGCTAGAGAACAATTTATTAAATTAATCAAACGGTAAGGGTATAACAATGGGACTAAATCAACAGCAGGTATTTGAGCTCGCTAAGCAAGGGAAATTGTGGGCAGGCCATTTAATCGATGGAGTGAATGCTAATCAGTCTAAATTAGAAAATCGCACACCGATTGACAATAGTATCATTGGGTATATTGCAGACGGTGAAGCAACGGATATTGATGCGGCGGTGAAGGTGGCGCGCGATACCTTTAAGAATGGCTCGTGGAGTGCACTATCGCCTCAAGAGCGTAAAGGGATAATGCTCAAATGGGCGGATTTAATTGCCGAACACAGTGAAGAACTCGCCGCACTTGATTGTATTGATGCGGGAAAGCCAATCACCGAATGTCTCAATACCGATATGCCTGCGACCCTTGAGACTTTTTATTGGTATGCCGAAGCGATTGATAAACTCTTTGGCAAAATCGCACCTACAAGCCAGCAAGAATTAGGGCTAATTGTTAGGGAGCCCATTGGTGTTGTTGGCGCTGTTCTTCCATGGAACTTCCCTGCACAAATGTTTGCATGGAAAGTTGCTCCCGCCCTTGCTATTGGTAATTCCGTGATTGTTAAACCCGCGGAACAAACGTCACTCAGCGCTTACAGAATGGTTGAATTGGCATATGAGGCGGGTGTACCAAAGGGAGCATTAAGTTTAGTTTGTGGATTAGGCGAAAAAGTTGGTGAAGCGCTTGGGCGCCACCCTGATGTGGATATCGTGTCGTTCACTGGCTCAACGGAGGTAGGGCGTTTATTTCTAACCTATTCTGCACAAAGTAATTTAAAAGAGATTGTTCTCGAATGTGGGGGGAAAAGCCCACAGGTTGTATTTGAAGATGCCAATCTTGATAGTGCAGTTCCTCATATTATGGCTGCAGCTTTTTGGAATATGAGTGAAAACTGTAGCTGTGGTTCTCGCTTAATTGTGCATGAAAGTATTAAAGAAACATTATTGGCTAAGCTGGCGGTTGCCGCAAAAGAGTGGAAAATCGGTGATCCGAGACGATCGGATGTGTCAATTGGGCCAATGGTCGAAAAAGCGCATTTTGATAAAGTGAAAGCATTTTTAGATATCACAAAGCAAGAGGGAGGGAAGCTTGTTACTGGTGGTCAAATTCATCACGAAATTGGTTCTGGATGGTACATCGAACCAACTATTTTCGATAATGTGACGCCGGATATGGCACTGTTTAAACATGAAGTCTTTGGGCCTATTTTAGCGGTAACATCATTTAAAACCGAAGAGGAAGCAATCGCATTAGCAAATGCGACACAGTATGGTTTGGCTGCCTCATTTTATAGCCAAAACGTACACCGAGCCATGCGTGTTGCTCGCCAAATTAACGCGGGAACAGTGTCAGTTAACGGTTTTAGTGAAGGCAATATCACTACACCATTTGGTGGTTTTCGCCAATCTGGTTTTGGCGGCAAAGACAATGGGTTAGAGGCTTTTGAACAGTATTGCCAAACAAAAGTTATTTGGTTTGTTCATCAATAAATCACGTTGACCTGAGCTTACAACGCTCAGGTTTTTTTTACCCTGCAAACACGCAATAAACAATTACAATAACGAAGGAGTACAAAAATGGAAGCCATCGTTAATACTATCGTTGGTTACATCTGGGGTAACGCACTGGTGTTCTTATCACTGGGGGTGGGACTCTACTTCACTTTAGCGACACGCGGCGTACAGTTTCGCTACCTCATTAAAATGATTTGTTTATTAAAGGAAAATAAAGCATCCAAAGAGGGGATTTCATCCTTTCAAGCCTTTTGCCTAGCATTATCAGGTCGTGTTGGAGTAGGTAATATTGCTGGTGTAGCAACGGCGATTGCAGCGGGAGGCCCAGGCGCTATTTTTTGGATGGTGGTGATGGGACTATTAGGTGGCGCAAGTGCATTTATTGAGTCCACGCTTGCCCAAATTTATAAACAGCGTTCAGATGATCAGTATCGCGGCGGTTCTCCTTATTATATTGAAAAAGGGTTAAAGCTTAAGCCATTTGCCATTATTGTTGCGGCGGTAATTTGCTTATCTTACGGTGTATTAGTACCCGGTATTCAGGCAAATACCATTGCTGATTCTTTCCAAGCTTCGTTTAACCTTCCTCCATTGATAACCGGGGCAATTGTTACGGTATTAATGGCATGGTTAATCTTTGGTGGCGTAAAACGTATCGCGAGTGCGGCGGATAAAATCGTTCCTTTAATGGCGATAGCCTATTTAGTGATGATGGTGATTATTTTGACTAGCCACTATGAAAAAGTACCAGCAATGTTTAATTTAATTTTCCAAAGTGCATTGGGCATGGATGCAGTGTTTGGGGGGATTGTAGGGACTGCCGTATCTTGGGGAGTTCGTCGTGCGGTATTTTCCAATGTTGCGGGAGCGGGGGAAGCGACGTTTAGCTCGGCGGCCGCAGAGGTGAGCCATCCCGTTAAACAAGGACTTATTCAAGCATTCTCAATTTATATTGATACCGTCGTGGTTTGCACGGCATCAGGTTTAATGATCCTTGTCACTAATATGTACAATGTCTTCCCCGATGGTTCAGCGACAGCGCTAGTGGAATATATACCAGGAGTTGCTGCGGGAACGGCATGGACACAAATGGCCGTTTCGACAGTGTTTACTTCCGCAGGTTCAGGGTTTGTGTCGATAGCGGTATTTTTGTTCGCATTCACCACATTGATGGCTTATTACTATATCGCTGAAACCACAATTGTTTACCTTGACCGCAAGCTGGCATATCCCGTATTAAAGCTGATACTTAAATTTGTGTTCTTGATTATTGTTTTTATGGGAAGCGTGCAATCAGTAAGTTTGATGTGGAGCTTAGGTGATATTGGGTTTGGCAGTATGAGTTACCTAAATTTAATTGCGATAGTTTTTCTCTCTAAACCTGCACTCAGAGCACTACGAGATTATGAAAGACAGGAAAAACTAGGCGTTGACCCTGTGTTTAACCCAACAGTTGCTGGAGTAGAAAATGCAGAATTATGGGAGGACATTAGCCGTGAATATCACGAACAAGGCATTGGTATTAAGCAAAAGAGTAATCAAAATAAAAGAAAATTACAGATAAAAGAAGAGGAAAATTAGAAGAAAAATGGCGGTGAGGGAGGGATTCGAACCCTCGATACGTTGCCGTATACACACTTTCCAGGCGTGCTCCTTCAGCCTCTCGGACACCTCACCGTTTTTTTTAACTTGCTGCAAACCAGAGATAAATCCTGCTGTGCAACGGGGCGCTACTATAGGGAAAATAGCGCCTTGCGTCAACTCCCTATTTATTCTTTTTCTTACTTTTATGGCTGTTTAGCTAAATAAAAATCAATTTGATTAATATCTAATCTTAATTGTGGCTTGTTAAGGTGAATCATTTTTTTTAAGTTAATTAAAACAGCAAGGATTAATCATAAAATTCGTTATCGAGTTAACAAAATCCTTAATGAAAGTGTTCTCGACGGCGGTATGGACTTGAAAATAAACGCCATTGCGCACACTCTGTTAGAAACCTAAGAGGAGTTGCCATGAATATTTTATTTTACCACCCATTCTTTAATTCAGCACAATGGATTGAAGGTATGCGTGCTAGATTACCACAAGCGAATATTCGCCAATGGGAAAAAGGGGATAACCAACATGCCGATTATGCGATGGTGTGGCTGCCACCCTATGAATGTCTTGCTGGGCGTAAGGATCTGAAAGGCATTTTTGCGTTAGGTGCGGGTGTGGATGCAATCTTAAAACAAGAACAAGATGCGCCGGGGACTTTGCCCGCAGGTGTACCGGTTATGCGCCTTGAAGATACCGGTATGGCTATTCAAATGGAAGAATATGCCTGTGCAAAAGTCTTGGCATACTTTCGCCGTATGGATGAATATCGCCAATTACAATCACAGCGCCAATGGAAGCAACTTCCTGCATATCAACACGATGAGTTTGTGATTGGTGTGATGGGGGCAGGGGCTTTGGGGCAAGCTGTTGCGAAACGCTTAGTAAGCTTTGGTTTTCATGTAAGAACGTGGAGCCGTTCTGCAAAACAGTTCCCTAATATTAAAAGCTATTATGGTAACGACCAACTTTCAGCGTTTCTTTCGGGGACTCGTGTGGTGATTAACTTATTACCAAGCACACCAGAAACGGTTGGGATTTTAAATCAGTCGCTATTTAGCCAATTGCAGCAAGGGGCTTATGTGATTAACTTAGCCCGCGGTGCACATTTAATTGAGCAAGATTTACTTTCTGCATTGGATACTGGGCAGGTTGCAGGGGCGGCATTAGATGTATTTGCCAGTGAGCCTCTATCCCAAATGCACCCATTCTGGACGCATCCTCGTATTTCGATTACACCCCATGTGGCCGCATTCACTCAACCTAAAGAAGCCATGGACATGATTGTCAGTAATATCAGGCGTATCGAAGCTGGTGAGGCACCTGTTGGTGTCGTTGATATGGAACGTGGTTATTAATTATTTCTTTGAGAAAACGGCAAGCGGCTTGTGACTTAGCCGCTTCAAACTCTCTTCTGTTTTTCTTCACTAATAGGTTTTCTATTTTTTCGGTATACTTAACTTAATGGTTTGAGTCACAGTCATGTGGCTACTGATATTTTAATAGGAAACCCGTATGAACGAATTTTCAATTGTCTGCCGTATTTTAGGGACATTATTTCAGCGCAGCGCTAATGATGACCTCGTCAAACCCCTGATAGAGTTGATCGCGCAGGATAAATTGAAAGCCTCTTGGCCGCTAGAGCAAGATGAATTATGGTCGCGCATGGCAAAAGGGATGGATATCAAGGCGGTTAGTGCTGATTACCAAGCTCTATTTGCGGGTGAAAAACCCGCAGTGTCAATGTTAGCCAATGATTATGATGGAGAGGTGACTGAAGCTGAAATCCGTGAGTTTTTAACGGTTAGAGGTATGACCCTCACGGACGCACCAGTAAGCACATTTGGCGCGTTATTACTTGCTGCATCTTGGTTAGAAGACCAAGCCGCAGAAGATGAAACTGCCGCACAAGAAGAGTTGTTTGATAGCTATATTCTCAGTTGGTACGGCGCGTTTTTAGGCAAAGTTGAAGCCCATGCTTCCACGGCATTTTATCGAACATTAGCGCAAATCGCCCGTGATGCGGTGATTGCGTTACGGGATGAATTAGATTCAGAAATAGAATGATTGTGACGCTGTCACTTTTTTGAAGGCGTTAATAAATAGTATTGATTAATATTTTTGATTGAATTAAAAAGGCAACAGGTTTACTTGTTGCCTTTAATGCTTTTATCAATCGAAATAATTTATGGTCAAAATCAATCCACTAATGGAATGACCAGTTTACCCGGTTTAATTTCTAGCCCTTTAGCCAGTTTTTTTGCGGTTGCTTCCGCAGCGCCATTATCTGGATTGAGGACATACACGGGTTGTGTTTCAAAGAAAGTTTCAAGGGAACTATTTAAGTAAGGGATCACCGCTGACATAGCAGTATCCATATTCTCTGGCATCACTTTATAGTTGCTAATATTCAATTCTTTTAAGTAGATAGCACCTGTTTTCGCGTCAAAAATAGGACGTGCGGTTAAAGTTAGACTAATTTGTGCTTCAGCTTTGCCAATTAAAGAGTCTAACTTAACGGTGGCGTCCCCATTTAACGCAATTTTTCCCGGCTCACGGCGACCAATTTCAGATTTTAAATTCGCCAGTTGGATATCCGCATCCGCAAGCCCAGAAATTCCCACTTTGTGGTCATATTTCACTTTATTAGCAAGGTAACTATTAATTTGAGACTCACTAATACTGAATTCAGATAATTGACTACAGCCAGTAACGAGAGTGATAAAACCCACCATTGCCGCCAAAAAAAACCTTTTCATAATGACTCCTTTTACAGTAATACCGCTAGTTTAGCGCATTACTGACCACTCAACATGACTGTTTCAATTTTTTTACGATTAAATTGCTTGTGCAGCGCCCACAGAGTGATAAAACCGATAATACCCAATAAAAACCACGGCAATTGTGGCATATTCCATTGGTGACCAATATCGTACATCCAGCCACCACCTGTATAGCCGACAGCACCACCTAAAGCAAGACCAAGACGGCTAAAGCCCATATAACTGCCACGTGCGCGAGGATCGGCAAGTGAAGCACTTAAGGTTTCACGAGCAGGATCGGCGGTGACGGTACCCAAATAGAATAAGCAAATTAGCGCAAATAACACATTCAACGAAGTCGTCATACCAATCGGGAACATGCTTAAACTCATTAAAAAAAGCCCCGCCATTAACCGTTGTTCAAGGCGAAAATGTTTTTCACTCCAGCGTGCAATGGGGTATAGCAAGGTAAGTGAAATCGCAGCTTCAATAGCATACATCCATTTTACAGCGGTTGGTGTCCCTGCTAACTCATTGACAACAATCGGGAACATTAACATTACTTGTACTGAAAGCATAAAGTAGCCTGCTAAGGTCACGACATAAGTGACAAAGCGTTTGTCTTTTAAGACGCGACTCATGCCTTCTTTAATGGGGGTTCTAATGGTTGAGATCCGGTAAGCAGGTAACAGCCATGCATTACAGATGGCCGCAATGATAAACACCGCAGCGCCCACCCAGCACACATAATGAAAATCATATTGAAGTAACCAGCTACCAATTAACGCTCCAATAACGGCACCCGCACTATCTTGCATTAATAACAGCGAGTAAAAGCGTCCGCGTTCATAGGGGCGAGTGAGTTTGATAACAAGCGCTGTTCTTGGGGGATCAAACAGCGTGCCCCCCAAAGCTGAAAGGACGCAAGATAGCCACAGTACCCAAGGGTCATAGGCAACCGCCATAATCGCAAAGCCGCTGGCACGTAAAAGCATTCCAATAACAATCATTGGTTTAGCGCCAAATCGGTCAGCAATAGCACCGCCGAAAATCCCTAAGCCTTGTTGAACAAATTGCCGTAGACCTAAAGCAAAACCGACGACAACAGCAGCCCAACCTAATTGGTCAACAAATCGAATTGAAATCAAAGGAAAAACGACAAAAAAGCCGAGGACAACGAGCATGTTGTCGAGTAAAAGAAAATATTTACCAAGGCTTCTTGCCCGTGACACCTGTGCCATGACACACCATTAAAAAATCGCTAAGAGAGGAATGTTCTATAATGTTACTTGTCAATAATATCAGTATAATAGCGGGTAATAGATGATATTTTTTTATCGAGGTTGTCGTCACCGATCGATGATTTATTTTTATCGATATGATGGTTACCCGATGTTACACCTCAGCATAGCTGGCTACACTTAGTGACCTAATCATATCCTTTGGGTTCTTCATAGGGATAACCGTATTCGCCACTTTGTAGTCATGGAAACGACTTGAGCATTAATAAGCTATTTGAAAGGCAACTGATTTTAATGCTTATTGATAACAGAGAGTGCTACACTTTGTTGTCTAACTAACGAATAACGATACAGCTGGAAAATCTAGCTATTTTTAATTAATAAAGGGTTAACGATGTTTGGTTATCGCTCAAATGTACCGAAGGTACGCCTGATCACTGACAGAATGATTATTCGTTTGGCTTATGAGCGAGATAATTATCGACTGGCTGATTATTACAGCTTAAATAAAGACTTTCTGACCCCTTGGGAGCCGACTCGGGATAACTCACATTATCAGCCTGCTGGGTGGCTAAATCGTTTGCAAGTGATGAATGAAATGCATCGCGACGGCAGTGCTTTTCATTTCCTATTATTAGATAAAGAGGAAAATGATGTTATAGGCGTAGCAAATTTCAGTAATGTCCTACGCGGTTCGTTTCATGCGTGTTACTTAGGGTATTCACTGGGCGAAAAATGGCAAGGGCAAGGGCTGATGTTCGAAGCGTTAACCCAAGCGATCCGCTATATGCAACAACAGCAAAAAATGCATCGTATCATGGCGAACTATATGCCTCATAATATACGTAGTGGCAATCTATTAGCCAAACTTGGCTTTGAACGTGAAGGCTACGCAAGGCAATATTTGCAAATTAATGGTGAGTGGCGTGATCATGTACTCATGGCGCTGACGAATGATGCGTGGGCAACCAATAAAGCGTAAACGCCTAATTTACTTTTCAAGCGTAGTCAGTCGCAGCTTGCGCTGTTAAACTGATACGATTGTTTACTTTTAGTCAATCAATCATGAATTTATTAAAATCGCTGGCGGCAGTCAGCTCTATGACCATGATGTCACGGGTTCTTGGCTTTATTCGCGATGCCATTATTGCTCGGGTGTTTGGTGCAGGTGCCGCGGCGGATGCTTTTTTTGTCGCGTTTAAACTGCCAAACTTGTTACGACGAATTTTTGCAGAAGGGGCATTCTCTCAAGCATTCGTTCCTATCTTAGCAGAATATAAAAACCAACAAGGCGAAGAGGCCACTCGCACCTTTGTCGCTTATATTGCAGGGATGCTAACGCTTGCCTTAGCATTAGTGACTGCGTTGGGTATGATTGCTGCGCCGTGGATAATTTATGTCACAGCGCCAGGTTTTACTGATGATGCGGATAAATTTGCCTTAACAACCGATCTGCTTCGAGTCACGTTTCCTTATATTTTTCTTATTTCATTAGCCTCTCTTGTTGGGGCAATTCTCAATACTTGGAATCGTTTCTCTGTGCCTGCCTTTGCGCCCACATTACTGAATGTGAGCATGATTATTTTTGCCGCGTTTGCTGCCCCATATTTTGAGCCGCCAATTATGTCGTTAGCATGGGCGGTATTAGTTGGTGGTGTATTGCAATTGGTGTATCAACTCCCCCATTTAAAGAAAGTCGGCATGTTAGTTTTACCGCGGCTTTCGTTTCGTGATAGTGGTGTTTGGCGGGTAATGAAAATGATGGGCCCCGCAATTATTGGGGTGTCGGTTGCACAAATTTCTTTAATTATTAACACCATATTTGCTTCATTTTTGCAATCAGGCTCTGTTTCATGGATGTATTATGCGGATAGACTGATGGAACTGCCTTCTGGGGTGCTGGGTGTGGCATTGGGGACAATTTTACTGCCATCCCTCGCAAAAAGTTTTACCAGTGGTAACCAAGGGGAATATCGCCAATTAATGGACTGGGGGCTGCGTCTTTGCCTGTTATTGGCACTACCCTGTGCTCTGGGTTTGGCTATCTTATCGGAAGCGTTGACCGTTTCCTTATTCCAATATGGTAATTTTACGGCTCATGACTCGTTAATGACGCAATATGCATTGATTGCCTATTGTGTCGGGTTAACAGGCATGATTTTAGTGAAAATCTTAGCGCCAGGTTTTTATTCTCGCCAAGATATTCGCACCCCCGTCAAAATTGCGATCGTAACATTAATTCTGACCCAACTTATGAACTTAGCATTTATCGGACCATTGCAGCATGCAGGATTAGCATTATCGATTGGCTTAGCCGCGTGTTTCAATGCGGGTGTTCTGTATTGGCAATTGCGCAAACAAGATATTTTTCAGCCCCTCGCGGGCTGGCAAGGTTTCTTATTTAAGTTACTGATTGCATTAGTAGTAATGGGGGCGGTGTTATTCGGTCTGTTGCACTTTATGCCATCTTGGCAAGAAGGCAATATGCTAATGCGTATGCTGCGTTTAATTGGGGTGGTGATTGTTGGGGCGGGTAGCTATTTTGCTGCTTTATATGCATTAGGTTTTCGTCCTCGCGATTTTATGAAGAAAAGTATTGTATAACGCTATGAATATTAAATGATTTTCAAAAAAGCCCACAGAGTTGGGCTTTTTTTTACCTCGCCTAACCAAAATTCCATTGTGCTTTGTGCCCATTTCAACCTTCTAGTCTAATTCAATGATCTATAAATCAATAATGCTCTATTTATTCTATTGCTATTCAAGCAATTGTTTTCATTGATAAAAAAGATGTTTTTGTTTGTTTTTGCGGTATATTTAGGGGGTGCTTACTCTTATCAGTAAGGCACAGGAGACATTGGGAAATGACATATATGAGTGTTGACCGATGTCAACATTTTAGTTATATTGTGATTGTCGGAGGGCGATGAAAAAACATCCGAATAAGCATATTCAAGCAGCCATTGAATATGCAATTGCGAACGGCTGGTCTTGGGTGGCTGCGGGGAATTCGTCACATACTTTTTGTAAATTACGTTGTGGTAACACTGTCGATGGGCATAAAGCACATATGATCAGTGTTTGGTCTACACCAAGAGTGATGGAAACCCATGCTAAGCAAATCATCCGAAAAGTTAATCATTGCATTGAACTTGCAAAATAAGTTAAAGCGGCTTAGGCCGCTTCAGACTGCTGACAAACCGATTAGGTTGGCAGCAGGTTGGATAGGTTTTGAAAAAATAAGGAAAATCAAGATATTGATTTTCGCCTGATAACACAAAGTGGGAAAAACCACGCTTTTCTCCCACTTTGTCAACAACCTCAAGGGGCTTTGGCCGCTTGTCAGTCAATAAAGAAAATTCATTAAGGAGCGGTGATGAAGTCACACGTATTTACGTTAACACTTTCTGGCGTAACGGCAGATACCAAGGGTTTAGAAGATGCTTTATTTGCTGCGGGGTGTGATGATGCATTGATTTGCTATTACGGTAAGTCGGTTTATTTAATGTTTGATAGAGAGGCGAATTCGCTAGATTGTGCCATTGAGACGGCAATTATGGACATTGAGAGCGCACAAATTCCAATGCGAGTCGCATCGGTAGACAATACGCTAGTTGGTTTAAGTGATATTGCCAAGTTAACAGGGTTAACACGTCAGGCGGTGGCGTTATTAAAAGATGGGGCGAGAGGAAAAGGCGATTTCCCTGCACCAGTACAACGATTAAGTGGCAATTCCCCGTTATGGGATTGGGCGAGTGTCGCTGTATGGTTGAAAGACAACAACCGGTTAGACCATGCATTTGAATGTTGTGAAAGTGCGAAAATATTATGTAAGTGGAATTTAGTCTTACAAAATTGTGCTAATGAAGATGTGGAAGAAGTACAGGCCTTGACGCGAAAACTAATTGCACTGCGTAAAGAAAAACAGCCCACGAAAGTGAGCTGTTAAGGGAATAGAGCGAAAGCAATGCAATTACATTCTTTCCACCGTTTCGATACCTAAAGTATCTAAGCCTGTTTTTAACGTTTTTTGCGTTAATGCAGCCAGTTTTAAGCGGCTTTGGCGTACAGCGTCATCGTCTGCGGATAAAATTGGGCAATGTTCATAGAAACTTGAGAATAAACCAGCCAGCTCATACAGGTAAGCACACATGACATGTGGGGTACCATCACGAGCAACGGTTAGAATGGTTTCTTCAAACTGTAATAAGCGAGTTGCCAGCGCAATTTCACGTGGGTCTTGGAGTGAAATTGGTAAAGTAAGGTCAGCTTCGGTTAAATTTGCTTTTTTGAAGATGGAGGCAACGCGGGTGTACGCATATTGCATATAGGGCGCGGTGTTACCTTCAAAAGCTAACATATTATCCCAATCGAAAATATAGTCTGTCGTTCTATTTTTAGACAGATCAGCGTATTTTACTGCACCGATACCGACAACATTTGCGACATTTTGTAACTCATCCTCCGGCATGTCTGGGTTTTTCTCACGGATCAGCGCTTGTGCACGTTCAACCGCTTCATCGAGTAAATCAGATAAGCGCACGGTACCGCCTGTACGAGTTTTAAAAGGTTTACCGTCTTTGCCGAGCATCATGCCAAACATATGGTGTTCAAGGGCCATTGATTCCGGGATGTAGCCCGCTTTACGGACAATAGTCCAAGCTTGCATTAAATGTTGGTGCTGACGTGAATCGATGTAATATAACGAACGATCGGCGTGAAGCGTTTCGTAACGGTATTTTGCACAAGCGATGTCAGTGGTCGTGTATAAGAAGCCGCCATCTTTCTTCTGGACAATCACGCCCATGGGCTCGCCTTCTTTATTTTTAAATTCATCAAGGAAAACGACGGTGGCACCTTCACTTTCAACAGCTAAACCTTTGGCTTTTAAATCTGCAACAATGCCTGGCAACATGCTGTTATATAAGCTTTCGCCCATGACATCATCTTCCGTCAACGTCACGTTTAGGCGTTGATAGGTTTCTTGGTTTTGTTTCATGGTGATATCGACTAGCTTGCGCCACATCTGAAGGCAGTATTCATCACCCGATTGTAATTTTACAACATAGCCACGAGCACGTGCTGCGAATTCTTCGTCTTCGTCATAGTGTTTTTTGGCTTCGCGATAGAACTCTTCCAAATCAGCCAGTGCCATATCATTGGCATGTTCATTTTGCACTTTTTCAAGATAGGCAATTAACATCCCGAACTGGGTTCCCCAGTCGCCAACGTGGTTAGCGCGGATCACGCGGTGACCAATAAATTCTTGAGTACGCGCAGCAGCGTCACCAATAATGGTGGAGCGTAGGTGACCTACATGCATTTGCTTGGCCACATTCGGTGCGGAGTAGTCAATAACGATGGTTTCGGCTTTTACAGGGGCAATGCCCAAACGTTGGCAGGCTAGCGCTTCTTCAACGTGTTTCTCAATCCAAGAAGGTTCAAGAAAGATATTAATAAAACCGGGCCCTGCAATTTCTACTTTGCGGGCAATGCCGTCTAAATCTAAGTGATTAACAATTTGTTCAGCGAGTTGTCGTGGCGGCATCCCCAGTTTTTTAGCCGCGCCCATGACACCGTTGGCTTGATAGTCACCAAATTGGGCTTTAGCGGATTGACGCACGAGTGCATCACTGTCTGCGGGAGCACCCGCTGCAAGCATTGCAGCACTAATTTTATCTGAAAGAATCGCCTGAATATTCACTGAATTACCTTAAATTACCAACATAGTTACCACATTGTGCCATCACATGGGAAGAACTAAAAGGTGGAAGAGAAAAATCGGCAGGTTTTATACCACATTTTGGGGGACTCATGCTACAGTCAGCGCAATTGTTTAGATGATAAGTAAATAATAAAGAGGTTGTTGTGCTGTCATTCAGTGAAGTTCCACAATTAAATGATTTATGGGAAGACTTACCCAAATTTACTAACCAGTTGCAATCCATGGCACGTGAACTTAACTTGTCATTAAAAACTTACCTTATAGATCACATTTCAGTGCGTTGTCATCACCTTGAAACTGCTCAGCGTTGGCATAACGGCTTACTGCAATGTGGGCAGCTTATTTCCGATAATATCATCAATGGCAGACCGATCCGCCTGTATGAACTTAATCAACCTCTGCACATTGCAGGTCAAGATGTGTTTATCATTGAACTGCCGTACCCAAAAGATAAAAAATACCCGCAAGAAAGCTGGGAACACATTGAAATGGTAATGGAGGTTTCCCCAATTGACTTAGAAAAAGCAGCGCGAGCTTTGTTGCCGAAAACACTACCAATAGGATTTAGTATAAAAGTGAGTCAGCCTAAATCTCAGCAAGAACGGCTACCCAATCCAACATTGGCAGTATCAAATGGTATTATAACCATCAAATACCATCCATTTTCGCTAAAAAAGATAATTGAAAGTGAAAAATAAGTGATGCAATTAACGTTATTGATCAATAGTGCCTGTGTTTTTTACGGGGTGTGATATCCATCCGATAACATTTTTTAATAAGTGGCATTATTCGAATCGATATTACTCATTAACATTCTGCCCCTAGCAATTTGTAATAGGGGCGTTTAACGTATTGGCTTTATTACCACAGTTGGAGGTAATCATGGCAAAACTGGAAATTTGCTGTTTCGGAATTGAATGTGCACAAGTGGCACAAGAATACGGTGCTGACCGTATAGAATTGTGCTCTGGCGCTGCGGATGGCGGCCTAACACCCAGCTATGGCTATCTGAAATTAGCAAGAGAAAAACTTCACATTCCAGTTCATCCTATAATTCGTCCTCGTGGTGGTGATTTTTGCTATAACGTCAGTGAGTTTGACGTTATTCGTGAAGATTTAATCATGATTAAGGAAATGGGGTTCCCGGGTGCTGTTATCGGCATTCTTGATAGCGAAGGGCGTATCGATATTGACCGTATGCATGGATTAATGGATATTGCTAAAGGAATGAATATTACCTTCCATCGCGCATTTGATATGTGTATCAACCCATTAATTGCGTTAGAGCAATTAAGTGAATTAGGCGTGGCGCGAATTCTCACATCAGGCCAACAGCAAAGTGCTGAGTTGGGCCTGCCATTATTGAAAGAACTACACGATAAAAGCCAAGAAATCAATGGTCCGAAGATTATGGCTGGCGCGGGGGTTCGATTAGCTAATTTAAGCAAATTTATGGAAATCGGCTTATCGGAAGTGCATAGCTCGGCAGGGAAAACCGTCCCTTCAACCATGAGTTACCGTAAAGTTGGCGTAACAATGGCTTCGAACAGTGAAACGGATGAATTTACACATTATTGTGTTGATGGACCTACGGTGGAAGCAATGAAAGACTTTATTTCAATCACAGAAAAGGTTTTAGTTTAACGTAATTGACGTATTAAAGGAGAAACCTATTATGGGTTTCTTCTTCGTGACGTCAGTGGTTATTGAAAAATACAAACAAGTTAGTTACACATCAGATAAGTAAATCTATAATTTCTATAAATATTCCCTATTAAAAATGCGTCACTAAACAGATAATTATTCGTTAAATACCGACTGAAATTGGTGAATTATTTGGTTTAAGTAGTCGACATATTCACAATATTACCTTGGTTGATGCACATCAATTAATCATACAAAAGACATGCCTACTATCTAGTTATTATAAAAAAATATTTTTTAGTTAGTTTAATAATAATTAGAAGGTAGCAATGTAATGATTAATCACTATGGAAAGAAAATGTTAAGTCGGAGGCAATTTATCCAAGCCTCGGCTTCCGTTGCAACGGTGAGTGCTGTTGCCAGTTCTATCTCACTTCCTTTTACCAGCCAAGCCGCACCAATGGTTAAAAGCCTGCCAGATGAAATTGATGAAAAAATCAAATATAGCGCTTGCCTAGTAAATTGTGGTAGCCGTTGTCCATTAAAAGTACATGTCAAAGATGATGTGATCACCCGTATCTCCAATGAAACAATGTATGACGATAGCCAATTTGGCTTACATCAAATACGTCCATGTCTAAGAGGACGCTCTGTACGTTGGAAAACCTATAATCCAGACAGAATAAAATACCCAATGGTACGGGTTGGAAAACGGGGAGAAGGTAAATTTAAACGTATTAGTTGGGATGAAGCGACCACTATCGTTGCTGAAAAATTAAAAGAGACGATCAGTAAATATGGTAATGAAGCGATTTATTACCAATATGGCTCGGGCTCCACAGGGGCTAATTTACAAGGGCGAAATGCGTGTAAACGTTTGTTAAGTCAATTAGGTGGCTTCCTTGACCAACACGGAACGTATTCAACTGCGCAGATAAACGGTGTGATCCCCTATGTGTATGGCAAACTTGAGGATTCCCTTTTATCTGAAATTGCAAATAGCGATCTCGTTGTTATGTTTGGGCACAATATTGCAGAAACACGCATGTCTGGTGGCGGGCAATTTTATGAAACTTTACATGCTCTTGAGAAAAGCAAAGCGAAGGTGATTATTATTGACCCGCGCCGCACAGACAGTGTAACGACGCTAGGAGCAGAGTGGATCCCCATTTATCCCGGAACGGATGGGGCATTAGTTGCTGCGATTATTCATACTTTAATTAAAGAAAATTTAACGGATGAAGCCTTTCTTGCGCAATATTGTGTTGGGTGGGATAGGCAAACATTACCTGACTCGGCTCCTGATAATGCATCATATAAAGATTATATTTTAGGACTCGGTGATGATGGAATTGAAAAAACGCCGGTATGGGCAAGTAAGATCACAGGGGTTTCACCAACACGGATTATTCAACTAGCGCGTGAGATAGGTAATGCTAAAGCGGCTTGGATCTCACAGGGTTGGGGTTTACAAAGAACCGCTTCAGGGGAACAAGCTGCACGTGCCGTCATGATGCTGCCTGTTGTGACAGGCAATATTGGTCGAGCAGGCACCAATGCAGGGGGTTGGGGAGGTAATGTGGCTTATCCAGTCCCCGGATTTGCTATTCCCAATCCAGTGAAAACGAAAATCCCATGCTTTATGTGGACGGATGCTATTGTTCGTGGCACCGAAATGACGGCAGAAAATGCCACACTATTAGGTAAAGAAAGGCTCGAAACCAACGTAAAATTTCTCTGGCATTACGCGAGTAATGTGACGGGAAATCAGCATTCGGATCTCAATAAAACCCATAAAATTTTGGTCGATGAATCCCTCTGTGAATTTATTCTTGTTTGGGATATTCACATGACGCCCTCCACTAAATACGCCGATTTAATTTTACCTGATGTGAGCAGTGTTGAGTCGAATGACTTAATTAATAACTCCTATGCAAGTGGCGCGTATCACTATGCAATACGTTTGCAAAATGCCATCACACCATTATGGGAATGCCGTCAATCTTACGATGTGTTAACGGATATCGCTGAAAAATTGGGGATTAAAGACCAATTTACAGAAGGAAGGACGCATGAGCAGTGGATAGAGCATTGCTACAACCAAATGCGTGAAAAAAATCCACAGTTACCAACCTTTGAAGAAACTGATGGCATGGGGATTGTGGATAGAAAACTGGCCAATAGCGCAAATTATATTGCCTTGAAGTCTTATCGTGATTCACCAACAGAAAACCCGTTACCAACACCATCAGGAAAAATCGAAATTTACTCAGCGCGATTGGCAAAAATAGCTCAAGAGTGGGAATACCCTGATGATCAACGTATTCCTGCAGTGCCTGAGTATTGTGTGAACACTGAAGGGGTTGAAAATACGCAAGCGAGGGAAAAATACCCGCTACAAATGACGGGCTTTCATGATAAAGGCCATGCGCACTCATCCTATTTTAATGTCGCGGTATTGCGTGAAGCTGTACCACATCAATATTGGATAAACCCAATTGATGCATCCGCTCGTGGCATTCAAGATGGCAATATTACTGAAATCTTTAATGATAGAGGGCGTATAAAAATTAAGGCAAAAGTAACAGCGCGAGTGTTACCTGGGGTCATTGCAGTTCCTCAAGGGGCATGGCGTGAACTCGATAGTGAGGGAGTTGATATTGGTGGTTGTATTAACACGCTAACCACCCAGCAGCCATCTGCCCTAGTAAAAGGTAACCCTCAACATACTAACCTCGTTGAAGTCAAACGTGCATAAGGAGCGGCAAATGAAACAGTATGGTTTTTATTTTGACTCGACCAAATGCACAGGATGTAAAACGTGTCAGGTGAGTTGCAAAGATGAGAAAGATTTAGATCTTGGCCCAAAATTTAGACGGGTTTATGAATTTGGCGGCGGCAGTTGGCAGCAACAAGACGGTATCTGGCAACAAAATGTATATAGCTATTATTTATCAATTTCATGCAATCACTGTTCGAACCCAACATGCGTTGAGGGGTGCCCTACGGGTGCGATGCATAAACGCGAACAAGATGGTCTTGTCGTTGTTGATCAAACTATTTGTGTTGGCTGTCGATATTGTGCGTTGCGCTGTCCTTATGGAGCGCCACAATATGATGAAAAGAAAAAGCTGATGAGTAAATGTGATGGCTGTTATGAACGGGTAGAAAAAGGCATGAAGCCAGTTTGTGTCGAGTCCTGTCCTCAACGCGCCCTTGATTTTGACGATATAGACCTGTTACGTGAGCGTCACGGACAAATCAGTGGGATTGCTCCAATGCCAGATCCAAGCTTAACGCATCCTAATATTGTGATTAAACCGCACAAAGATGCTAAGCCATCGGGGGATAAAAGCGGAACACTACAGAACCCTAGGGAGGTCTAACATGCACGAACTTCCACTTGTTTTTTTTACCGTTTTTGGTCAATCCGCTGCGGGGCTCTACTTGTTTGCTTATTTGAGCAAACGAGTGGGTTGGTCAAGTCACGAACAGTTATCTCGCGCAAATATGCTTGCGTTTGTCTTAATGCTTATCGCTTTAGTGATTGGAAGCTTGCATGTCGGGCAACCACTGCGCTTCTTTAATATGCTATTGGGCGTGGGGCGCTCACCAATGAGTAATGAAGCCTTATTGAGCGGGATCTTTTTCGCTTTTGGTGCCGGGATCCTATTTTTTACCTTCGTTGTCAAACACGCCCTATTACGAGAGGTATGTAATATTGGAGCCGCTGTTTTTGGGCTGGCATTCACATGGTCAATACCACAGGTGTATAACATTGAAACAGTAGCCAATTGGTTTACGGTTTTCACAACGTTGCAAATGTGGATGACACTGTTTGTTGGCGGTGGAGCGTTAGCGATCCTAATGGGGGCACAGCGACTCGGTTCAATCGGCTTTTTGCTCGGTGCGATTATTATTTTTGCAACAAGAGCCGCTTATGTTGCATTTCTCGGCGAAACGGGGCCCGCACTTAGCGCGGAACAAGCAGGTTTTTGGGCGTTTCAATTAGTGGTGATAGCGCTCATGTTGTTTATTTATCCTGCATTGTTATATCGAGGTCGAAATTCTACTTTTGTTCTGAGTATTTGTGCACTTGCCGTGATAATGGCCGAATTGTCAGGGCGAATTGCTTTTTATAACTTATGGCAGATAAGCATGTAATGATAAGGTGAATAGATGTGCCTATCGGGTTAAACCAATAGGCACATGATTACTTAAGGCTTACGTGCGACTAAAATTGCACGCAGGGGGGCGGGGTAACCCTCAATCGTTTTACTTTGATCGTTCGGGTCTAAAAATTCAGCCAGTGAGTCCGTTCTCATCCACTGTGTTCTGCGCTGTTCGTCTAATGACGTCACTGCGTGATCAACAATACGTACATCAACAAAACCGCATTTTTCTAACCACACTTTCAGCATCTTGGCGGAAGGGATAAAATAGACATTGCGCATTTGCGCATAGCGATCACCGGGGATAAGGCATTGGAATTCATCACCTTCAATCACTAAACTTTCGAGTACTAATTCACCTTCACTGACTAATTGGTTTTTCAATTGCCATAAATGGTCAAGGGGAGAACGACGATGATACAGTACGCCCATGGAAAACACGGTATCAAAGGCTTTTAACGCTGGGAGTTGCTCAATACCAAGGGGTAATAAATGAGCGCGTTGGTCATCACCCAATAGTTTTCTCACCGCCTCAAATTGACATAAGAAAAGTTCTGTAGGATCAATACCAACCACAAATTTGGCTTCTTGTCCCAGCATGCGCCACATATGGTAACCACTACCACACCCAACATCTAACACATATCTATCTTTTAGTGAGGAAATATGCGGTAAAACGCGATCCCATTTCCAATCTGAACGCCATTCAGTATCGATGTTGACGCCATAAAGGGAAAAAGGGCCTTTACGCCATGGCATTAATTGCTCAAGAATATTATTTAAACGGCGTGTTTCACCAGCGGTGAGCTCAGGGGTACGCGTAGCTGTTACGCTATTTACTAAATCTAAATGGGTTGGGTGCATTACCGGCAAGTTATCGAGCATTTTTTCCCATGAAGAAAAGCCGCCATGTAAACCTTGCTTTTTCCACTCAGCTAATTGTGCGGGTAACGTTTCCAGCCAATGGCTTAATGGGCCAACCGCAATTTGTTGGTAAAAACGACCAAAATCAATCATCTTTAGGCCTCTTTAAGCGCTAACAGTGAGCCGAAATTAAAACATTGGAACCAAACTTCACAGTGGTTAAACCCAACTTGTTTTAAGCGCGCTTTGTGCGTTTCGACTGAATCGGTCAACATCACATTTTCTAACATGCTACGTTTTTGGCTAATTTCTAGCTCACTGTAACCATTTGCGCGTTTGAAGTCGTGGTGCATATTAAACAGCAAATCACCGATTTCACCATCCTCAAAATTAAACTTTTCAGAGAGAACCAAAATGCCCCCGGGTTGTAAGCCACGGTATATTTTTTCAAGTAATAGAAGGCGATCATTTGGGTTAAGAAACTGCAAGGTGAAATTGAGCACAACCATTGATGCATTTTCAATATTCACATCCCGAATATCCCCCTCAATGACTTCAACGGGGGTCTCTGCACGGTACGCATCGATATGGCGACGGCATCGTTCTACCATTGCAGGGGAGTTATCGATAGCAATAATTTTGCTATTCTCAACCGTAATGTTGCGTCGAATAGAGAGCGTTGCTGCGCCTAATGAGCAGCCTAAATCATAAACATGGCTGTTGGATTTCACAAAACGGCCCGCAAGCATACCAATCATGGTAATAATATTGGAATAGCCTGGCACAGAGCGCTGGATCATATCGGGGAAAACTTCGGCGACTTTTTCATCAAATTTCCAATCACCAAGGTTAGCAATCGGTGCGGAAAAAAGGCGGTCTTTGTGGTTGGGATCCTGACTTGACATAAGTTCTGTATTAAGTAAGCAAACAAAAGTAGTGGAAGATTGTATCAGAAAGGCAGCGTAGTGAAAATCTATCCATTAAGAATGAAATTATAAGGCGGCACATTATGTTGTGCCGTAATAACTGGCAGGTTACAGATTAAATGAAACGATCTGTAGCCATGGTAGGTAATAAGTATTGGCGATAACCATTAATGCCATCGAAAGATAAGTAGCGGCCATACCTGAGCGACGGTATGAATAATCGTGATTTTTTAAACCGTAGGAGTGAAGTAGTCGACCAGCAATTAAAATTAACCCACAAAGGTGGATCATCCAAACTTGTGCACCATTCATCTCCATTAAAAGCAATAAAATAAGGGAGATAGGAATGTATTCGATAGCATTGCCATGAACACGAATTGCAGTCTGTAATTCATAAAAACCGCCATCGCCATAAGCTATACGGTATTGGTTACGCAGCTTTACAACATTTAAGGACAATCTAAGCAGCAGTAAGGCACCCAGTACAGCGTATAAAGAGCTGACCATTTTTTACTCCACTATAAAACGAGCCAAATTATGAAAACACCTAAAAATATAAGTTATAGTAATGGGTATTAACGATATTTTCTAAATTGTAAATCCTAAAATCGCGTTCGACAAATAAATTCACTACTTTTTTGGGTAATCACGTAGGGTTATTTAATGATACCATCTTGCATTAATTGGGATAGGATCGTGGCGGCGGTTGTCGAGCAACGTGGCAAATCGTCACTGGTGAACCAAGCTAACTCAGCAATTTCAGCGGCAGGCTGTGGTTCACCTTGAAAATCAGCGAAGTAACAACGAATACGCACTTGCGTACCATCTTGTTTACCATCAGCTGCCCCTAAGAATTCACCATAAAAAACAATGGTGGCAGCATCTAACTGTAACGTTAATTCTTCTTGAATCTCCCGGCATAGTGCTTGCTCATCTGTTTCTCCTTGTTCACGTTTCCCGCCTGGGATGTAAAACAAATCTTTGTTGTGAGAGCGCACCATGGCAACCTTGCCTTCAGATACAGTGAGTAACCCAAGCTTATCAATAATTTTAGCACTCATGATTTTACGACTCTTGTTGTTTTCGATGGTGACTTGATTCATTTCGTTAGGACAGTATCAAGCCATTAAGTAGGCCAATAGACCTACAGAATGGCTTTTAAGACTTAAAATTTATTTCTTTTCAACGATTTTTACAAGCTCATAGCGGATGCTAGGTGCATCAGCGGGTGGGTTTGGTACATCAAATTGTTTAACTTGCAAGATATATGAAAAGCCTGGCTGGTATTCGAAACCTTGGATAGAATTATAGAATAATTGCCAGTCATCATTGGGATTTTCTTTCACTTTCATGCATTTCATTGGCGCAACACCCATACAGTCAGCGAGTGTGGAGTCAACATAAAATGTTTTATTGTTATCAATATCTGTGGTTTTCACGGTTTGGCATCCAACAAGTAACATTAGCATTGATGACGCGAGTAACAGTTTTTTCATGTGCAATCCTTAAACGGTTGGCGATAATTTATTAAATTTATTACTTAGTTGAGTGGATTATAGCAAACAGAAAACGGTAACAATTCCTAAATCGGCTTAACCAGTGAAAAGCGCAAACATTTTTACCCGGCTAAAAGGCGGTTAAGCGAAAAAATAATAAAAAACTGACGAAGTAAACTTGGGGTGTTTTTTAAACAGCAACAAGTGAACATACAAATAAACCTTTCTCTCAATATATACATGGCGTCTTTAGTCCCTTAAAATCAACTTAACCATATTCTTCATTTAATCCTATCTTGGGTTGATAATTTCAATGTAATTGAAGAACTATCATAAAATTGATGAAAATATGATTAAAAACAAAATGGTTTAGGCGATAAGCGGTATTCGCAACTATTTGTCTAACAGAATTTCCTGTATAATGTCTGCCTTTTTGACATTCTGAATTTTCAGCCCCGTGTTTCGCAAATAGGGTTCAGCAAAATGCCAAAATCCCGCAGCAAGCAAAAGCACAACAAGCTGAGTAAAAGGATATTGTATGCGTACTAATTATTGTGGGCAGTTAAACATCGCTCACGAAGGCCAACAGGTCACTCTTTGTGGATGGGTAAACCGCCGTCGCGACTTAGGTGGTTTGATTTTTATCGATATGCGTGACCGTGAAGGTATCGTTCAGGTTTTCTTCGATCCAGCGCGTAAAGACATATTTGAAAAAGCGTCAGAGCTGCGTAATGAGTTCTGTATCCAAATCACAGGGACAGTACGTGCGCGTCCAGATAGCCAAAAAAATAACGATATGGCGACTGGGGAAATTGAAATTTTCGCAGAAGAGCTTAACGTATTCAATAAATCAGAACCGTTGCCACTCGATAGCAACCAAACGAATACAGAAGAGCGCCGCTTAAAATACCGTTACTTAGATTTACGCCGCCCAGAGATGTCTGAGCGCTTACGTACTCGTGCGAAAATCACGAGCTTTGTCCGTAACTTTATGGACAAAGAAGGTTTCGTTGACGTTGAAACCCCTATGTTAACCAAAGCGACACCGGAAGGTGCTCGTGACTACTTAGTACCAAGCCGTGTTCATAAAGGTAAATTTTACGCGTTGCCACAATCTCCGCAGTTGTTCAAACAGTTGCTAATGATGTCTGGCTTTGATCGCTATTATCAAATCGTAAAATGCTTCCGCGATGAAGACCTACGAGCTGATCGTCAACCTGAATTTACCCAAATCGACGTTGAAACCTCATTTATGACCGCAGAACAAGTGCGCGAAATCATGGAACGCATGATCCGCAACTTATGGTTAGAAGTGAAAAATGTTGATTTAGGTGACTTCCCAATTATGACGTTTGCTGAAGCAATGCGTCGTTATGGTTCAGATAAACCCGATCTTCGTAATCCAATGGAACTGGTGGATGTGGCTGATATCGTTAAAGATGTTGAGTTTGCCGTATTCTCTGGTCCAGCGAACGATCCGAAAGGTCGTGTTGTGGCATTAAAAGTGCCCGGTGGCGCAGCAATGACCCGTAAACAAATTGATGAATATGGCCAATTTGTCGGTATTTATGGCGCGAAAGGGTTGGCTTGGATGAAAGTCAACGAGCGAGCGAAAGGCTTAGACGGTATTCAAAGCCCGGTGGCAAAATTCCTGAATGAAGAGGTGATTAATCAGCTGTTAGACCGTACTGGTGCAGCGGATGGCGATATCATCCTGTTTGGTGCAGGTGCGAAAAACATTGTAACTGACTCCATGGGCGCACTGCGTTTGAAAGTTGGCCGTGATTTAAACCTGACAGACCTAAATAGCTGGCAGCCGTTGTGGGTTATCGACTTCCCTATGTTTGAAGATGACGGGGAAGGTGGATTAACCGCAATGCATCACCCATTCACATCGCCGAAAGATTTCTCACCAGAAGAATTGGCTAGTAAACCGGAAGACGCGGTCGCCAATGCTTACGATATGGTTATCAACGGTTATGAAGTCGGTGGTGGATCAGTGCGTATTCACCGTAATGAAATGCAACAAACCGTGTTTAGTATTTTAGGTATTAATGAGGAAGACCAACGTGAAAAATTTGGCTTCTTATTAGATGCACTGAAATACGGTACACCGCCACACGCAGGTTTAGCATTTGGCCTTGACCGCTTAGTGATGTTATTAACTGGAACTGATAACATTCGTGATGTTATTGCTTTCCCGAAAACAACCGCTGCGGCTTGCTTGATGACCAATGCGCCAAGCCATGCAAACCCTGACTCACTCAGTGAGCTGGCGATTGCGGTTGTTGCGAAAGACGAAGAGTAAAACGGCGAATGACGGCATTTAAGCGCCCCGAATCGGTACTAGTCATTATCGTGGCTAAAACAAGTGGTCGGGTGCTAATGCTACGACGTAAAGATGATCCAGACTTTTGGCAGTCAGTAACCGGAAGTCTGGAATCTAACGAAAAACCGTATGAAACTGCGTGTCGTGAAATCAAAGAGGAGACTGGTTTTGATGCCGAGCAAAATGGTGTGCAAGACTTGTCACACAGTATCATCTTTGAAATCTTCCCGCATTTCAGGCATCGTTATGCACCTGATGTCACTCAT
The DNA here is from genome assembly GCF_041075285.1 of Providencia rettgeri. Taxonomy (NCBI): domain Bacteria; kingdom Pseudomonadati; phylum Pseudomonadota; class Gammaproteobacteria; order Enterobacterales; family Morganellaceae; genus Providencia; species Providencia rettgeri. Next base: position 1,679,353 of record NZ_CP163512.1, on the reverse strand, counting down.
TGTAAAGAGCATTGGTTTAAAATGGTGCTTGATGAAGAAAAAATGCCATTACTGACTGAACATACAGAATTTTGTTGGTTAAGCCCAATTGAAGCGGCAAAACTCACAAAATCATGGAGTAACAGTCAGGCTATTTTAGAATTTGCTAATTAATTATTGTATTGACGTTTTTGGAGATATTTCATGGCAGGTCATAGTAAATGGGCCAATACCAAACATCGTAAAGCAGCCCAAGATGCTAAGCGCGGTAAGATTTTTACTAAAATTATCCGCGAATTAGTCACGGCAGCTCGTTTAGGTGGTGGTGATCCCGCAACAAACCCACGTTTACGTGCAGCGGTAGATAAAGCGTTATCTAACAACATGACTCGTGACACCTTAAACCGTGCAATTGCACGTGGTGTGGGTAATGATGAAAATGACAATATGGAAACCATCATTTATGAAGGTTATGGTCCTGGCGGTACAGCCGTTATGGTTGAATGCTTAAGCGATAACCGTAACCGTACTGTATCTGAAGTTCGCCATGCTTTCACTAAAACAGGTGGTAACTTAGGGACGGATGGCTCAGTTGCCTATCTGTTTACTAAGCGTGGTGTGATCACTTATGCACCGGGTGTAGATGAAGATGCTCTGATGGAAGCGGCATTAGAAGCGGGTGCTGATGACGTTGAAACATACGATGATGGCGCAATCGATGTGTATACTACACCTGAAACGTTCGGTGATGTTAAAGATGCACTGGATGCTGCTGGTTTTACCAGTGAAGCGGCTGAAGTTTCCATGATCCCATCAACCAAAGCAGAATTGGATGCTGAAACAGCACCAAAATTGTTACGCTTGATTGATATGTTGGAAGATTCTGACGACGTGCAAGAAGTTTACCATAATGGTGATATTTCTGACGAGGTCGCAGCGACACTGTAATTAGTGCGCATTATATTACATCAGTAATATAATCCCTCCGCGTAGAGAAAGCCGGCTGGCGCAGCCTGTTTTCTCTAACGCCTTTGTTTTTCTTTCCATTTTCTATACTTTTTCTAGTCTATGATTAACATTAAGAATCAAATAGCTATTTAATTGAAATAGAGAGTATTATGCTGCTAAGTAAAATAATGAATAAATAGCAATAAATATTAAGAGGCACAAATCGATTCTTTATGGCAATTATCTTAGGCATTGACCCCGGTTCTCGAGTCACCGGCTACGGCGTTATTCGCCAACAAGGCAGGCAATTACTGTATCTGGGCAGTGGCTGTATTCGTACACAAGTTGATGATTTACCAAGCCGCCTGCAACGAATTTATGCGGGGATCTCGGAAATTATCACCCAATACCAGCCGGATGTTCTTTCAATAGAACAAGTTTTTATGGCAAAAAACCCAGATTCAGCACTTAAGTTAGGTCAAGCGCGTGGTGTCGCAATAGTGGCTGCGGCAAACCTAAATATTCCCGTGTTTGAATATGCGGCTCGCCAAGTGAAACAAACGGTTGTTGGCACTGGTGCAGCTGAAAAAAGCCAAGTACAACATATGGTTAAGTCAATACTTAAATTGTCAGCCAATCCACAATCAGATGCTGCGGATGCGTTGGCAATAGCGATTACTCATTGTCATTTTAATCAAAACCTATTAAAAGTAGGTGATCCGCGATTGGTCGTAACCCGAGGACGCTTAAGGTAGAAGTCTGTCTGAAAGCGAATGATGTGGTAACAAATAGCTTGTAACTGGATATGCATCCAGCCTTTTTTGTGGTATAAACAACACTATTAATAACATTTGGCTGAACAGGTTTCGGTTTAAGTCATTATAGAGGAATTTAATGTGATTGGTCGTTTACGTGGTATCGTATTAGAAAAGCAACCTCCAATAGTTCTGTTAGAACTTCAAGGGGTAGGTTATGAAGTTCATATGCCGATGACTTGTTTCTATGAACTACCTGATATTGGCCAAGAAGCAATTGTTTTTACTCACTTTGTCGTTCGCGAGGACGCTCAATTACTCTATGGTTTTAATGATAAGCAAGAAAGAGCGCTATTTAAGGAATTAATCAAAGTTAACGGTGTAGGGCCAAAGCTTGCATTAGCAATCTTATCGGGTATGTCTGCACAACAATTTGTTTCCGCGATTGAACAAGAAGCTATCGCATCATTGGTTAAGTTACCGGGGATCGGTAAAAAGACAGCAGAACGTTTAGTCGTTGAAATGAAAGACCGTTTCAAAGGGTTGAATGGCGATTTATTTAATCAAACTAGTGATATCAATTTACCTGATGTAAATAGCAAACTGCCAAGCACTGCTGATATCGAAGCTGAAGCAGCCGCAGCATTAATTGCACTAGGTTACAAACCACAAGAAGCCAGCCGTATGGTGAGCAAAGTGGCGAAGCCGGGTAGTGATTCTGAAACATTGATCCGTGATGCCCTACGTGCAGCACTCTGATTAAGAGGTCATACAGATGATTGAAGCAGACCGCCTAATTACCGCTGAAGTTTTACAGTCGGATGAAGAAGCCATTGATCGCGCGATCAGACCGAAACTGCTGAGCGAATATATTGGGCAGCCACAGGTTAAAGATCAAATGGAGATTTTTATCCAAGCAGCAAAAATGCGTGGTGACGCTCTCGACCATCTGCTGATTTTTGGTCCGCCAGGGCTCGGTAAAACAACATTAGCAGGGATTGTCGCCAACGAATTAGGCGTAAATTTGCGGACAACTTCTGGTCCAGTGCTGGAGAAAGCGGGGGATTTAGCTGCAATGCTAACCAATTTAGAGCCTCATGATGTGCTCTTTATTGATGAGATCCACCGTCTTTCACCTGTTGTTGAAGAAATTCTTTATCCCGCAATGGAAGATTACCAATTGGATATCATGATTGGTGAAGGACCGGCTGCGCGTTCAATCAAAATTGACCTCCCTCCATTTACCTTAATTGGGGCAACAACGCGGGCAGGATCCCTTACTTCACCACTGCGTGACCGCTTTGGGATCGTGCAGCGGCTCGAGTTTTATCAAGTGGCGGACTTACAGCATATTGTCAAACGCAGTGCCCAATATATGGGGCTCAACATTACGGAAGATGGCGCAATGCAAGTCGCGATGCGCTCTCGTGGCACACCACGTATTACTAATCGCTTATTACGTCGTGTACGCGATTTTGCCCAAGTGAAGGGGGATGGCTCTATTAATGGGCTTATTGCAAGCCAAGCGCTGGATATGCTGAATGTGGATGCGGCGGGGTTTGACTATTTAGACCGCAAGTTACTTGTGGCAATTATTGATAAATTTATGGGAGGACCTGTTGGTGTGGATAATTTAGCCGCCGCAATAGGTGAGGAGCGTGAAACAATCGAAGATGTTTTAGAGCCTTACTTAATCCAACAAGGTTTTATCCAGCGAACGCCGAGAGGGCGAATGGCAACGGCGCATGCGTATCATCATTTTGGGTTAACGCCCAAAGAGATCTAGCCGTTAACCCGTACTATAAAAAGTGAAGGGTTCGGTGCTATTAAGCCAAAGCTTAGCCATTATATCTGTATCCTCTCGCTGCGAGGAGTAGAATTAAACGAGCAGGCTCGATTGCTGAAATACAACTTAATTTAGTCCAAGCAAAAGAGTGAAACGCGCTTTAATCGAACCTGTAAGGCAGCGTCTAAGCATCATATTTTATTCAAATAAGCGTCAATCAGTTTTATTAACGCATTTATCAATTTTCGGGGTGTTTTATTGCCTTTGTTTGCATTAAAAACCAGCAGTGTGAAAGAGAAACATTGCCGTGTAATAGCAAGCAACTCATGATTGATTAATCTACTGTTTTAATCGTAATACCTATTGGGGTATAGGGGTAAGATATGTTTTGCTTTTACATCACTGGGTATCAGCTCAAATCTGAGTAGGGTAAAGTCCATTCGCGATTAAATCATTAAATAAAAAACGCCGCTGCTTAAAATCAACAACGGCGTGAAATAAACTTACCAGTTAACGTTACAATTATTAATTCTTTGCTTTAACCGTTAAGCTAAGCACAAATAGAATAGCAGAAACTAATACAACCGAAGGGCCAGCAGGCGTGTCATAAAACGCGGAGAAAGCCAAGCCGCCAGTAACAGAAATCATACCAATTAATATTGCAACAAATGCCATCTGTTCAGGGGTACGTGCAAAACGACGCGCAGTCGCTGCCGGAATAATCAGTAGTGACGTAATAATTAATGCACCAACAAACTTCATGGCAATACCAATGGTTAGTGCTGTCACTAACATTAATAATAAACGTAATCGTTGAATATTAATGCCATCCACAAAGGCAAGCTCAGGACTAACGGTAATGGATAAAAGCGCTCGCCAACGATAAAAAAGTAACCCGCAAACGACAACGACACCAATAAAGATTGTGATAATATCTTCATAACTAACGGAAAGCAGATCACCAAACAAATAAGCCATAAGGTCAACGCGGACGTTTGCCATTAAACTTACGACCACTAATCCTAGTGATAATGCGCTGTGAGCCATAATCCCCAGTAAGGTATCAACAGCCAGTTGAGGGCGTTTTTCTAGCCAAACTAAAATTAGAGCCAGTAAAAGGGTAACGGCAATAACAGCATAAAAAGGGTTAATATTCAGCAACAAGCCAAAGGCAACCCCTAATAAAGAGGCATGGGCTAAGGTATCGCCAAAATAGGACATACGACGCCAAACAACGAAAGAACCGAGTGGTCCCGCGGCGATGGCCAGTAACATACCGGCTATCCAACCCGGCAACAATAACTCAATCATGTTTGCAGTCCTTGCTGTGTTGGTGGGCAGTAATCACATTACCTTCTAAATCATGTTGGTGGTTATGTTGGTGGCGATATACTCCGAGCTGCTCTGCACCTCGGTGGCCAAACATCGCCACAAATTCTGGGTGGTTGGAGACCACATCAGGTGCCCCAGAGCAACAGATATGGCCATTAATACACAGTACCTTATCGGTTTTTGCCATGACTAAATGTAAGTCGTGGGAAACCATAAGTACGGCACAACCAAGCTCGGTTCTTAATTGGTTAATTAAATCATACAAAGCAACTTGCCCAGTAATATCAACGCCTTGGGCAGGCTCATCAAGAACAAGAAGGTCAGGCTTATTGAGTAACGCGCGAGCAAGTAAGACACGTTGAGTTTCACCGCCGGAAAGCTTTTGCATCGGCTGCTCTAGAAGATGGGTTGCATTGACCCGCTCAAGAGCGGGTAATAAATGTTCTTGCCGAACACCCAACTTGAGTAACATAAAACGCTTTACGGTCAAGGGGAGGGTAGTGTCTAAATGCAGTTTTTGCGGGACATAACCAATGGCAAGGGACGAGTCACGATAAATTGAGCCAGACGTTGGAGTAAGGAGCCCCAGAACAACCCGAACTATGGTTGATTTTCCTGCGCCATTTGGGCCCAAAAGCGTCACAATATCGCCTTTATTAAGTTCAAAGGAGACATCTTTGAGGACTTGTTTATCACCAAATGAAACAGCGATTTTATTTAAAGCGAGTAATGGTTGCATATGAAAAACATCTTGCAGAAAACATGTTGTGTTATATTATAACATTTCAAAATTAAAATCACGGAAAAAGACCGCTATGATACATAAATCAAAATACATTGCCCGCAAATTTCTTTTCGGGGCACTGGCAACCTCCGTTTTAAGTGCAACATTGGTATCTACATCAAGTGCAGATGTGGTAACATCAATTCGCCCATTGGCGTTTATTGCCTCGGGTATTGCTGATGGTGTGACAGACACACAAGTTTTACTGCCAGATGGCGCTTCACCCCATGATTATGCATTAAAGCCCTCTGATTTGAAAAAAATTAAACAAGCAGATTTATTTGTGTGGGTTGGACCTGATTTAGAAATGTTTTTACAGAAGCCTATCAATACGTTACCTCAGAATAAACGTCTGGCGCTCGCTGAGCAGGCAAACATCAAAGCATTGCTTATGGCAGAGTCTCACGAAGATGAAGATGACCACGAACATGCTGATGAAGCTAATCATGACGGGGATCACGAACATCATCATCATGGTGAGTATAATATGCACATCTGGTTATCCCCAGAAATTGCAAATTTCGCTGCACAGGACATTCATGATCGTTTAGTAGAGCTTTATCCTGACCAAAAAGATAAGCTAGACGTAAACCTTCGTAAATTCAGAGAAAATATGACGCAAAATGATCAAAAAATTGCTAATATTTTACAGCCAGCTAGAAACAAGGGCTATTTTGTTTTTCACGACGCTTACGGCTACTTTGAAAAACACTATCAACTCGCTCCTTTGGGGCATTTTACGATAAACCCAGAAATACAGCCTGGTGCGCAGAAATTACATCAAATACGAACACAACTGGTTGAGCATAAAGCACAATGTGTTTTTGCTGAGCCACAATTCAGGCCTGCTGTGATTGAAAGTGTAGCGCGAAATACGGGAGTCAAAATGGGGACTCTCGACCCACTCGGAATTGGGCTGGCTCTTGGACCAGATAGCTACATGCAGTTTTTGACTCAATTGTCGGAACAATACGCCAGCTGCCTGAATTAAAAATAGAAGGAATTGTTTAAGTGCAGCAAATGGCCAAAGGTCTGGCTCAGGTATATGGTAGCCTGTCTAGAACTCACAGAATCGTGTTAAGTACACTGACAGTTGCTACCGTGGCCGTCGCAATTTGGCGGCCAGTCCATGTTCCAACCACGTCTGAAAATGATGGTATGCCTGATACCATCATCCCCCTCGCGTTATTAACCCCAACGGATGCAACTGACGATATTATTCAAGACAGTAGTGACCAACTACCTGATGAAGGTGTTGCTGATACCGAAGCCGAAGCGGATGATGCAGGTGGAGAAACAACACCGTTAGCCCATGAATACGTTGTAGCAAGTGGTGATAATTTAACGTCGATTTTAACTCAGTTTGGTATTGACGCTGGGGATGTTGCGACACTCTCTAATCAACATAAGTCATTAAGAAACTTAAAAATTGGCCAAACGCTAAATTGGTCATTGACTGAGCATGGCGAGTTAGAATCGTTAACTTGGGAAGTCAATCGCCGTGAAACTCGGGTATTTAACCGTGTAGGCACAACAAATAAATTCGAAGAGGTTAAGCAAATTCGTACGGGCGAATGGACCAACAGTGTTTTAAAAGGCACCGTTGATGGTTCTTTTGCTCAAAGTACCAGCAAAGCGGGCTTAACGCGTAGCGAAGGTCGTGAAGTGATTAAAGCCTTACAATGGCAGGTTGATTTTCGTAAATTGAAAAAAGGCGATAAGTTTAGTGTATTGATGAGTCGTGAGATGCTTAATGGACGAAGTGAGCAAAGCCAGCTTATTGGGGTCCGTCTACAAACTAATGGTAAAAGTTATTATGCGTTTCGTGCAGAAGATGGCCGCTATTATGACAGTGAAGGTAATGGTTTAGAGCGCGGTTTCTTACGTTTTCCTACTGCTAAACAATTTAGAGTCTCCTCCCAATTTAATCCGCGTCGTGTCAACCCGGTGACGGGACGTGTTGCACCACATAAAGGTGTTGATTTTGCGATGCCAGTTGGCACCCCTGTTTTAGCTGTCGGTGACGGTGAAGTCATTGTGGCGAAATACAGTGGTGCGGCAGGGAATTTTATCGCCATTCGTCATGGTCGCCAATATACGACTCGATATATGCATTTACGCCAATTATTGGTTAAGCCGGGTCAGAAAGTTAAGCGTGGTGACCGCATTGCATTATCGGGGAATACAGGGCGTTCTACTGGGCCGCACTTGCATTTTGAAATGTGGGTCAATCAGCAAGCCGTCAACCCGTTGACAGCGAAATTACCAAGTTCAGGTGGGTTAACAGGGAAAGAGCGTAAAGAATACTTAGCGCTAGTCAAAGAAACTAAACCTCAACTGAAGTTGCAATAATTTTTTTCTTTTTTCATCAGTGGCAGGTACTTGTATCTGCCATTTTTTTTGAAATGCTTTCATTAATCATTATGCTAAGCTATAGAAAATTAGTCATTATTCACTTGAGTGCAGTATGAATAAAGATAGAGATACAGATAATAAAAAAGGCTATGTGCCGACATTTCATCGTTCATATCTATTGCCAAAATATTGGGGTGTTTGGTTGGGTGCGGCTGTATTTGCAGGGCTTGCCTATGTGCCCGTTAAAGTTCGCGATCCCATGTTGGCAAAGATAGGAAAATGGGTTGGTCGAATAGCAAAAAGCGCTCGTCGCCGTGCGAAAATTAACTTACTTTATTGTTTCCCTGAATATACCGAGGAACAAAGAGAAGATTTAGTTGACCGAATGTTTGAAACAGCACCACAATCTTTTGTCATGTTGGCGGAGTTGTGCTTACGAGGAGCAAATAAAACGTTATCGCGTACACATTGGCATAATGAAGAAATTATTCAGCGCTTAGCAGAACAGCAAGAAAATGTCATTTTTATGGTACCACATGGGTGGGCTGTGGATGCCCCTGCCATGCTGTTAGCTGCCAAAGGTCAGCAAATGGCGGCGATGTTCCACCATCAGAAGAACCCGGTTGCAGATTATTTGTGGAATAAAGCTCGCTACCATTTTGGCGGGCGTTTGCACTCTAGGGAAGCGGGAATTAAGCCGTTTATCGCGTCAGTTAGGCAAGGCTATTGGGGGTTTTATCTTCCAGACCAAGATCATGGTGAGGAACACAGTGAGTTTGTCGATTTCTTTGCAACTTACAAAGCAACGCTCCCAGCGATTGGGCGTTTGATGAAAGTATGCAAAGCCAAAATTGTGCCACTATTTCCTGTATATGATCATAAAACACACCAGTTACACATTTATATTCGTCAGCCAATGGATGATATTGATGGAAAAGATGACGAATATATTGCTCGTAGGATGAATGAAGAGCTTGAATACCTCGTCTCACCAAACCTAGAGCAATACACATGGATTTTAAAGTTATTGAAAACCCGCAAAGAAGGGGAGATAGAGCCTTACCAACGTAAGGATCTGTATCGATAATTCGATATATAAGTTGCAATTGAGACCATTACGTTAAGGTGGTGGTTTTTCGGGCTAAACAGTGATGTTTACGCAAAATGGCAACGAAAGTCAGTGTGTGGGTGTGATAAAGGCAGCAAATGATAGCTGCCTTTATATCTCATTTAGTTATTTGCCACATCATAAGGCCACACAGGGTAGAATAGCGGTCTGCCATCTTTCACAACACCATCATAGTGTGCTAAAAAAGTTTGAATTTTTTCACTTAATAAAAAATCTGCAAGGGCTTTTGCCCCATGGTAATTCACATTAGGGTGACGTATTGGATTGGTTTCCATGACAATATACGGTCTACGCATTAATGGGTCTTGGTCGACAAGAATGGCCATTTTATCGGTAGCCTGCCATTTTCCAACATAGACAGGCATGCGTCCGGTAATAATGTACGCATTACGATCAGCTACTTGTTGTAGTAAATCACGTCCACCACGTAAATCATCTTTTAACACCCAATCACCAACAGGTTTAATACCTGCTTTGCGCCACAAATTGTGTGCCATTTCACGCGGGCCGATACCTTGAAAGTCTATCCATGCTGATTGAGTATGGGCTATTTTGGCTAAAGCTGCAGCACCATCTTTCATGCCTCTGATCCCAGCTGGATCGGAACTTGGTCCCCAAATAACCAGATCGTTACGCGTCCATGGGCGCATGTTGATCCCATGACCATCAGCAACTAAATCGGTCGTAATATCACCTGAGTGCATAGTGAGTAAATCAACCTGACCAAGCACCATCGCTTCTTTAAGTTCAGGCCGTTCACCGGACACCACGACTTCAACATGGTAACCCGTTTCGTTTTCAAAACGCTGCGCTATTTCACGCCATAAATCAGCGTAAACCATTCCACCGATCACTGCGACACGAACTGTTTTATTATTTACTGCTTGAGCAATGCTGTTTAATGGCGATAGAAATAGGAACAAAAACAGCAACAATAGGGGGTATTGAATTTTTCTTAACATGAGCATTTCCATTAAAATTCAGTTTTGACTTGGAAAAACCATTCTCTGCCTGGTCGTGGGAAGTACAGAGCTTGTTCGTAATCTTTATCAAAGAGATTTTTGACCGTAATTTGCCAAGTTACAGGTTTCCACGGTGAAATACCGGATAAGCTGAAATCCACTAATTGGTAGTTATCTAACTTGACGGGAGTTTGTGTTTTGCCTTGGTATTGTACGCTATCCCAAAATGATTGGGCTTGGACAGAGGCATGCATATTGAGTGGTAAATCCGCATTTAATCCTATGAAAGCACTGTGTTTGGGACGGCCTTGCAATGCAGATTTTGAGTTATCATTCCCTTTATTTTGCGCTTTTAACCAAGAATAGCCAAAGTTCAAATCAATACCTTCAGTGATGAAATAGCTCACCTCCGTTTCCATCCCTTGAAAGCGGTAGTGGTCAAAGTTTTCGTAACGTTCACCCGATGGGGTGGTCGCTTTCTCTATATAGTCATAGATATCACTGGAATATAAACTTAAGTGAAATTGCAAATCGGTTAAGATCAGCTGTTCTAGACCAATTTCATAGTAATTGGCGGTCTCAGGTTTTAAGGATGAATAGCCAAACTCCGTTTCGTATAATTGTCGCAGATCAGGATAACGGACACGATGTGATGCTGAGCTGTATAATCGTGTGTTTTCAGTTGGATACCAAAAAGCCGAAATTTGCCCTGCATAATCAACACTTTTAGCAGGGTTATTATGATATAGGCCACCGCCAACGGCTATCCCACTCGTGTTTACGGGCTGATATTGATATTCCATAACCCATTCTTGCTGATCAATTGTACGGCGTTGGTTTTCTGTACCGCATTCGCCATTACAGCGCCAACTGTCTTGAAAAATACGTACTCCATTGGTAACAGTATGACTTTCTTGTGAATACACCCACTGCAAATTACCACCATAACTTTGGCTAACAGTATGTTGATCTTCAGAAAACCTGTTATGTTTATAATGGGTATCTCGGGCTTCTCGTGAGTACCACGTATAACCACGTAATGTGTTGGTATCGGTTAATTGTGTATCAAATGTGGTTTGAATATCATAATGTTCAGAAGGGTGAACACGCTGATATTTATCACTTTGTTTAGCAGTATTATTGGTTGCGGTTGGGGTTTTACTTACCACTTTACTTCCAGTGTTTTTCCCACCGCTATTGCCGTTTCCATTACCGTTTCCATTACCGTTTCCACTGCCGTTTCCACTGCCGTTTCCACTGCCGTTTCCACTGCCGTTTCCACTGCCGTTTCCACTGCCGTTTCCACTGCCGTTTCCACTGCCATTTCCACTGCCGTTACCGCCACGATTTAATTTATCTGGGACACCCCAAGTGTCACGATGGTAATTGATATTAAGCCCAAGCTGAGTGAGTTCAGTCGCTTGCCAACTTAACGATGTAGATATTGAATGGCTTTTATTATCACTATTTTCTCTTAATCCTTTTCCTTGTTGGCTGGTGGGCTCAAAGTGGCTAGACATAGGGAAACCATTACGGCTATCTAAAACGTAACTAGCTCTATATCCAAAGCTCTCTGTTACACCTGAGGTACTTCCACTTAAATTATAATGTTCACCATTACCTGCACCTAACGATCCTCTAGTTTTGGGGATGTATTGCCCATGGGTAATCACATTGATCACACCGCCAAAACCGCCTGCGCCATACAACAAGGAACCAGCTCCACCCTTGACAATATCAACTCGTTCAATTTGTTCTATTGGGATCAACTGAGGGTCAAACTGACTGTTCCACGCATTATTTTGCGGGACACCATTAATTAAGAATGTGATATGGCGTGATTTATATCCACGAATATCTAATTGTGGAACACCTTGACCACCATAACGTAGCTGAATGCCAGGGGTATTTTGCAAAACATCCGCTAAGTTTAAGCTACCTTGTGACTCCATCATTTCCTTATTGATAGATATTGATGAGGAGGTCATTGCTTGTTGGTTTGGCATAGTAGAATTAACTACGATGACATCAGACACGTTAGACACGTTACCTAAAGATGCCATCGAAAAAGGTGAAAAAATAAGTAACGCTAATGAAGACCGACGATGCATTGCCATGTTTCCTTTATTGTTTTAATAGTAAAAATTGTTGTCATTACAGCGAAAATTAAGGAAGAAGCAGATGATACCGATCAATGCATCGTTGTATAAGCTTTAATATATCGAAAAACAGCAAAATAGTATGATTTCAATGTGACCTAAGGGGGAAATATGAAACTAACGAAAGGGTGAGATCCCCCCGCGGATTGAACGGGGGGAGGGAGAGGTTATTCGACTTCTAAAATACGGCAGGTGTTAGTACTGCCCACTGTGCCCATCAGGTCACCTTGGGTCACAAGGACAATATCACCACTCATTAAATAGCCGTTATCACGTAAGCGTGCGACAGCTTCAGCTGCCGCTTGAATGCCATCTGTGTGCGTGCTACAGAAAACAGGGGTAACACCACGATACAGTGAACATTGATTCAATGTTTTTTCGTGGCGAGACATAGCAAAAATAGGTAAGCCAGAGCTGATGCGGGACATCATACGGGCGGTACGACCTGACTCTGTCATCGCGATAATCGCTTTAACGCCTTTTAGATGGTTGGCGGCGTACATGGTTGACATCGCAATCGCTTCTTCGGGGCTGCTAAACTCAGCATCTAAACGGTGCTTAGACACGTTTAACCCTGGCATTTTTTCTGCGCCAAAACAGACTTGTGCCATTGCAGCAACCGTTTCTGCTGGGTATTGGCCTGCGGCTGTTTCTGCGGATAACATTACAGCATCAGTCCCATCTAACACCGCGTTTGCTACATCCATCACTTCTGCACGAGTCGGCATTGGGTTAGTTATCATTGATTCCATCATTTGGGTTGCAGTGATAACCACACGGTTTAATTGACGTGAACGGCGGATCAATTTTTTCTGGACAGCAACGAGTTCAGGATCACCAATTTCAACACCTAAGTCACCACGAGCTACCATGACGACGTCAGAGGCAAGAATAACCTCATCCATCACTTGGTCGTTTGCTACGGCTTCAGCACGCTCAACTTTTGCGACGATTTGGCACTCACAACCGGCGTCGCGCGCTAATCGACGTGCATAATCTAAATCTTCACCGGAGCGCGGGAAGGAAACTGCAAGATAGTCGACATTGATTTTCGCCGCAGTTTTGATGTCCTCTTTGTCTTTGTCGGTTAACGCTTCAGCGGAAAGACCACCGCCTAACTTGTTAATCCCTTTGTTATTCGATAACTGACCGCCAACAGTGACTTCAGTAAAAACTTGCAAACCTTGGACTTCACGCACTTTTAATTGAACGCGTCCATCGTCTAACAACAGGATATCACCAGGAACGACATCAGCAGGTAACCCTTTATAGTCGATACCGACTTTTTGTTGGTCACCTTCACCTTTACCTAAGTTGGCATCAAGGATGAATTTATCGCCGATATTTAAGAAAACTTTACCGTCTTTAAACGTAGAAACACGAATTTTGGGACCTTGTAAATCACCGAGGATCGCCACATGACGACCTAAACGAGCGGCAATTTCACGTACTTTATTAGCACGTAATTGATGGTCTTCTGGAGTTCCGTGGGAGAAGTTAAGGCGAACAACGTTGGCCCCTGCATTAATAATTTTTTCAAGGTTATTATCGCGATCGGTAGCGGGACCAAGGGTTGTAACAATTTTAGTTCTTCTAAGCCGTCTAGACATGTATTACTCCGTTGACCTGTAATGGCGTTGATAAAAGGGTGAAACCATTTCACCCCATTTCGAAACCTGTTTACTGCAAATAGGGATGCTGACACGAGCACAGCTATTATATACTGCGAATTTCTTAATGCTATCAGGTCTGTAAAACTATTAAAGCCCAATAAGCATAGAAAGACATTTTATCCTGTCAGTTTTAGCTTTAGATGTTATCAAACCGCGAATCGCGTAAGGCTTCTTTGACGCGCTTCAAGTTATCCCTAAATTTTTCACCTCTTCTTAACGTAAACCCAGTTGTTAACACATCAATAACAGCAAGTTGTGCCATACGAGAGACCATGGGCATATACATGTCAGTATCTTCAGGGACATCAATAATAATCGATAAGGAAACGGCTTGCGCCAGTGGGGAGTTTTCTGAGGTAATAGCAATAACGGTGGCATCATTTTGCCGAGCCAGTTGCGCCATATCAACAAGGGCTTTGGTTCTTCCAGTATGGGAAATTAACACAATCACATCCCCTTCAGTACTATTCATGCAACTCATGCGTTGCATGACAATATCATCAAAATACATGACAGGAATATTAAAGCGGAAGAACTTATTCATCGCATCATGAGCCACAGCGGCCGACGCACCAAACCCAAAGAAACTGATCTTTCGTGCTTGGGTAAGCAAGTCAACAGCACGGTTAATGACACTGATGTCTAGCGTGTGTTTCACATGATCAAGACCCGCCATTGCAGACTCAAAAATTTTGTGTGTATAAGTGTTTACAGAATCTGTTTCGTCGATATGACGATTTACATAGGGTGTACCATTGGCGAGGTTTTGGGCAAGGCGCAGTTTGAAATCAGGAAAGCCTTTGGTATCCATTTTGCGGCAAAACCGGTTAACCGTCGGTTCACTCACATCCGCTAATTGGGCTAAGGCTGCGATACTCAGATGAATGGCGCTCTGTGGCATCCCTAAAATCACTTCAGCCACTTTTTTCTCCGATTTACTTAAAAAATCGAGGCTGGTCTTCATTTGTTCTAAAATATTCATATCGCAAAAGCGCCTATTTCATCAAAAGGAGAAATTTTTCTACCATCACGCTATGTTATGTTTCGTTATAAGCTTTTTGTCGTGTGGCATTCATATAGAGTGAAAATATACTAAGTATGATAAGTAGGCTATCTGAATGCAGATGATAAATGGCAGCTTTTTTGTGAAACTTTGAAGCGTATCTAATTTTCATCTCAGTAAGTTGGCGACTTTTTTTGTCATTTAATTACTAAAGCTGGCTCCTTTCAGTTTTCGAGTAGGTTTTATTGCAGGGATAGCATAAAGTATATAACGGTAACAAAGAACAATGATATGCTGCTTTTTTCAGCATAAAAACTGTGATCAGTGTCATGGAGATTTACTGAGCACTAGCAACAGGGTACATTAGCGGAATTAGGGCTAATTTTAACAAAATTACAATAGGACCTACCCTAGTTAGGTCGTAGATTCCGCAAATTGAGGAGAACCAATATGGCGGTACATAATGCTGCTCAAGCTTGTGACTTAATCATTTTCGGCACCAAGGGTGACCTTGCGCGTCGTAAATTGCTTCCTTCTTTATATCAATTAGAAAAAGCAGGTTACATCCATCCTGATACCCGAATTATCGGTGTAGGTCGTGCAGACTGGACGCAAGCTGATTATGTCGAATTTGTTAAAGAAGCGTTAAATAAATTCTTAAAAGAAGAACTCGATTCAGCATTGTGGGAAAAACTCAGTGCCCGTTTGGATTTCTGTAATTTAGACGTCAATGAAACCGAAAGTTTTGTTCGTTTAGCGGATATGCTAAAACAAGACTCGCAACCTGCTATCCATTATTTTGCCATGCCACCAAGCACGTTTGGCGCAATGTGCCAAGGTCTTGGTCATGCAAAATTAAACAAAAAACCAAACCGTGTCGTGATGGAAAAACCTTTAGGCACCGATTTGGCATCATCCCAAGAGATCAATAATGAAGTGGCTAAATATTTTGATGAAAGCCAAGTTTATCGTATTGACCACTATCTGGGTAAAGAGACGGTTTTAAACCTGTTAGCCCTGCGTTTTGCAAACTCGTTATTTATTAATAACTGGGATAATCGAACAATTGACCACGTGCAGATTACTGTTGCTGAAGAGGTTGGAATTGAAGGTCGCTGGGGATATTTCGATCAAGCAGGTCAAATGCGCGATATGGTTCAAAACCACTTACTGCAAATCCTGACGATGATCGCGATGTCACCACCGGCAGATTTAACCACTGACCGTATTCGTGACGAAAAAGTAAAAGTGCTGCGTTCGTTACGTCGTATTGACCATACTAATGTGCGCGAAAAAGCAGTGCGGGGGCAATATACATCAGGTTTTGTTCAAGGTAAAAAAGTGCCTGGCTACCTCGAAGAAGAGGGGGCGAACAAGCAAAGTATGACTGAGTCATTTGTTGCACTGCGCGTGGATATCGACGATTGGCGCTGGGCTGGTGTACCTTTCTATTTACGTACGGGTAAACGCTTGCCGGCGAAATGTTCTGAAGTGGTGGTGTATTTTAAAAAGCCGGCTCTGAATATTTTCTCAGAAAGCTACCAAGATTTACCACAAAACAAATTGACCATCCGTTTACAGCCAGATGAAGGGATTGATATCGAAATTATGAACAAGGCACCAGGGCTTGATCATAAACACCGCTTACAAACCACTAAACTGGATTTAAGTTTCTCTGAAACCTTTAACCAAACTCATTTGGCTGATGCCTATGAGCGTTTGTTGCTTGAGGCTATGCGCGGTATTCAAGCGTTATTCGTGCGTCGTGATGAAGTTGAGGAAGCATGGAAATTTGTTGATTCGATCATGGACGCATGGGCGATGGATAATGATGCACCAAAACCATACCAAGCAGGCACATGGGGACCAATTGCCTCTGTAGCAATGATTGCCCGTGATGGTCGTTCATGGAACGAATTTGAATAATAACAATAACCGATAATTAGCTCATTGTATAAAAGCCAAACGCAATGTTTGGCTTTTGTATGAAACTTTGAGATAGGTTAAATGACTAATTCGCTGCGACCAGTTGCGGCCATATGAATAATCCCTTGCTCGATACGTAAACACGCCATTTTAGCGGCGTCAGGCACGGATAAGCCTGCAAGCAGTTGTGCTGTGAGTTCTGCCCCAAATAAATCACCGGTTCCTTTTGGCGTGACAGGGTAACGTTTATGCCGGATCACCGCGACATCGTCTTTCGTTACGCATACGACTTCAATATTATCGTCATCAGGCTGGAAAGCACTGGTAATAATCACCCATTGCGTATGGCCGTTTAATAAGCGGCGAGCGGCGGTAATCGCTTCATTTAGATTATTAACTTGTTGCCCACTTAAAGTTATCAACTCAAATTTGTTTGGAATAATTCCGGTTGCCAATGGGATCACTTTGTCACGATAGACATCCGCAATTTCCGGTGGAATGTAAAAACCGCTATCTTCATCCCCCATCACAGGGTCAACAATAACGGGGAGTGTAGGAAACCGTTCACGCACTTTTGTAAGCCAATCAGCAAGATCGCGAGCTTTATCTGGTGATCCCAAATAACCCGTTAAAATAGACCTAACGGAATCTAAGCTGCCACGCTCAACAAAGCCGTTTAAATAGCCACGGAACCATTCGCCGGGTAATTCCCCCCCATAACATGTTGGATAATGAGGGGTATTACTTAATACCACAGTAGGAATTGCGGCGACTCGTAAGCCTTGCTTAGTGAGTGCTGGGACAGCAATACTGTTTCCTACGCTACCGTAAATTACTTGGGATTGAATGGATACGACATCATAGGGGAGTGGCGTTGCATCTGCGGCATTTTGAAAGCTATTGGAGGTTAGGCTAAAGGTGTTCATGTCTCTCTCTTTGGGAAAAATCAATCATATGGCTACTATAAGAAGCTTGTTCATCTGGCTTGTCAATGTGAAAGATCAAACAGCGCACGCGTTGAGTTGGTATAGGTAAAAAAAGGGTAAAAATAATTTTTTTTATTGAAAAATACTAAAAAGGAAATGGCGAAATTACGGTTGATTATTCGCTTGAGGCTTGGTGGTTTTAGGGTTGGTTAGCATATTAATGAATAAATATGCATGTTTTTATGCAATATAAAAGATGTTTGTATTCATTGACTTAATAAAAAAGGCATGCTAAATATACCCTGTAATCAACTATCAACATGAGGGTTCGGAGTAAATTGGGCGGATGTCTGCCTGATGAAAAGAATAAGATATCATGCTTAGCTCAACTAGCGGCAAGATCAGCAAGTCCCAAAAAAGAACGACACACAGGCTTTTCCTTTCAGCTATCCTTTCCAGTGAACACTACTGGTGTGGTGCATTATAGCGTCTCTCTCGATTATTCATTTCGCTGAATAAATTCAGCATCGTATTGTTTTTATTTGAATTTTCAACAACTGCGTTAGCGCTTTTTGTTCACTTATCTTGTGTAAAAAATAGGCGATTACGCAGATGTATGTAGAGGGATATTATAATGATTTACTGGATATTTTTAATATTAGCTATCGTAACTGAAGTAATTGGCACCTTATCAATGAAACACGCCAGTGTCAGTGGTGATTTCACGGGTATGGTGGTGATGTACGTCATGATAGCCACATCTTACATTCTTCTCGCCGTTGCAGTAAAAAAAGTCGCATTAGGTGTAGCCTACGCACTATGGGAAGGTATCGGTATTCTATTCATTACCACTTTCAGTGTGATGTGGTTTGATGAAACATTATCGCCGATGAAAATAGGTGGATTAGTATTACTGATCACAGGTATTGGTCTGATTAAGTCAGGCACCAAAAAAGCGACAGTGCGTCAATCGGCTCAAAAAGTGAAACAAGCAACTCAACATGCGGTCAACGCAGCCAAATCAAGTGCTTTAGTTGGACGCGAAGCTAAATCGGAGGCGTAATATGGCCAGTCATTTTGAATGGTGGCATGCTGCGTTTTTGATCCTAGCAGTTGTGCTGGAAATCATCGCCAATATTTTGTTAAAAATGTCGAACGGTTTTAAACGATATTGGCTTGGGATCCTTTCGTTAATGGCAGTACTCGGGGCATTTAGCTCTTTAGCGCAAGCGGTAAAAGGTATCGAGTTATCTATTGCTTATGCGCTTTGGGGGGCTTTTGGTATCATCGCGACAGTGGCAGCAGGGTGGATACTGTTCAACCAACGCCTGAATTATAAGGGGTGGGGGGGGATTGTGTTATTGTTGCTTGGTATGGTGTTAATTAAGATGTCGTAATGCTCGTCATATTTTGCACTGTCGCGTTGTTGGCTTCATTCGTTAACCCTAGTCACATACTGATGTATGCTCCTAGGGATTAACTCACTTGCCGCCTAGCGACATCACAAACTATTTAGAGCATTAAATAAGCAGCCTATTTTGCACTGTCGCGTTGTTGGCTTCATTCGTTAACCCTAGTCACATACTGATGTATGCTCCTAGGGATTAACTCACTTGCCGCCTAGCGACATCACAAACTATTTAGAGCATTAAATAAGCAGCCTATTTTGCCCTGTCGTGTTGTTGGCTTCATTCGTTAACCCTAGTCACATACTGATGTATGCTCCTAGGGATTAACTCACTTGCCGCCTAGCGACATCACAAACTATTTAGCGCATTAAATAAGCAGCCTATTTTGCCCTGTCGTGTTGTTGGCTTCATTCGTTAACCCTAGTCACATACTGATGTATGCTCCTAGGGATTAACTCACTTGCCGCCTAGCGACATCACAAACTATTTAGCGCATTAAATAAGCAGCCTATTTTGCCCTGTCGTGTTGTTGGCTTCATTCGTTAACCCTAATCACATACTGATGTATGCTCCTAGGGATTAACTCACTTGCCGCCCAGCGACATCACAAACTATTTAGCGCATTAAGTAAGCAGCCTATTTTGCCCTGTCGCGTTGTTGGCTTCATTCGTTAACCCTAGTCACATACTGATGTATGCTCCTAGGGATTAACTCACTTGCCGCCCAGCGACATCACAAACTATTTAGCGCATTAAATAAGCAGCCTATTTTGCCCTGTCGTGTTGCTGGCTTCGTTCGTTAACCCTAGTCACATACTGATGTATGCTCCTAGGGATTAACTCACTTGCCGCCCAGCGACATCACAAACTATTTAGCGCATTAAATAAGCAGCCTATTTTGCACTGTCGCGTTGTTGGCTTCATTCGTTAACCCTAGTCACATACTGATGTATGCTCCTAGGGATTAACTCACTTGCCGCCTAGCGACATCACAAACTATTTAGAGCATTAAATAAGCAGCCTATTTTGCCCTGTCGCGTTGTTGGCTTCATTCGTTAACCCTAGTCATATACCGAGGTATATGACTAGGCATTGAGATATTTAACTTACTGATTTTCTTAAATGACTATCGAGTTGATATACAGGTTGCAATGCGCTGTATAACGCATCAAAAACCTGATAAGTCGCCGCAGATTCAGCGCTGTTTTCTGGCAAATATCGTGCCTTTATCTTCACACATTGTGAGATAGCGTCTTCAAAAAGAGGCAAAATAACCCTCATCAACAGCTGCGATTATGGCAGCTCCCAAACTTGAAGCTTCCTCATTCTCTGGTATTTCTATCGGTTGATTAGCAAAATTAGATTTTAGCTGTGTCCAAAATGAAGATTTTCTACCACCACCAATAGAAATAATTTTTGTGACTTCAACACTTAATAAAGAATCATCTGGGATTCAGACCTAAAAACCAAATTAAAGTTGTAACAAAATGAAAGTATAGTTAATTAATTGTCAATATTATTATTAAAAATAACACTTTTTCATCCATTTAAGGGGTACTTAAGGTATGAGTTATATGATTAATTTATTGATATTTATGGGTTAATAAATAAAAAAAAAAGAATAAATTAAACAATAATTTTATTTAATAGATATAATCTATTGAAGTTACTATTATTGATTGCCAAAAACATATTTACTCGAAAGTCGCCCAATTCTATATTACGACCCAGTAAAGAGTTTATCAGTATTCAATTATATATTATCTTAATTTAAATTTAATAAATTCTACCCTATTTAAACAAGTGGGGAAAATATCTATCATTGGCTTTTATTATGAAAAATAAAAGGATGTTACGGCAAGATATTATTTCTTGAAGAAGCTAGAGTAAATCAGTCGCTAACAGAATATAATTTAGGGAGGATAATAAAAGTTAGCCAACAACAAATATCTCATTATGACCCAGGTTAAACGGGTATTAATATTGAAAATTGCCTCCATTGATTTTATGTTAAATATTTTAGAGGAAATTTTTCTAATTTTTTTTCAGTTATGGTTCATTACTCAGATGAACTTACGGATATAAAATTAAAAAGAAAAAATCTTATAAAAATAAATTAATTTACTAAAATAAAAAAATATAAATTTTCGCATGGGACATCCTAAATTATAGGGATACTTACATCTATTAGGTGTCGAATGTTAATAAAAATGAAACTAACAATTTCAGAATTAAAAAATAACATTGGAATATACTTAAATTAATATATTTATATATGTGAACTTAAGTGTGTTCCTGCCTAATTCATATTAGGAAGTTGATAATTTTCACACCTATAGCCCATACTTAATCAAGGAATTAATATGAAACTTCGTTTACTTGTATTAGCAGCTTTAGCATCAACAACTCTTTCCGGGTACTCCTTAGCAGCAGTACCGCCAGGTTCACAAGGTTCTGGTGAAATTACCTTCAAAGGTTCAGTCATCAAAGCACCTTGTGGTTTAGCTCCGGGGGAAGATGGTGATAACCAGCACGTCGATTTGGGGCAAATATCGGATGCTCAATTAAGAACTGTTGGTTGGGGAAAACAAAAAGACTTTAAAATTAACCTTATTGGATGTGTTTTTGAAGCAGATGATGAAGGTAATGTAGCAAATACAAAAGCTAATATACGTTTTGATGGTGTTTCTGTCGGTGGAACAAATGGTTTCCTCGGTGTAACAGGGGAAGCTAAAGGTTTAGCAGTCAAAATAACTGACTCGTCTTCTAAACAAGTGAAAATCGGAACCGCCTCTGAAAACTATACTCTGCGTTCAGGCGATAACTCATTACTATTCTCAGCGCAAGTAGTTAGATTAGATGGTCAAGAAATTGTTGCAGGTAGTTATACCGGATTAACTAACTTTTCTTTAACTTACTTATAATAGTAATTAGTAGTGCGCCAGTTAATATAAACTAGCGCACTACAGCAACGACTATTTAAATAATAAACTGATTATCCTCCCCTGCGTAATACCTTAATGAGACTGCATTATCATGAGTGGTAAAAAGAAATATTCATTTATCTCCACTATTATTCTTAGTTTATTTATGTCTGATTTTGCTAGCGCAGATGTAGGGAACATTGAATTTGAAACTCGGGCTCTTGAGCTTGGTGATAAAACAAATATAAATTTAAGTAATTTTACTCGCTCTGACTATCTTCCAAGTGGGGTTTATGCCTTAACATTAGAGTTAAATAATCGTGAAATTGAAAGTGAAAATTTTGATATAATTGAAGATAAAGATAACTCCCAAATTTGCTTTAAAAAATCAACCATAGAAAAATTTGAGTTAAAAGAATCTTATTTTAAGAAGATAATTTTAAATACAGCCAATGAAAATCCAAACTGTATTTTAATAAATGGCTATGAGGGAATTTCCGCTCGAGTAGATAGGGAAAAAAGTATTTTACTTGTCACTGTTCCACAGCTCTTATTAAAATATAGTGATCCAGATTGGCCACCACCAAGTCAATGGGATGATGGTATAGCAGGAGTTTTACTGGATTATACATTGAATGGTAATTTATTTAATAGCCGTGATGGTAGTAGTACTAAAGATATTTCTAGTTATGGAACTGCGGGAATAAACTACGGTGCTTGGCGATTCAGAACCAATTATAATGCATCATTGTATACTAGTGATGATAGAAGTGATAAGCATGAAATTAATACCTCTGCTGTCTATATCACTAGAGCACTTAAAACGATAGGTGCAAACTTAGCCATTGGTAAAAAATATTTTTTATCGGATGTTTTTGACTCGATTGATTACCAAGGTTTTGAAATTATAAGCGATAATCGAATGCTTCCTCCAGCTTTAAGGGGGTATGCCCCTCGTTTAAGCGGTGTGGCAAAGACAAATGCTAAGGTCATTGTTACTCGAGCTGGCAGTATTATTTATGAAAAAAATGTTCCACCAGGTCCATTTGTCATAGAAGATCTTAATGACACAACCTCTGGTGTATTAAAAATGATCGTCAGAGAGGAGAATGGACAAGAAGAAGTTTCAACGATTGAAACATCAAATATTCCTTTCTTAACCCGAAGCGGTCATATTCGCTATAAAACGATGATGGGTAAAATGGAGGGTAATTATGGTGGTGAAAAAATAAAGTTAATTATCTCCGAAGTCTCTCTTGGTATTTTATCAAAAATATCCTTATTTGGCGGTGCTACTGTTACTGACAGAAATTATCATGCAATAAATACCGGTATTGGTTATGATATGGGATTATTTGGAGCATTGTCAGTTGACATTACACATGCGAATGCACTAATACAAAGAGATCGTTGGACAGGTCAAAGCTATAGACTAAATTATTCTAAAGTTTTCGATAGTATCGATAGCCAAATAACATTTGCTGGATATCGTTTTTCTGATGAGCATTATCTATCGTTAAATAATATGGCTAACATGCTTTCTAGCCCAACATCAACAATTACAAATAAAGAAAGTTATAATATTGTTGCCAGTAAAAGCTTTCGTGATTTAGGTTTTTCTATCAATGCTATATATAATAAACAAACCTTTTGGCAAGGTATCTCTGATAGTAATACTTATGGCCTGAGTATATCGAAGTCTTTTGATATTGATAAATTAAAAAATATTAATGCTTATTTATCCATTAATAGAACAGAATACATATCTAATATGACATCGCAAAAACAAAAAGCAAATAATTCCATTTATTTAAGCTTTAGTATACCACTCTCTACAAGTGAGTATATTAATGCAGGATCTCAAATAAGTAATGGTGATCTATCACCTAGTATCACGTATAGCAATAATAAAGATTGGAATAATATTTGGTCAATCGGTGCGAGTTCTGCTACGCCTAATTTTTATGACAGTAGTAACTTTAATGGGAATATACAGATGAATCGTAATGCCTATAATGCATCTGTTAATGGTTCTGTTGGTCCAAATAGCTATTATCTTGCTGGTAGTATTAAATCAGGTATTACTGCAACTATGCATGGCGTTGGTATACATCGTGATGGCTATAGTGGGAATACACGCTTAGTTATCGATACTGATGGAATTGAAGGGGTATATATCGGTAGCCAAGGTAGCAATAATGCTCAAAATGTGGTTACAAATAGCCAAGGTATTGCAGTATTAAATGACATCCCAGATTACTACCGTACAGACTTTACAATAGATACGAATAAATTACCTAACGATATTGAAAGTAATAACCCGAATATTCAAATGGTTTTTACTCAAGGTGCTATTGGTTATCGTAAACTAAACCTTTATCGCGGTATTAAAATGTTTATAAAGCTTACTGACTCTCAAGGAAATGTAATTCCTTTTGGTTCCATTATTTATGATGAACAAGAAAAACGACAAGTTGCAGTAGTAGGTGAAAAAGGGGAGGTTTATTTATCTGGGGTTAGTCCGAAATCTATTCTAACCACTCTAGATAGTGAAAAGAAGAAGTGTAATTTTTCTCTGACAAATACTAATTCTTCATTATCATCCTTTATATCAGTAACTTGTAACCAAAATTAATTTTTTCAGGAAACAAACAATGATCGAAAATGTTCGCCCAATTAAACGTTTTATCTACTTATTTCTATTCGCGATGATAAATAGTACTGCTGAAGCAGCAGTATCTATCGACCGAACTAGAGTAATCGTATATGCTGATGATAACTCATCTCCCGTAAATGTGATAAACCATAGTAAAAAATTACCTTATTTAGTACAAACATGGTTAGAAAATGAAAAAGAGGAAAAAATTAACTCACCTCTTACTGCTTTACCCCCATTACAACGAGTAGAAAAAGATACAACTGTACAAGTTAGAATCGTACCGTTACCTGAGGCTGCTAAATTACCACAAGATAGGGAGTCGCTATTCTATTTTAACTTGCAAGAGATACCACCAAAATCAGATAAGCAGAATGCAATTCAATTTGCATTACGGTTAAAAATAAAATTGTTTTATCGCCCTACCGAATTAAAAGCTTTAGCAGAGAATGTATGGCAAGAGAAATTAGAACTTATTCCTTCAGCTCAAGGTTTAAAATTAGTTAACCCTACGCCTTTTTATATTGTTATACCAGTAATCATATCAGATAAAACTAGTTTATTGGCTGAGGATGAGTCAGTTACATTAAAGCCGAAATCTGATGAATTGTTGCCTAACATAAAACCAAAATCACAAAAAATACAAGTTCAATACATTAATGATTACGGTGCTTATGTGAAATTGGACTATACCTGTACGGTAACGGTTTGCACAAAGGATAAAACAAAGTGAAGACTTTTTTTATTTTAGTAACCCTAATATTAGGGTTTATTTCAAGCAATGCATTTGCATATCAAATTGCAAATTGCCAGTGGGAACAATCTAATTATTACCCTTTGATTCCCCAAGGATTTAAAAAATATATTAATGACTCTATTCAAACTAAAAAAGAATATTATGCTTGTGGGGAAAATGGTTCACAGACATGTAGCCGAACTTATTATGAATTACCACAAAGTATTTACACTATACAAGCTGTCAATACTGTAACCTGTATTAATAATGGTGATGAACCTGGAAATTTAACGCTTTATTTGTATCGTGTAAATAAGAGGGCAGAGAAGAACTTTAAAGATATTAAGATTGCAGCACCTAATGGTGCATTCGCTTGGTTAGGCAATACAACAACACAGCGAGTTGAGTGGATCGACCAAAAAGATTTTATATTAGAGCCTTGCCAAACTAACTGTGGATCGATAATGGGCGGATTTCCACAAATAAAACAAGTCATTCCATTAACGATTTCAGCAGTCGCAATCAAAACACGCTCATATGTTAGAAGCGATCTACAATGGGATAGCATGGACTATGTTGGAAATCTTAGCATAGGTTTTCGGGTTTTTAGCCCTCAAACCATATATCGGGATATACCACTTTGTATTGGCCTAGAAAATACATCAGGTCAATGTGTACAGTATGTGGGCGGAAATGATGGTGGTAATGGTAGCGTTAATCCACCACCGCCACCGCCTGTCTGTACAGTACAAATTAGTACCCCTAATACCGTCGAATTTCAGCCAATAACCTCAGATGATTTAAGCCGTAATCGGGTTCGAATGACTGATTTTACATTAGTAGCAACTAAAGGACCTTCTCAATCGAGTGCATGCATTGGTACGCCATATAATATCCCGGGGATATTGAAACCTGAGGGTGGATATATGGTTAATGACTCATTCTGGGGAATAAATGCATACGATGGCACGGCCCAAGGAATTGGTTTAAAAATATATGATTTGGATAATCAATACTATATGAAGTTTAATAGTACATACTCTTCGTTTATTAGAGATATAAATACAAGCAGTGAAACCAAAAGATTTCGAGCTGAGATTGCTGCCACTACAGAAGATATAAAAAAAATCCAGGCTGGAGAATATAGTCAGGTTATAACTTTTGAAGTTAGATTACTTTAATAATTTAATTACGATTTGATTGTAAATTATATTTCATTATCTGGAGATAATAATGAAAAGCATATTTTACTGTTTAGCTATATATTTAATATTAGTACATGCAGCGCAGGCTAATGTGGCAACTAGTCGAACAACATTTAAAGGTTTAATTACTGTAGCAACGTGCAATATTGTTGTTGGAGATGATGCCCAGACTGTGGATATGGGGGAGATATCTTCAACCGAATTAGAAACAAGAGGACGTTCTAGGTCGGTTCCTTTTACTATTCGTTTATATGGCTGTAGTGAGTCAGATAAAATCGCGAAAACATTATTTGACCAAACTGGCACTGGTGCCAGTGGAACTGTCATTCCTGTTGATGGTATGACTGGAGTTGGACTAAGCTTACAGGATGGCGGCGGGAACCCAATTACTTTTAATAGCTATTCTATCGGACAAAAAATTCAAGAGGGAAATAATGCTCTGCACTTTTCGGTTTTTCTTGTAAAAACAGGGCAAATACAAGCTGGTCGCTTTTCTCGTGTTTTACATTACAGTATTAAATACGAATAAAGTACATAGTTTTAAATTAAAAATTTTGACATTATACCCGTCCTAAAGTGAACGTCAGGACGGGGTTTTCCCTCCGAGCTGATAAAATTGGCTCTGTCACGTTGTTGGCTTCATTCGTTAACCCTAGTCATATGTCGTGGTATATGACTAGGCATTGAGATATTTAACTTACTGATTTTCTTAAATGACTATCGAGTTGATATACAGGTTGCAATGCGCTGTATAACGCATCAAAAACCTGATAAGTCGCCGCAGATTCAGCGCTGTTTTCTGGCAAATATCGTGCCTTTATCTTCACACATTGTGAGATAGCGTCTTCAAAAGAGGCAAAATAGCCCTCATCAACAGCTGCGATTATGGCAGCTCCCAAACTTGAAGCTTCTTCATTCTCTGGTATTTTTTATTATATGCCCCACAATTTGTTGGCGCAAATTATATGATCGTTCTGCTGTTATCAATGGTATGGGGGGCCGGGGTAGCGGGGTACATTCCATTAGACGCTATGTCAGCAAATATGGTTGAGAAAGACAAAGGAGCCATTATGTCAGTATTGAATTTAGGAACTGGTCTTTCTGTGGTGATTGGTCCTGCAATCGTTGGCTTATTTATTCACTTAATAGGTCCTGGCGGCGTGACTTGGCTAGTCGCTGGCTTATATTTCTTTGGCGCATTAATTACCAATTTCCTTGATGAACCGACCAAACAACATGTTCAACTAGTTGATAATGATATACTGATTAATGAATAAATTTAAACGTGTTTACGCAGTTTGAAGGCAAGGATTAAGTTGCCTTCAAACTGTAGCCAAACATAAAATGTTTGGCTACTGCTTGGTTAGGTCTTGAAAATAGACTCGAAAAATCAATGTGTTGATTTTTGACCGATAACACAAAGTGGAAAAAACGCGCTTTTATTCCACTTTGTTAGCAACCTCAAGGCAACAGTCGAGTTGCCTTTTTAATCATCAATCGCAGCAACAACTTTGATTTCAACTTTATATTCCGGCTTCATCAACAGTGCTTGAACCGTACACCGCACAGGGGCGCTACCTGGGACAACCCAAGCATCCCAAGCTTGGTTCATACCTGCAAAATCGGCCTTATCCGCAAGGAAAATAGTGGCATCAAGAATTTTGCTTTTATCAGAGCCGACGCGCTCTAACATTATGTCAATTGCTGCAAGTGTATTGGCGGTCTGAGCGACAATGCCGGCATCCAAATTTTCAGGTACGCTGGTGTAATAAACCACATTATTGTGAATAACCGCTTCAGACCAACGGCTATCGGGATCAATACGTTTAATAGTCATAATTGTTCCTTATTATCTGTTCTGTCCAAGGATAACAGCTTGCGGGCGGTATGAAAATCGCTTGATCCATGAAACCATAATTAGAACAGCACGAAGTAATAACTCATGGTAAAGTGAGCGTCTTATTTTTGCTAACGAATAGGTTTTTGTAGTGCACGACGACTTTTCTGCTGATGGCTTTTTGGCTAAAACAATCTCAGGTTTCCAACCTCGCGCCGCGCAGGTGACGATGTCTAATGCGGTCACAGAAGCCATAGAGCAGCAGCATGTTTTAGTTGCAGAAGCAGGAACAGGAACGGGAAAAACCTACGCTTATTTAGTACCTGCGCTGCGAAGCGGCAAAAAAGTGATTGTTTCTACGGGCTCAAAAGCACTGCAAGACCAACTTTATCACCGTGACCTTCCAACCATTATTAATGCCATGAATTACACGGGGCGTACCGCTTTACTAAAAGGGCGGTCAAACTATTTGTGTTTAGAACGGTTAGACCAACAATCATTAGGAGGTGGGAGTTTAGAACCCGAAATGTTATCGGCTGTGGTTCGGTTACGCAGTTGGTCTATTGAATCTGAATTGGGCGATACCAGTACTTGCCATGATATTGCCGAGGATAGCCCTGTTTGGCCTTTAGTGACTAGCACCAATGATAATTGCCTTGGCAGCGATTGTCCGCGTTATCAAGAATGTTTTGTGTTAAAAGCACGCCGTAAGGCTTTAGAGGCAGATATTGTGGTCGTTAACCATCACCTCTTTATGGCTGATCGCGTTGTTAAAGACACTGGTTTTGGGGAATTGATCCCTCAAGCTGATGTAATGATCTTCGATGAGGCTCATCAAATTCCGGATATTGCCAGCCAATATTTTGGTCAACAACTAAGTAGCAGGCAATTACTCGATCTTGCTCGCGATATGATAATGACTTACCGCACTGAATTAAAAGACCAAATTCAGTTGCAAAAAAGTGCCGATAGGCTTACACAAAGTACTTTAGATTTTCGCTTGAATCTTGGGGAAAACAGCTTCCGTGGAAATTTACGTGATTTATTAAAACGCAATGAAGTCCAGCGAGCCTTGACATTACTCGATGATTCTCTGGAACTTTGTTATGAAGTCATTAAAACTTCGCTAGGGCGCTCCCAAAGTTTGGATTCTATATTTGAGCGCGTTACTGTCTACCGTAACCGTTTGAACCGCTTAAAAGATGTTACTATTCCTGGCTACAGTTATTGGTTTGAAAGTTACGGGCGACATTTTCTATTGGCTTTAACACCGCTTACTGTGGCGGATAAATTCAGTGAAATGATAGCGGACACCCCAGCGAGTTGGGTATTTACTTCTGCCACTTTGTCTGTAAATGAAAAACTGAGTCATTTTACCGATCGATTAGGGTTAGCTAACGCGAAAACATTACTATTAGCCAGTCCATTTGATTACGAAAGCCAAACATTATTGTGTGTTCCGCGTTTTCTGCCTGAGCCGAATCAACGGGGTTGTGCACAGAAACTAGCCGCTATGTTGAAGCCGCTGATTGAAAAAAATCAGGGGCGCTGTTTCTTCCTTTGTACGTCACATTTAATGATGCGAGAATTGGCTGAAGAGTTTAAAGCATCGTTGACATTACCCGTTATGGTGCAAGGTGAAAGTAGCAAAAATAAGTTATTAGCGCAGTTTATTGCGGCGGGGAATGCGGTGTTAGTGGCGACGAGTAGCTTTTGGGAAGGTGTGGATGTGCGAGGCGATGAACTAACGTGTGTGATTATTGACAAATTGCCATTTACTGCCCCCGATGACCCACTATTAAGAGCACGGATTGAAGATTGTGAGTTACGTGGTGGCGACCCGTTTACTGATGTGCAGTTACCTGATGCAGTGATCACGCTAAAACAGGGGGTAGGACGATTAATTCGAGATACCAGTGATTACGGTGTGATTGTGATTTGTGATAATCGCTTGGTCACACGTCCTTATGGTGAAATCTTCTTACGCAGCTTACCGCCATCACCACGCACACGCAGCTTAACTAAAGCAATCCATTTTTTAGCTGAAAAAAGGGCGCAGACAACAACCAAATAACAGTAGGTTTTTCTGCAACCCGGTCGGCGGTTTATGCTACTATAATCCGCATCTTTCAATTGAAACCTGTTAATTTGCCGGAGTTTAGGCATGTCGAGTCGTATTCTTGCTGTTGATACAGCAACTGAAGCCTGTTCTGTCGCACTATTGTGTGGTGACGACATTATCTCACGTTTTGCAATTTCGCCACGTGAACACACACAAAAAGTTTTACCGATGGTTGAAGACGTATTAGCCGAGGCGGGTGTTACGCTAAATCAACTGGATGCTTTGGCTTTCGGTCGAGGGCCGGGCAGTTTTACTGGTGTACGTATTGGTGTTGGCATCGCTCAAGGCTTAGCGTTAGGGGCTGATTTACCGATGATAGGTGTGTCATCTTTGATGACATTGGCACAAGGTGTGTTTCGCACAACCTCTCAGACAAATGTGCTGGTGGCAATAGACGCTCGTATGTCAGAAATTTATTGTGCGCAATATCAACGTGCGGCTGAAGGTTTTTGGCAAGGTGAAGAAACGGAAGCCGTTTTATGTCCTGATGACTTTAAAACTCGATTTGCGGGTATTTCAGGTCAATGGAGCTATGCAGGAACAGGGTGGGATGCGTATCCTTCATTATTAAGCGGTGATGGTTCGCTTCATAATAGTCAAATCACGTTGCCAGATGCGCAAGATATGTTACCTATTGCCTTACAGCTATGGTTACAAGGTAAAACTGTTGCAGTTGAAAATGTTGAACCCACATATTTACGTAATGAAGTGACGTGGAAAAAACTACCGGGTCGTGAATAAATTTAGAAAATAATAATTTTAATCTATAGGCTGTTTTTTTTTGAAAAATAGCCTTTTTTTGATGTAGAAAAAAACACATCGAATCCCGCTGAAATTTAGGATATGATTAATAGGTATCCTACTTATTTATATCGCATTTAACATATCGTGTCTTCTTTGCTACAGACTATTTTAAACCGTATGACCTGAATTTATACTGTTGCTAATCGGAGGTAGTCTATGAATATTAAATTGAACTGCCGTGATGCACTGAAAGGCCTTTTTTTTGCAAGCGCATTAGCACTTACTGGGTGCGTTTCAATACCTGCATCAATTCAAGGAACGGTTCAAAACCCCACTGACAATTTAACATCTGTACAAAATGCCCCTGAAATGTATATTGGTCAGGAAGCGCGTTTTGGCGGAAAAGTGCTTGCGGTGAGTAATGAACCGACACGGACACGTTTAGAAATTGCGGTGATGGCACTTAGTAAATACGATGCCGCCCCTGAGCTTAATGCGCCATCGATTGGCCGTATTTATGCGTATATCAATGGCTTCCGTGAGCCAAGTGATTTTACGAACCGCTATGTGACGGTGGTTGGGAAAATTACCGGAGAACAGCAGGGTAAAGTTGGGCAAGTTCCCTATAAATATGTAACTCTAGATGTCACTGGTTTTCAACGTTGGAATGTTGCACAAAGCGTAATGATCCCGCCAACTGGTCCATGGGGCTATGGTTATTATGGCGATCCGTACTTTAACCACCCTTGGGGGTATGGTTATTACGGTTACCCGGGAGGGCCCGCACAAGTCCATACATACCTAACTGAATAACCATCAATATTTCTCAAAGCTGGCATAGTGATACCCTATGCCAGCTTAATCTATCTTTCCAAATTCAATTACCTGTAAAAGTTGAAGAGCAAAACCCTTAGTTATGGCGATTACCTAGTACTAGGGGCTGATTATCTTTGATGGTCAATTTTTATTCTAATTAAAGCCATGTTAGGCAAGGCGAGAGCCTCTCAACGCAGCATCAAATGAGTGAAATGTGTTTTAATCGACCCCGTAGGGCAGCATTTAGGGATAATATTTGATTCAAATCGTCGTCAGTGTGCTGACTATACATGTATCCATTTTTTGGATGGATTTTGATCTTTTTTAGCGGTAAAAAAGCAGCAAAGATAAATAAACCTAAGTGTAAGTACTTAAATTCATCCCCGGAAGATATTTTCTTCTTTCTTTATTTATGAACAATTCCCTTATAAGTTGAAATGGTTGCGGAATTTTCTGATAACATCTCCAAAATTAACTAAGATCCGTGTATAATTAGGCGTAATTTATGCGAATTAACATCTGATTAACCAAATTTCAGAAAACTGGGTGGCGTATGCCGCCTTATTTTTTCTTGAAGGAATAGAATTTATTTAGTGATAGACCTCTCAACCTTGACATTGTCTGTTTTTCAAACTGGTACGCTGAGTTAATAATTTGTTAAAAGAGATGTTGGGTATAATAATTTCACTAAATTCAGGAGCAACATTTTGGAAAAAATCTGGCTAAAAAATTACCCTGCTGATGTGCCGGAAGAAATCGATCCTGATCGCTTCGCTTCTTTAGCAGAGTTACTGGAAAATGCCGTTTCCCAATATGCCGATCAACCTGCTTTCATTAATATGGGCGCGGTAATGACGTATCGGAAATTAGAAGAAAGAAGCCGAGCTTTCGCTGCCTACTTACAAAATGGACTTGGACTTAAAAAAGGGGACCGAGTCGCTTTAATGATGCCTAACCTATTACAGTATCCAATCGCTTTGTTTGGAATATTGCGTGCGGGAATGGTTGTTGTGAACGTAAACCCCCTCTATACCCCAAGGGAGTTAGAGCATCAACTTAATGACAGTGGTACAACTGCCATTGTGATCGTGTCGAATTTCGCCTCTACATTGGAAAAAATTGTCTATAACACCAAAGTTAAACACGTTATTTTAACCCGCATGGGGGATCAGCTTTCACGTCCTAAAGCGACGATTGTTGATTTTGTCGTTAAATACATCAAACGCTTGGTGCCAAAATATAATTTACCCGATGCTATTTCGTTCCGTCGTGCTATGCACTTTGGTTATCGCATGCAATACATTAAACCCAATATAACAGGGGGCGACTTAGCGTTTTTGCAATATACCGGAGGCACGACAGGCGTCGCGAAAGGAGCGATGTTAACCCACCGCAATATGTTAGCGAACTTAGAGCAAGCAAGAGCCGCATACGGTCCAGTATTAAAATTCGGTGCCGAGTTTGTCGTGACGGCGTTACCGCTGTATCATGTTTTTGCTCTTACTGTAAACTGCTTACTTTTCATTAACGTAGGAGGGGTTAACCTGTTAATTACCAATCCTCGCGATGTGCCTGATACGGTTAAACAGTTGGGGCGTTATCCCATCACCTCAATTACTGGCGTCAATACGTTATTTAATGCATGGATACATAATGAAGAATTCCACAAACTGGATTTTTCGCGCTTAAGATTATCGGTAGGCGGGGGAATGCCCGTGCAAAAAGCGGTTGCTGAAAAATGGCAGAAATTGACAGGCAAACACTTACTGGAGGGATATGGCCTTACGGAGTGTTCACCGTTGGTTACAGGGAATCCATATAATCTCACCGAATATAGTGGTAGTATCGGTCTACCTGTTCCCTCAACGGATGTAAAGTTTCTCAATGATGAAGGTCAAGAAGTGCCATTGGGGGAACCGGGTGAAATGTGGGTTAAAGGCCCGCAAGTGATGAAAGGCTACTGGAACCGCCCAGATTCGACAGCTGAGGCTATTGTTGATGGTTGGATAGCCACAGGTGATATTGCAGAAATGGATAGCGAAGGTTATATCCGCATTGTTGATCGTAAAAAAGACATGATCATCGTCTCTGGATTTAATGTTTATCCTAATGAAATTGAAGATGTCATAGCGACTCACCCTGATGTGGTTGAATGTGCTGCCATTGGCGTACCAAGTGAAAGCACAGGGGAAGCTGTTAAAGTCTTTGTTGTTACGAAAAATGCGAATTTAACTGGGGATGAGCTAAAAACATTTTGTCGCCGCTCATTAACTGCGTATAAAGTACCTAAACTATTTGAATTTCGTGAAGAACTTCCTAAATCGAATGTTGGAAAGATTCTGCGTAAAGATTTACGTGATGAAGAAAAATTGAAAAGAGATAAGTCACCTGCTTAAAAGTGATTTAGAATATATCAAGATAACAAATAAGTGACGCCGGTATATACCGGCGTCACTGTGATGAAAATAGAAAAAGAGAAACTTGTTTTGAATTATCGTTTAGTGACCACAGATAGCGAATTAGCCCAGGTATGCCAAGAGGCCAGTAAAGCACATTGGCTTGCTCTGGATACTGAGTTTGTTCGTACAAGAACATATTATCCTCAATTAGGTTTGCTACAGCTGTATGATGGAAAGCAAGTTTCATTGATTGACCCGCTATCAATAACGGATTTCAGCCCGTTTAAAATGCTGTTAACCAATCCAAATCAGCTTAAATTTTTGCATGCAGGAAGTGAAGATCTTGAAGTGTTTATGCATGATTTTGATTGTGTGCCTGAGCCCATGATTGACACTCAAGTAGTCGCCGCCTTTTTGGGATACCCTATCTCTTGCGGTTTTGCATCACTGGTTTCTGAGCATCTCGGTATTGAATTAGACAAAAGTGAATCGCGAACAGACTGGCTAGCGCGCCCCTTGAGCGAAAAACAATGTGACTATGCCACCGCAGACGTGTTGTACTTGCTACCACTCGCTGAAATTCTCATGAAGAAAGTGACAGAAGCAGGCTATTTAGATGATGCAAAGGATGAATGCCAACGTGTGGTAGTGCGCCGCCAAAAAGCGCTTAAGCCAGAAAAAGCATATTTAAATATCCACAATGCGTGGCAGTTACGTGATGAACAACTGGCGTGTTTGCAATTACTTGCACAGTGGCGCTTAAACCAAGCTAAAGCGCGGGATATGGCGATTAATTTTGTGGTGAAAGAAGAGCATTTATGGAAAGTGGCTCGTTACCTACCAACCTCTCTTGGGGAGCTTGATAGCCTTGGTCTAACAGGGCAAGAAATTCGCTGCCATGGCAAGCGCCTGCTCAGTATTGTTGAGCAAGCTAAAAAACTGGATGCAAGCCAATATCCCGCTCCTGTATC
This sequence comes from Providencia rettgeri, assembly GCF_041075285.1. Classification (NCBI taxonomy): domain Bacteria; kingdom Pseudomonadati; phylum Pseudomonadota; class Gammaproteobacteria; order Enterobacterales; family Morganellaceae; genus Providencia; species Providencia rettgeri. Next base: position 1,643,818 of record NZ_CP163512.1, on the reverse strand, counting down.
GAATATTACTGAGCAAGGCCAATATAAAAGCTTGTTTAAAGAAATTAAATCGGTAGTGAAAGATATTGCCGAAAACGAAAAATTTAATGCAGAGTTACTGGCGTCTAGGCGGCAAATCAACCAATTACTCGCTATTCATTGGGGGCTAAAATCATCTACCACCCCACCTGAACTCCTTGCTGGCTGGCGAGGGAAATTACTTGCAGAGCCTCTTTCTAAGTTATTAGCCAATGCATAATCTATTTAGGCACATGAACATTTCTGTGCCTAAATACATATTTAATTTTAATTTATTTATTATTGAATAATTAAGAGTTAATAAGTAATTAATTAATTTTATTTTAATTAAATATAGTGTATCGGTATTTGTAATTACTCTTAAAAATTACTAATTAAATGGATAAAGGGAAGGGGTAATAAAAGCATATTACTCTGGATTATCTAACTAATTGAAATAAAATAACTTATTTAACACCAAAAGCTAACAATAATGAGTTGAATAATACACTCTACATTTGTAAATAAAAATCATTTTCATATACTGATTTGCGAACATTAAAAGAATGGTTAATACCTTTTTTTAATGCGTATCTTAATTTATCAATATAAGTTAATTTCAGATGAAAAGGATAGCACAAATGAGAAAACTTTCTTTAATTACCTTAGTTGTTTCTTTCTCTGTATTTTCTAGCGGTGTAATGGCTGAAGCAGTTTCAGGCCAAAGCCAAAGCTATGATGGAGAAAAAACAGACATTATTGTTGGTGGAACACAGTCAGTAAGAGGGACACATGGTGGAGTTATAGGTGCTCCTGGGATTGGTTACCGATATATGAAAGATGGCATGAGAATATCATTCTCTGGTTTAAAAAACATGGTAAGTCATAAACCTGATAATGTTTATGTGTTAGAAAGTGGCGGGGGCCCACATGGTGGCATGGGGAAATTCCAATTTAGCCAAGTTGCTGATGTAGAAATTTATTATGGCGATTGGTCACAAACAGGGGAAGAGGGGGACAAAAGACACACGGCATATTTCTCAGGGGAAAATGCCAGCACAGCAGTGCCAACTAACGGTAAAGCCACATATACCCTTGAAGGGGTTAATCAGTTCGATGGCGAAGCTAAATTAGCAGGGGCGTTTGAAGCTGACTTTGGTGACAAAACCTATAACGGCTCGCTGCAAGGGGTAAGCAATAGCTATACGATGACGGGTTCAATTGAAGATCAAGGGAAATTCAGTGGTATTGCGGTTGCCAATGGTTCTATCGATGGCACAAGTAGCGGGCAGTTCTTTGGTGATAACGCAGAGCATATGGCAGGTATAACTTCATTTGCAGGTCACGAGGAATTAGACACCGCGTTTTCGGGTAAAAAAGACTAATTAGTTTTTACTCATAAACAACTTCTTATAAAAATAGGCGAATTTTTTCGTCTATTTTTTATTTTGTATAAAGTTGAAACTATATGAATATGAAAAAAATTAGTATTTTAATTGTTATTTTTTTATTTGGTTTTCATGGGATATCTAATGGTCAGTATATGTCTGGGAGCATCCATTCCCTTTTAAATAAAACTGATAAGAAAGGTGTTAATTCAGCAAAAAAATATAATAAAAATATCGACGAAATAAGTTTTATTCTTTATGATTTAACACAAGGAAAACAATTTGAGAAAGTTGATAGCTTATTAGTAGATTACTTAAATGAACCTGAATATGATAAAACATTGGTTAACTATATTCGTGCTGAACGTTTTATTTATGAAGGTAAATATAATCAAGCAATAGAGAGTTACCTTAAAGTACTAGATGATGAACCTAATGTTATTTCGACGAATTTAAAATTAGCTAAAGCTTACTTAGTGGTTAAAAATTATGTTGATGCATTAAAACAGTATCAAGCTATCAGCGTGAAATTTCATGGTAAATTAACCGATAAACAGAAAAACATAGTTGATAACAGTATTAAAAATATAGAAAATCGTTATAAATGGCATAAAAATATTAACTTCAGTATGGCCTATAATTCGAATATTGACCAAGCTCAAGGTGGTGACAAACAATATTGCGCTAAAGGAACGTGTATCACTGGGCAACCGACGCGTGCTAGCATGGTAAATAATTTCTATCTAAGCAGCACGACAATGGTTCCTCTACGAGGGCAACATACATGGATGCAAGGACTCACTTTTTCAGGGGTAGACTATTTACGGGATGACAGTAAAAGAAAGGTAACCGTGCAAGCTAATGGTGGTTATCAATTTGCAGATAATAATAAAAAGTTAGCTTTAATACCAAGTGGTTTAGTGGCATGGCAAAATAATCAATTTCATTACTATAAGATAAGTGGGAAAGGGCTATTAGAGGTTTATCCATCACAGATTCTTTCTATTTACGCCAGTGTTGATGTTAATGAATATCAGTATAATAAAAGATATGCGGCACATGATGGTAATGAAAGGATTTATTCATTAGGGTTGGTTTATATCCTTAACACTCATCGTAAGTTAATTATTCGAGGCAGCAATGTCAGTTACAATAAACAATTAGAAAGTGATAGTTATCGTCAATATGAACTGTCTGTTAGCGCATTTAATTACATTCATAAAACTGAGATCGCTAATACCATAGGCTACCGGAAAACAAAATTTAATCGCTATGATTGGTCATTGGATACCCAACGGGTAGATCATTACTGGTATTTTAAAACACAATTCAATAAAACCAATTTTAAGATATTGCAATTTTCACCATCAATTTATTTTAATTATCAAATCAATAATAGTAGTGCAGATGTTATTTATTCTTATAAGCAAAGTGAGTTCGGTGTCAATTTTAGCAAAGCATTTTAATTTTCACCGGAAGGAATAATGAAAGTAAAAACAGTGATAGCAATCAATATCGCGACAGGGTTGTCCTTGTTGTGTACTCCAAGCTTACTGAATGCACAAGAGCGGGAAAATATCGGTGCTATTTTGATTAATGATAAAGCTACAACTATCAAAGAACGTGATAGAAAAGGTGCAGATAACCAATATGATAAAGACGAATCGAATATTTATATTAGCAAAGAGGAAATTGAACGTTATAAGGGAACCAATCCCGCAGATGCCATTAACCATGCCGTTGGGGTGTATAGCGGGGATGCGCGTAATAGTGGCGCATTAGACCCTAATGTTCGTGGCATACAAGGGCAAGGGCGGGTTCCCGTGACTGTCGATGGAACAGAGCAGGCTATCACTGTTTGGCGAGGTTACAATGGCGCTAATAACCGTAATTATATCGATCCAAATATGATCAGTAGCATTATGGTGATGAAAAGTGCCACACTTGACCGCGATGTTCGCACTTCTACTGGGGGCGGAATTACCATAGCTACGCTTGGTATTGATGATGTGGTCAGTTCCGATGAGAAATTTGGGTTTGATATAAAGTTGGAAACCAGTAGCAATGCGACTAAACCAAGAATTAATCGCCTTAGTTACGGGGGGGATTATCGGGATGATAAAAACTTATTTGAATATTTAAACATGAAAAACTTCCGTGGGATCTATTTTCAAGATAAAGAGGTGTTAGTCAGCCCTCATTCACGGGGAAATGCTAACTTTTTTAATTTACAAAGTAATGCGGCAAGGATAGCTATGGGAACACGGCAGGGGAAATTTGATCTGATGTTAGCCTACAGCTACCGCAACCAAGGTAATTATTTTGCGGGCCGCCGAGGTGCTGGGCAATATTATGACGACATAATTACTTATGACCCTCAAAATCCCCAGAAGGCTATCGACCCGTATATGCCATTTGTTGCCAAAATTTATGGTCCAAATAAAGAGGTGGGTAACACCTCCAATGAGATGTCCACTTGGTTAGCCAAATTGAATGTCATGTTACCGAATAACCAAGATATCTCCTTCGGTTATATGCAAACGGTAAGCCATTATGGCGAAATTATGCCCTCACAAATTCGCTACCATGATTTAGAGGGGCAAATTCCCCAGTGGGAACTGGCTAATCTAACCTTAAACACCCTCTATGCCAATTACGCTTTTAAACCGGAGTTACTAAATTGGGTAGATCTTCGTTTCGGTGCTTGGTTAACCAAAACGGATTTAAATTCTAATACAGCTGGGGGATTGCCAAGGGAGCCAATTCAGCGGGACTGGTATTATGAAATTGAAAGCACAAATACGCCGAAAAATTTGAATATTGACGGCTCATTAGTTAATGGTATTAAGCTAAACCAACTCAACGATCGCTATGGCATTTCGTTATCGAATAAATTTCAATTAACCCCTGAATTTAACATTACACTGATGGGGAATTTAATTGATGAAAATATTGGTAGCCGAGACGATATTTATGGCTCTAATTCAACGCCAAAATCAGTTCTGTTCAGAGCAATTCCACGGGAAGGTAAACGTCGGGAATACAATGGCGGAATAAGGCTAGATTGGCACCCCTCTGACTGGTTTAGCCTGAACGCCAGCGCCCAATATATAAACTATTGGTCAAGGGATATTCTTAAAGAAAGACGCATAGCAGCCAAAGATGAAATATTTGCTAGGCACAGTCGTATAGCGGCGAAAAACTATCGATTATCTCGTGTATTAACCGCTGAGGAATTTAACAAAATTCAGCGTTTTGAAGATAGAAAGGGGCAAACATATGCAGATGTAAAAAATAAACCCTATGTTATAAAGCTATTTATTGAGGAGGCACTCGGCTTATCCAACGGAGCGTTAAATGATGCGAGATATCAACGAATAAGTGGAGAGTTTAGGATCACCGAAAAAAACCACACTGTAAAGTGGTTAGCCGATGAAAACCATCGCTTTATGCGTGTAAATAATCCTTTTTATAATGGTGAGGTGGATTTAAAGGCAGAAGACGTTGACCCTGTTACAGGCATAATGACTAAAAAATTGACGGTAGCAGAGTTAGCCAGAGATGAAATTAAGTTTACGGGAGATGAGCGGTTCGTGTCTGCGAAAAGAAATGAAGACTCAGCATGGGCACCTGCCGTAGGGACAACCATCCATCTAACCGAAAATGACCGAATATTTGCACGTTATATAGAAACGGTAAGGATGCCTAGCATTTTTGAGGATACTGTTGGTTTTTCCAGTAGTAAGGGACTCAATTATGTGCCGCCCACCTTTTTACCAGAGCGTAGCCATACGGTAGAACTCGGTTATGTCAGCAATTTCCAAGAACGATTGAATGCAGAAAACCATGCGGATTTGCGTGTTAATTATTATCATACGGTGGTAAGCAACGCCTTTGAAAGAGACATGAACTTAGTTTTCACGCAGGTAGATAAACATATAACCTCAGGGGTAGAGTTGTTAGCCCGTTATGATGATGGCTGGTTGTTTGGTGATATAGGCCTAGATTATCGATTAAAAAATGAAGTGTGTGATGAAGCGTTTTTAATGTCAATGGATCCTTATAACAAATTTGGTGGATCAGAGTGTACAACGGCAGGGTTTCCAGGGGGGTATTTGCGTACGCAATTGCAACCCAAATATAGCATTCATGCTAATCTAGGATTGCGTTTCCTTGATGAACGCTTTGAAATAGGTAGTCGTATGCGCTATCACAGTACGGCTAAAAATGAAGATGAAGCTGAAATGATAGACACGTATCCTCATCATTATGCGCCATTAAATAACAGCCCGATGCGTTGGAATGCCATTTTCACCACCGATGCTTACATCAATTACCAAGTGAACAAAGACCTTTCATTCGAATTGTTAGCAACAAATTTACTAGATGAATATTATATTGACCCGTTAACACGTAGCATGATGCCGGCTCCCGGTCGAACCTTACGTTTTAGCATGACAAGCAAATTCTAGCCATTACCCCCTTATGTTTTGACGGCATAAGGGGGTTTGTTTTGGGATGATAAATGACACATTCTCGTTTTATAACAGCAATGGTGGCTTCATTAGCATTACACTGCGGACTCATTTATTACAGCCAGCATGTCGGTACTGCGTTGGCAAAAATCGCAGTACCAGTTAATGCCACGGTAATGACGTTGGCAATGACGCAATTCCTGCTTGAAAAACACGTTTCCACGGTTGATGAAGTGATTAGTGATTCAGGTGGACAGATTAGCTCACCCATTGAGCTAGAGCAGGCTATTATTGAAGTGGCAAAAGAGCAAAATGAAACCGATAACGAAGACCGTTCAGCAAAAACAACACCTGCAGTTAGTAAGCCAAAGGAGCAAGTGAAGAAACAACCAAAGAAAAAAGTGGAATCTAAAGAAGTGGTTAAAAAGCCAAATAGCGATGAAGTTGAACAACCCTCTAAAGCGGGGGAAAGTGAAATAACATCCCAAGCCAGTGGTGTACAAGGGAACCAACAAACGGTTGCTGTAGGAGAACAGCTTGAAGATATCCGGTTAAGCTACTTGGCGAAAGTGCGAAATGAGCTTGAGCGCCATAAGAAGTATCCAAGACGTGCGAGAACGATGGGTATTGAAGGCTCAGTAGTATTACATTTCCAACTTACTTCTCAGGGAGAATTAATCAATGTCTCTATTGTTAGTTCAGAGCATAACGAAATATTTAATAAAGCTGTACTAAATGCAGTAAAACGTTACCGCTCAGTAGGCCCAAAACCTGAAAGTGTTAAGGCATTAAATCAGATACAAATTCATTTCTTATTGGATAAATAATAAAAGAGAAAACGAAAAGGCAATAACGGGGTATTAGCCATAATGGCTAATAAAATAGGGTGAAAAGCAAGCCGCCATCATGTACAGCGGCTTCTTTGCGAATTATTTTTCTGCTGTTGTTGTTTTGATTTCGTCGCCTTCTGGGAGTGTGACGTTTAATTCAAGAACAGAAATATCATCGTCTTTTTGTTCAAATTGAACGGATAACATCTCAGGGTCAATTTGCACATATTTACAAATAACTTGCAGGATATCGCGTTTCATATCAGCAAGATAGGCGGGTTCGCTATCACCACGGCGGCGCTCCGCAACGATGATCTGTAATCGCTCTTTTGCAATATTCGCTGTCGTTTTTTTTCTCGACAGAAAGAAATCCAATAAAGCCATTATTTACCCCCCAAATAGGCGTTTTAAGAAGCCTTTCTTCTCTTCTTCAATGAAACGGATAGGGCGATCTTCACCTAAAATACGCGCGACACAGTCATCGTAAGCTTGGCCTGCTTCGGACTCTTTATCTAAAATAACTGGTTCACCTTGGTTAGATGAGCGCAAGACAGATTGATCTTCGGGAATAACCCCAATTAATGGAATACAAAGGATCTCTAGCACGTCTTCCATACTTAACATATCACCACGCGTTACCCGACCTGGATTATAACGAGTGAGTAAAAGATGCTCTTTTATTGGGTCTTGACCTTTTTCTGCACGACGTGATTTAGAGGCTAAAATGCCTAAAATGCGGTCAGAGTCACGAACTGAAGATACTTCTGGGTTGGTTGTGATAATCGCTTCATCAGCAAAGTACAGCGCCATCAATGCGCCACTTTCGATCCCTGCGGGTGAATCACAAACGATAAACTCAAAGCCAAGATCTTGACTAAGTTCATCAAGAATTTTTTCAACGCCGTCGCGGGTTAACGCGTCTTTGTCACGAGTTTGTGAAGCAGGTAAAATAAACAAATTCTCGGTACGTTTATCTTTGATTAACGCTTGGTTAAGTGTTGCATCACCTTGGATAACGTTGACGAAGTCATAAACAACACGACGTTCACACCCCATGATGAGGTCAAGGTTACGTAGACCGATATCGAAATCGATTACAACGGTTTTTTTCCCTTTTTGTGCTAAGCCAGTTGCTATGGCCGCGCTTGAAGTGGTTTTACCAACGCCACCTTTACCTGAAGTCACTACAATTATGCGTGCCATGAATAATTCCTTGTAAATAAGGTCTAATTTAAATATTCGATGTTAAGTTTGTTATCAACTAAACAAAGTTTAGCTGCTTTGGCGAGAAATTCAGCAGGGATTTGATCGCTCAGCCAATATTCACCTGCAATAGAGACTAACTCCGCTTGCAAATGGGTACAATAAATCTGACTTTCAATATCACCAGAAGCGCCCGCTAAGGCACGACCCCGCATCACACCATAGATATGAATATTACCATCTGCTAATAGCTCTGCCCCGGCACTCACGTTACTTGTGACGATGAGATCACTATTTGGCGCGTAAATGCGTTGCCCAGAACGAACAGGGGTATTGATAATTCGAGTCTTACGATAAACCGGCTCAGTTTGTGCTGCGGCACTATTTGCCTCAGTATGAATTTCAACAGGTTTTTGGCTTTTACCTTCACTTAATATCGGTAAGCCAGCCTCATTCGCTTTTTGGCGCAACAAAGGGTCGGTACACCCACTGACACCAACAATACGCAAACCTGCGGACACTACAGATTTATGAATGCTGTATAAATCTGCATTTGCAGTCAATTCCGCAATATTGATTACAACAGGGGCATTTTTAAAGAAATCAGGGGCTTGGTTTACTTTATCTTGCAGCGCTTTTTTGATGAGTTTAGGCTCTTCACTGTATAAGTGAATAACTGAAAGAGTAAAACTGCTGCCTTTAAGTTCTATTGGCGATTGTGGCATCTATCCAGACTCAGCAAATTAAAATTTCCGAAACAATCCTCGGGTGAAGATATTCTGTAAAACAATAGCATGTTATAGTTACTGTATTCTTCAAGCAAGCTAATGAGCTAAGAAAAAGAGTTAAATATAATGATTTGTGCAATTTATAGAAGCCCTAAGCGTGAACAAACCTACCTTTATATTGAAAAGAAAGATGATTTTTCACGCGTTCCTGAAGAGTTATTAGCCCAATTTGGAACACCTCAATTCGCTATGGTTGTTGCATTAGATAAGCGCGAAAAGCTTGCTAATGCTGATTTGGCGCGAGTTAAGGCAGACTTACAAGAAGTTGGTTATTACCTGCAATTCCCACCACCAGTGGAGGATCTGCTTTCAGAACATAAACAGCTTAATCTTTAAAGCAATTTAAGAAAAACCTGAAAAGCTTTGTGCGTTCTGGAGGATGCGAATGAAACCAACGTTATTATATACATTAGTCGCTGGTTTGCTTTTAGCAAGTTGCTCAGCAAAAAACCATGAAACGGTTGTCACTCAACCGATTACTGAAGAACAAAACGCGGCGATTGTTCAAGAAGTCGCCGCCCTTGATAAGGCGTTCCCTATCGAACAGCGTGAACCATCCCAATTTCCAGCTTATGTGGAATTATTGAAAGAACATGCTATTGCTCAAGGGATCAAACCTGCAACGATTGAACGTGCTTTTGCCAATATTCATTTTATCGAACGTGTGGTAAAAGCGGATAAAGGACAACCAGAAAAAAGAGCGACGGTGACACTCGCGAGCTATCTTAAGAACGTATTACCTCAATCACGTATTAATGCGGGATATGATAAGTATATTGAAAATCAAGCATTGCTTGATTCAACCAGCCAAAAGTATGGCGTTCCCCCGCAATTTATTGTCTCTCTTTGGGGGCTTGAAAGTGGATTTGGTCGCTCACAAGGCAAGGAAGATGTCATTTCTGCGCTAGCTACACTCTCTTTTGAAGGACGTCGTGAAGCGCTTTTTAGTAAGCAATTATTGGCAGCACTTGAGATAATGGATAAAGGCTATATCCCAGAAGAGCAGCAATTAAAGGGTTCATGGGCTGGTGCTATGGGGCAAAGCCAGTTTATGCCAACGTCTTATTTGTCCTATGCGGCAGATGGTGATGGCGATGGTAAGATGGATATTTGGAACAATAAAGCGGATGTTTTCGCGTCAATTGCCAATTATTTATCGACAGAAGGTTGGCAATCCCAATTACCGTGGGGTTACCAAGTCAGTTTACCTGCGGACTTTAACCGAGTCTTGGAAGGTGTAAAACCAGAACAAGGGAAAAGCGTCAGTGACTGGCAGCAATTAGGGGTTAAATTACCTGCATTTGCACAATTATCGCCGGATGTAAAAACATGGGTTGTTATTCCGGATGATCCAGAAGGTAGAACATTTTTAGTGACTGAAAACTTTCGTACCATTATGCATTGGAACCGCTCATATTATTTTGCATTGAGTGTGTGCTTGATGGCCGATGGCATCGCTAAAAAAATACAATAACGATAATAGGAGTTACCCTTATGTATCAACATCGTGACTGGCAAGGTGCTTTACTTGATTTTCCCGCAAACAAAGTTGTTTGTGTTGGTAGCAACTATGCCAAACATATTAAAGAGATGGGTTCAGCTGTTCCTGAAGAGCCTGTTATTTTTATCAAACCTGAAACTGCACTTTGTGATATCACTCAATCGATAGTGATCCCTAAAGATTTGGGTGAAGTTCATCACGAAGTGGAAATGGCCATTTTGATTGGTATGCCATTAAAAAATGCCGATGAAGACCGAGCTTCTCGTGCGATCGCTGGCTACGCGGTTGCTCTTGATTTAACACTGCGTGATTTACAAGCTAAATTTAAGAAAGCTGGGCAACCATGGGAAAAAAGTAAGGCATTTGATGGCTCATGTCCAATCTCAGGTTTCATTCCAGTTAATAATCCAAGTGAATTGCAAAATGTTCAGCTATCACTGGAAATTAACGGGGAAATTCGCCAAGAAGGTTCGACGCGTGATATGATCACGCCGATTTTACCGCTTATTAGCTATATGTCCCGTTTCTTCACGTTACGTGCAGGAGATATTATTTTAACGGGAACGCCAGAAGGTGTCGGTCCATTGGCTTCTGGTGATATGTTAAAGCTATCGATTAATGATCACTCGCTGACTACTCGAGTTATTTAAGTATAGGATAGATAAGTATTATGTCGCAGTTCTGGCAGGTTAAGACATTAGATGAAATGACAGATGATGAATGGGAATCTTTGTGTGATGGATGTGGGCAGTGTTGCTTGCATAAATTAATGGATGAAGATACAGATGAAATCTATTTCACTAATGTGGCTTGCAACCAATTAAACTTAAAAACCTGCCAGTGTAAGCATTATGAAAACCGCTTCGAATATGAAGCGGATTGTATCAAGCTTAACCGCTATAACCTAGAAACCTTTGAGTGGCTGCCAAACACGTGTGCCTACCGGTTATTGCTTGAAGGGAAAAGCTTGCCGGCTTGGCACCCGTTAAAAACAGGTTCAAAAGCGGCAATGCATAATGCGGGGGTGTCTGTTCGTCACATTGCCGTCAGGGAAATTGATGTGGTAGATTGGGAAGACCACATCATGAATAGGCCAAAAGGTAGGGGTTAACGACTCAACTTTATCGCTTAAAGCTTGCGTTGATCCTACATTTTAAAATTAAGTCTAATAATCGAATTTTTATTTAATAGCAGAATTACCACCGTCAGCAAATAGGGCGGTTCCTGTCACAAAGCTTGACATTGAACTTGCTAAAAATAATGCCACTGACGCTAATTCTTTAGGATCAGCCAATCTTTTCATTGCATGCAAGTTTGCAGCCCAATCTTTTTGTTGCTGATCGCCCGCCATATCGGTGTTTACACCACCTGGCAGTAAAGCATTTGCTCTGATATTGCTTGTCGCATAATCTGCGGTGATCCCTTTAGCTAATGCAATTAAAGCGGTTTTTGCGACACCATAGGCTGTCATACCCGGTAACGCGGAGCTAGTGCCAACAAAGCTAGATGTAAATACTAATGAGCCACCACCGGCTTGGAGCATTGCAGGAATTTGGCTTTTAGCCCCCATAAATGCAGCGGTAATATTTGTATTTTGTACTTCAAACCATTCTTTTAATGTTATATCCGCTAGAGGTTTTGTAGCGCCAACAGTACCTGCATTATTGATTGCAATATCAAGTTGCCCAAATTCATTAAGCGTTTTATCAATAACATGATTATGCGTTTCTTCCGAGCAGATGTCCCCCGCGTGATATATCACCTTACCACCAAATGCCTTTATTTCACTCGCAATTCGCTTAAGGTTTTCTTCACGTCTCGCGGTTAAGCAAACGGATGCCCCATGCTGAGCAAATAGAAGTGCTGTAGATTGACCAATACCGGAGGATGCTCCTGTAATAATTGCAACTTTGTTTTTTAATAACATCATTATGCCTCTTTGCTTATGTGTACAAACCATAACGTAATGGATGGCACAATAATTCCTGTTTCTTGCTTTATAATTTAGTGATAACAGTATAAATGTACGCACAATCTCAAGTAGGATTATCTGGGATAAAGCTATAAAGGATTTTTCGGTGATATTTAGGTGAAAAACGTAATCTAATAAGAAGGAGCAGTATGATTTTTATTTTGGCACTTACAGCGGTTATTGCAGCAGGAGCGGTCGATCCATTTTTGGTTTTTAAGTTATCTTTGCTAGCCTTATAACCGTATTAAGAATAGTTTCTGCACAACAAATATGGAAGGGGATATGCGTGCCACTTTTTTGATAACAAAGTAGGCACGCGGTTTATTAAATATCTATTCTAGATAAATAAATCTATTGTTTGCTAGTGTATTAAATATGGGAATAAATAATTCCAACACTCAGTGCTAGAATTGACCAAAATCCGATAAATAGAGTGTATTTTGTTAGCATGGGCATTACCCCCTTTATTTTGCATAGGTGTGTATACTTAGTTAATTTAAAGTTAAATATACAGTTAAACAAGCTAACAAATATCTACATCTATTACAATACTGCTTCAAATAATAATTTAATTTAACTTCTGTAGTTATATATACTTAATTTATTGTTATTATTTGCCAAATTTGCTAGATTTTACGTCCATTTTTGCTGGCGTAATGAAATAATATGAAACTACTATGTTCACTGTTTTGCCTAAGCATTATCACTGGATGTTCTTCAGCCCCGACTTTTGAACCGAATGAATCACCTTGGCCTAAGGCACATAAAGATTTACGGACATCGGAGCAAAAACGGCTAGATAGAGAAGCTGTTCATGAGCAACAACGAGCCGTTATGAGAGGTGAAAGACCGGACTACGGTGTTTTTGAACGCTATTAATCGATTACTGGTGGTTATATCTCGTAGCTTATACACCATACATTTAAAGGAAGAATGCGCCATCAGTACAAAAAATGCACTATCCAAGTTGCAAAGATAAAGAAGGAAAAACGTTTTACCCTTTCCTTTATTGATTTCGAAGGCAAAATGATCGCCGAGGTTGGTTATCAAAAAAATAGACTGCAACCTAGTGTAAATGGAATATCAATGGTTACATTATCATATTTAATATAAAAGCAAAGTGAGTTTATTCTTTGATCACAGGAACGACAATGGAAGCATCTTTACCTCAACTTGATCTAATTACCTTATTGGATATTTTATTTTCATTATCACAGTTCCCTTTATTAGAAAGATTAAGTCATTATGTATTAATGATTAATTATGCTTTTTAATAAATCACTTGTAGTTATTGTTAAATCAGCAAAGCAGTTTTCAAATAAAATTTTAATTGTAATATTTAGTTGAAAATTGCGCTGTGCGTTGTTAATTTGTTGCGCATTTTTTGTTAAAAAATACACCGTAATAATACGTATAAGCTTTGCTTTTATTTAGGCAGTTAGTTACCATATCCTAAATTAATGTGATTTAAGGTGAACAGGATGAAAACGTTTGGTGTCGTTTTAACGATCATTGGGCTCATTACTGCTTTTCTTGCATACAATATGGATGTGACTATTCCAATCGTATACGGTGAGAGTATCAAAGATGCAGGCTTAGTGTTTGATAGGCAAAATTATATTATTGGGAGTTTAGTTATCGCTTTTTTGGGAATTTTAATTGTTATTTTTGATAATCGTAAGAAAAAATAACATCATTATCTAATGCATCAAGAATATAAGCGGTTTACAGTATTTTAGTTAAAATCACCAAGACCCACCAACTATTTATGACAATCAGCGCGACACCTACTGATGTTATTATTAGTAACTTAGATAAACTAATCAGGTTGAGCAAGGAAATAGCGCAGATAGACATCAATATACCAAGAATAAAATTAATATAATAATAACAATTAGATATGCAGTAAAATAACACAAAGATAAATTTAATGGCTGGATAATGGAAGCTAACTCTAGCTTTATTGAGCTAAAAAAATAGCCCATCGCGAAATGGGCTTAACTTACATGATTTGTTATTCGCATCCATCATAACCAATAAAACAATGACATTCTGTAAAAAAGTGGTGCAATTTTACTACTTTTTGTCATATTTCGTTTTGAGTAACGCTATGTCGGTTAACTATTTTATTTATTTTCAATAAAAACAATCTGTTAAAGTCGTTTGTGTACTTTAGTTACGTCTACGGCGACTGTATCTTTGTAACATATCTGTCGCTTTTTTTTCACGAGCGCTAATCAGTTATGGAATGCAAATCTCGGTTTTATCCATATAAAACAATAAAACATAGCCAGGGTGATACTCAACACTATAAACGATTGTAGTATTGAATAGGTAGAGTTTGGTATTGCTCAGATTATGGGACTGCAATAGAATCAATTGTCTTAACCTAAATAAGGATGTGTATGAAAAAGCTTCTTGTGTTTTCAACCTTACTTTTAATTGTGGGGTGCTCAGCTAAAGGCACAAACACAGTAAATTCTGTTGGGCTGGCTAATCCGGCTTCAGTCTACTGTGAGAAATTAGGCGGTAAGTCTGAAATTACTGATACCCCCGAAGGGCAAGTTGGCATTTGCACACTGCCTTCCGGTGAGAAAATAGAAGAGTGGGCTTTGTACCGTAGAGATCATCAATAAATGACCAATCTTTCGACCCAAAGCAAAATAGATTTTGCATTGGGTCTGCAATATAAATAAATTTTTCCTCATCTTTTCTTGTTAGCCGCCGATAACATATCTCACTAGAGCACCTCTCACCACTGAATGAAACAGCAAAATATAATCAGATATCCGTGTTCACTATAAGAGACCCGTTGATGATATTGTCTTTATATTGCATTACGTTAGGTTGAGATCGCGGCTGACTATGCATAATGAATTGAAATAGCTAGTTATTCATATTGTCATCTAATTTGTCATTAGAATGTGTTGTATTTTATCGTTTTTGAAATTGGAGGATAAATGATGGTTATTACTCTAATTAGATTTGTGAAAAAGCGATAAGATGAGTATCGAACATTAAATTTGCTCGTAAAATAGTCGTTTTAACGGCTATTACAGAGGAGAGATCACAATCTTACACACACTATGCGTAAATTAGGAATATTCCTAATGCGAAAAATGACAGTCAATATCCTATTTTTTTTAGCTGTTCGTTTTAGGAAATTATTTTTATTTTCATATAGTTATAAAATGAAAAAATTGACTTAGAGCAGCTTGTTTTTTGAGCCAATGGATTCAGTTTTTTGTCTTATATCAAAAACAATGATAATTTTTTTTTACATTGATCCTAATGTTGATACTCTAATTTTGATTATTTATTTAAAAGTGCAGTTGAATGAATAAAGAATAATATTGCGATTTTATTATTATTTCCTTAAATCTCTCTTTTCATCTGTTACATTATATATCTTTATTTAGATTAAATTAGCAAAAACACCCTTCCTAAATTATATTCTTTAATTCCTTTATCGACCAAAGCAAATTACTGGTGCAATAATCCATAAATACACGCATTGAGTGTTTAATCGATATTAAGCATAATAATTCGCTATTGTGAGTTCTCAGATAGTTTAAATCAAGATTATTTTTCCACTAAAAACGCATAAATAATACTTATGAATAATCTATTTTTTGTTCATATAAAACAATGTGATTTCATAATATTTGATAACAAAAAGTATCAAAATGTAAGCACGTTGATAATTTAAACCATAAAAACCAAAATATAAGTTTTTATAAAAATCTTTATTAATGCAAATACGGTTTATAAAATTCATAATTTAGATAATTTATCGTTTTTTTATCTAAAAATTGAGCTTTTAACGAGTAAAGCAGTGAGGTGGATATCTTGAATATCTCAATCGATAAGGGTATTTTGATAGGAGATAGCTATTAAAATGTTATTAAGGAATGATAAAAACGATTTAATAAAACTTAAGTTATTATGTATCCTCTCTGCGAAATCATATAGTGCATATGATTAAAAATTCTAAGTAGGACTGATTAAGAAGCGTATTTATTTGTATTAATGCAACGGTTTCAAAATGAAACGAAAATCCACAAGGTCGCATATATTATGCGATAGGGTTTTTGTTTTCTTTTTACCGCTAAATAAAAAAGCTTAATGAGTTCTTTTAAATGTAAAAATAAAAATCTCATATTAGGAAATGAAAATGAAGAAAGTACTACTGAGTGCTATCGCAACAACAATTATTGGTTTATCAACTGCTAATGCTGCAACACCAAAAGTAGGTGGGGGTTTAGTTAATTTTCATGGCAAAGTGACAGATGTTTCTTGTACTGTTTCTGTTGATGGACAAGGCAGTGATGCAAATGTTTATTTAGCACCTATTTCAGTTGAAGAAGTTCGTGCGGGTGGCGCAGATAAATTATTAAAAGCGAAACCATTTGTTATTGATGTCACTAACTGTGAAGCAGCAACTAATGGCGACTTTGTTAAAGGTGACAAACTGGCAGTTACTTGGGTTGGCGGTAACATGCTGCAAAATGCCAATGGTAACAATGTAGGTTACTTAGCTAATACAGAAACGACAGGTGCAAAAAACATTCAGTTAGCATTAGCAAGTTCTAATGATGCTGATATGCAAAATACCAAAATTATCCCAGGCGTAACCGCGCCTTCTAAACCAACTTCTATTTTAGATAATGGTGCTCGCTTCCAATACTACGTTGGTTATGCAACATCTACACCAACCACAGTAACTGCAGGTGAAGTGAAAAGTTACGCAACTTACGAAATAACATATCAATAAAAATCATCGGTTTTGATTTATATAAGTGCTAATTAATTTAGCATGGTTCGATCATTCTAATGTTAAATAGCATGACTAGATAAGCGGTAGCCATACTGCCGCTTTTATTTTTAGAGGTTCCAATGAAAGCTTTAGTTCTGATATGCAGCCTGATTTTCAGTGTGTCTTCGTTTGCCAATAACATTATTGTAAATGGTACTCGTTTTATTTATCCCGGTGATGAAAAAGAAATCACTGTTCAATTAAATAATACATCTGATCGTCCTGCGGTTGCTCAAGCTTGGCTTGATAATGGTGATGCCTCAGAAACACCAGATACAATTAAAACGCCTTTTCAAATTACACCACCGATTTCTCGTGTTGAAGCTAAAGGCGGGCAAACTCTCCGCATTAAATTAATGGATAAAGCAAGTATCCCTCAGGATAGAGAAAGTCTTTGGTGGCTAAATATCTTAGATATTCCTCCAATGGCTAAAGCGAAAAATGGTGAAAGTCAAAACATATTGCAATTAGCGATTCGCTCTAGATTTAAATTCATGTATCGCCCAACAGGTTTAAGTAATCGTCAGACAGCACCAGAAGAATTAATTATAAAATCGCAGGGTAAGAATATCGTTATTGAAAATCCAACTCCTTATTTTATTACTATTACTAAAATATCAACAGATGGAAAAACGGCTTTAAATTCAAAAACGATTTTATTAGAACCTAAAAACCAAACTTCAGTTGAATTATCGCAAACTGTTAGGGTTGGTAGTAACGTTGTAATTAATAACATTAATGATTACGGTTCAGATGTTGCAGTCACATTAACTGCAAAATAGGAATATATAATGAAACGGCGAGAGTTTAACAATAAATATAGCAATACACTCTCTGTGACCTGCATTGTCACAATTTGCATGCTTTCCTCTTTTAACGCTCTGGGCGAAGAAGAAACTGATTACGAATTTAACAGTGGTTTTATTATTGGTAGTAAAGAAAATATTGACTTAAAACGCTTTAATCAATCTGGTATTGAACCAGGTACATATTCTGTTGATGTCTATACCAATAATAATTGGAAAGGGCGTTACGATCTTGATTTTATTCAAAAAGAGAATGGGCAACTCGGAGTATGTTATACAGCCAAAATGCTATCTGATTTTGGTATTAACGTAGATAAATTAAATCCAAATATTAAAGCAGATAGCTTAGAGTGTTTATCGTTAATGCAGTGGAATAATCAGAAAGATATTTCTGATGCATTCCAAACATCCACATTACGTCTAGATATTTCTGTTCCACAGATTTATGAACAAAGAATGTCTAGAGGTTATGTATCACCACAATTTTGGGATGAAGGAATACCTGCACTTAATTTAGGTTATATGGCGAACTATTATGATACACATACCAGTGGATCACATAAGAGTAATAACTCAAGTGCCTATATAGGGTTAAATGCAGGGTTAAGCTATGGCGGATGGCTACTTAAACATCAAGGGAATTTAAACTGGCAGCGTAGGAATGGCACTGATTGGAATAGTAACCAAACTTATCTGCAAAAACCCATTGCATCAATAAAATCAAAAGCAACAGCAGGGCAGTTTTATACAGACGGAGATTTATTCGATAGCATCGGTTTACGAGGTGCAAGACTGTCAACCGATGATGGTATGTATCCTGATGGTATGACAAGTTACGCCCCAGAAATTAGGGGCGTTGCACAAAGTAATGCGCTTGTCACTGTGAAACAAAACGATTCTATTATTTATCAAACAACCGTAGCGCCAGGGCCATTTAACTTAACGGACGTTTATCCATCAGGCTATGGTAATGATCTGGTTGTTACTGTTAAAGAAGCGGATGGTAGCGAAAGCTCTTTTAGTGTGCCGTACTCGTCACTTGCGCAATTATTGCGCCCAGGATTCACGCGCTATCAAGTTTCTGGGGGTAAAGTTGATACTGATGGTTTGAAAAACAAACCGTTTGTTATGCAAGGAACAGTACAACATGGTTTAAATAATACATTCACGATTTATGGTGGTGTGACGGCATTCGATGATTATCAAGCTTATCTTATTGGTTCAGGGATCAACACTGGGTTTGGGGCGGTTGCGGTAGATTTGACACAATCAAGAACAGTCTTTAGCCATGACACTTATCTTGGTCAAAGCTATCGCTTTACCTTTAACCGATTGTTCACGCAAACAGATACAAACCTTGTTTTAGCTGCATATCGCTACTCTACAAAAGATTACTATAGTGTTAACAATGCGGTACGTGCGATTGATGATGACAAACGTGGAATTGCGAATACTTTAGGCCGTGAAAAAAATGGTTTCAGTTACACGATTAACCAAAATTTACCGGATGGCTATGGAGGTCTTTATTTTACAGGTCGTATTTCGAGCTATTGGGATAAATCAGGAACAGAAAAGCAATATCAATTAAGTTATAACAATCATTTTGATCGTTTTAATTATGGCGTTTCTTTGATGAGAGTTTACACACAAAGCAATGGGAATAAGAAAGATGACCGTATTAGTCTGAACCTAAGCTTCCCACTGTACTTTGGAGAGCAAAACAGCACCACAATTACGTCTTATACCACATTTAATAATGAAACATTTGGTTCGAGCCAATTAGGTGCAAATGGTTCTTTTGATCGCGAAAATAATTGGACCTATGGTGTAAACACCTCAGTTGCAAATGGCGGCGAGAAAAATGTTGGTTTAAATACGGGCTATAGAACGTCAAAGGTGAATACCAGTGCTAACTACAGCCAAGGAAAAGAGTACAGGCAATATGGTTTAGCGGCGAACGGATCTGTCGTGGTTCATTCCGGTGGCATTACACTGACGCCAAATATTTCAACAACAATTGCCTTGATTGAAGCTAAAGGTGCAGAAGGTGCCTCTGTAATGGGAGCGCAAGGCAGTAAAATTGACGGTAATGGATATGCAGTCGCACCTTATGTGCGTGCATACCGTATTAATAACGTTGAAATCGATGCTAAAGGTAGCTCTGAAGACATTGTATTTGAAAATACCTCATCACAAGTTGTGCCTTATGAAGGTAGTGTTGTGAAGGTAATATTCGGTACAAAAGTAGAAAAAAATATTGTTTATAGCGTTATAAGACAAGGCAATAAGCCATTACCTTTTGGTGCCAATGTTGTTGACCATACAGGGGAATCTATTGGAATTGTGGGGCAAGGTGGTTCTGTGTTTATCAGCAATGATGAAGCTACTCAGGCCATTATCAAATGGGATAGTGGTGAATGTTCATTCTCATTAGATTCTGAAAGTAAGGATAAGCTATGTCAATAATTAAGCAATATCGTTGGTATTTAGGCATGGGAATTTTACTTTCATCAACATATGCAGCAGCATATTGTGTACGTAGCAATGCGCCAACGTATGAATTTAATATGGAAATGGGGCAAATTGTGGTTGACCCTGATCTCCCTAAAGGGGCTGTAATTGCTGAAAAGACCTACACAATGGTTGATCCTCGGCAAACAATTTATGCAACCTGCTATTCAGGTGTTACCTATTTTGATGCAGAAGTTATTATGCCTGGACTAACGCAGATCCCTGGATCAGATAAAATTTTCCAAACCAATGTGCCAGGTATCGGGATGAGGTTTGAACGTGGTGGCGGCTCTGTTCGTTTTACATATCCTGATAAATATGGCATTAGGGGAAGTGGTAATACATGGACGGGTGGAACAAAAGTGTATTTAGCAAACTCTGTATTTACACTACAACTCGTAAAAACGGCCAATAAAACAGGTGCAGGTAGTATCGCGTCAGGAAAATATACTCGTTATGGCTTCGACAAAAGTAATCCTGTATTAGTCAGTTACTTAAACGCTAATGCGATAACAATCTCTTCAGCTTCATGCAAAGTACGTGGTGAAAGAGAGAAAAATGTCGAGTTAAGCCCTGTTAACCGTACACAGTTTACGGGAGTTGGGAGCACTGCTGGTGGAAAAGATTTTGATATAACTCTCGTTTGTAATGGCGGGGTCAGTGTACAAGGCTACACAAATATCTCAATAAGTTATGATGGTAAAGAACCTGTAGGTGTCTCAAATAAAGGTGTTCTTGTAAATTTAAGTACTTCAAGTCCTGCAAATGGTATTGGCATCCAAGTTTTAGAAAGGGATAGTCAAAGGGAGTTACAATTCAATACAAAATATGGGTTAGGGCGTTTGCATGATAATCAAGAAAAAGACATCACACTAAATTATACAGCAAGATATTATCAGTATGAGAAAAAAATATCTGCCGGGGAAGTGCATTCTCAGATGGTATTTAATATCAATTACGATTAAATTAAATAATTTGTACCCTAAACTTAACATTAATTTAAGTTAGATACTAAAGATTAATTAAGCCAATCTACTTAACAGATTGGCTTTACTGCTTATAATAATATTTAAACTCTAACATAAAAAAGGCAAATACAACCATTTTGGCTATATGATGCCTTTTTTGTTTTTTTGGGGAGGGCTTAGAGGAAAATTATTTTTTGTTGAAAATTACACTTTCAGCAGTATATTGCATTTCTCTTTCCGTTAGATTATCTTCTTGGTTTCCATTTCTTTTGTATTCGCTAGTATAATCTTGGAAAAACCACTCAATAGGGCAACCGAGTGCTTCAGCAATATCAACTAAATGATTAAGCGGTATTTTATTAATTCCATTCTCATAACGTGATATTTGTTGTTGGCTTAAATTTAATTTATCAGCTAAATTAGCACCAGAAAGACCAAGCTCTTTTCTCCGGTTTTTTATTTTTATACCGATGATACTATGAATGTCCATATGACATCCTCAATTTGCATGAAGGGTTATTATTTGATAATTGTTGTTAATTTACGTATAAGAGTATATTAAAAAACAACATAATTTAAAAGTTTTAATAGCCATAAATATGATAAAAATTTTTCTTTATAATAAAAAGTTAATGTCATTATTTTTAGTATGGGATTGTCGATGATATTAAACGGGAGTGTTGGTTATAATTGTTGATGCGTTAAGGGAATTAATAACATGTTTAATATCAATTCATTATAATTCAAATAAATGTTCCAGTGTGAAACTATATTCAAAATAATTTATTAAAATCAAAGCATTACTATTTTTATTATAAATATAACTATTTACTATTCTTTAAAGAAGTTAATAGATGGATAATTCACTGTTAATAATCTGATCGTTAATATCTAATCTAGATAAGTTGATATTAACGCTATTTATTAGTAAATAACCGTATTTAAGCAATGTAGAGTAAAGTAAAAGTACCATTTAAAAAAATAAATGGCATCTTATATGATGACTTTTGCAAAGGGATCATGGTTAGGGTCTTGATCCCATAAATATTCCATTCTTAATGCAATATTTTTAGCTGTTTCAACGTCGTAAAAGTCACTCACAATTTGTAAAGACATATCAATACCAGCACTAATGCCAGAGGAAGTATAGAACTTACCATCATGAACCCAGCGAGCCTGCGGTTGCCAAAATACTAAGGGATTAAGGCTGGTTACCCAATCATAAGCAAGCTTGTTCGTTGTTGCTTTTACACCATTTAACAGTAAAGTTTTGGCAAGTAAGGCTGAGCCTGTACAGACGGAAATCCCGGTGTCAGCAAACTCAAACTGTGTTTTTACCCATTGGATATAATCTTCGTTTACAGAAAGAGGGCGAGTACCTTGACCGCCTGGAATTAAAATGTGCTGATAAGTAGGGGTTGTTATTGCTTGAGTATTGATAGAAACGCCCTGCGAGCTGGTCATCATAGCACCATTCGGTGAAATAAAATCTATCTGGCAGTGTCCTAATCGACCAAAAACTTCAACAGGCCCCATAACATCAAGGGTTTCAAACTGATCAAATAGGATAATAGCAATGTTATTTAGAGACATAGGTCGTCGGTTTCTCATATTAAGACTGGCTATTTTGCCATAATCTTATCTCTTCGATTGGGATTTTGTTCACCTTATATTAACGTATACCACACAAAAAAGAACAAAAGTTAATCACAAACGGTATGTATTAACATATACTATTATTCGATCTAGGGGCGGTTTATCTTTGCTGCTGATTTTCACCGCTAAAAAAGGTTAATAGATAATCTAAAAAATGGATAAATGTATTCGTCATGCTGACTGACGACGATTTGAATCAAATATTGTCCCTAAACGTAGCACTAGGGTTCGGTTAAAGCACGTTTCACTTATTCGATGGTGCATTGAGACGCTCTTGCCGAGTTTACTCGGCGGCGCACTTCTCGCCTTGTCTAAAATGGCTTTAATTCGAATGAAAATTGACCAGCAAAGATAAACAGCCCCTAGCTGATGATCATCACTATTAGTGAGGCGAAAAATGAAATTATATATTTATGACCACTGCCCATTTTGCGTAAGAGCAAGAATGATTTTGGGTTTAAAAAATATTGCAGTAGAACAAATCGTCCTTTTGGATAATGACCATGAGACACCGATTCGAATGATTGGCAAAAAAATGCTACCAATCTTAGAAAAGGATGATGGTAGCTATTTACCTGAAAGCTTGGATATTGTTCATTATATTGACCAATTAAGTGAGGAAAAATACGCCTCAGGTGTACTCTCCTCGGAAATTGAAACATGGTCGAAAGCGGTCTCTAGTACCGTATATAAATTAGTCACTCCCCGTTTTGTAGAAACTGATTTCCCTGAAATAAGCACAAATGCAGCTAGAGAGGCTTATATTGAGAGAACAACAAAAAATTATGGTGACCTTGCTGAATTGCGAAAAGAAACTCACACTTTACTCATCGAACTTGCTCCACAAATGTCGTTATTAGACATGTGGTTAGAAAAGCGTAGAGACGTTATTGATATAAATGATTTTTATATCTTTCCTACGTTACGTAGCTTGAGCATTGTTGCTGATTTAGCATTCAGTACTAATATCCGTAATTATATGGAAAAAATGTCTCAATTAACGAAAGTTGGTTTATTGTTTGATCAAGCAAAATAATATTGGAAGAAATATATTGATAAAACCGTACCCATTTTAAAGCAGATTAGTGTGTACGGTTTTGTAGTCAAATAATGCGGCTAATTAACGTAGTCACGTAGGGAATACACTAATTTGTAATGTCCCTGAATTAAAACAAGTTGGTTATTTTTAATATTAACCGTTGCACCTTCTGCAAGCATGCGTTTCAACATGGTATCCCATTTAGACAAATCTTCATCAACACATTCAAGCTCAGTTTTCGTTAGCTCTTTAACGGTAATTTTGGCGTTACTTATATTGCCGAATCCATTAAAGTCGTTGCACATTGAAGCGGAAACAAACATTTTTTCGCCAAAAGCGATGTATGGAACAGTTTGTTTCGATTTAATCGGTTTACCATCCACTTCAGTTAAAACAAATCGATGATGAACTAATGCATTTTGAATTGCTTTGTCATCATTCTTTGCATTAACTTGATGGGTTTGGCAAGCGGCTAATAATAAACCTAAAAGAGTCAGTGGAATTAAACGTTTCATTGTTCCAACGCCCAATTAAGCACTGACAATATTCGGGCAGGCTTTGCCATGACCAACCTGGTCAATGTTACTCAGTGTTGTTTGACTAATACTGGTTAGTGCTTCCTCTGTTAAAAATGCTTGATGGCCGGTAAATAACACATTGTGGCAGGATGAAAGGCGGCGGAACACATCATCTTGGATCACGTCATTTGATTTATCTTCAAAAAATAAATCACGTTCGTTTTCATAAACATCCATACCGAGAGAACCGATTTTTTGTGATTTTAAAGCATTAATTGCAGCGACAGAATCAATTAAAGCACCACGACTTGTATTGATGATCATAACGCCTTTTTTCATCTTATTGAACGCAATTTCATCAAGTAAATGATGATTTTCAGGGGTTAAAGGGCAATGAAGAGAGATAACATCTGATTGTTTATACAAAGTATCTAAGTCGACATATTCCGCCCCAAGATCTAAAACAGCTTGATTCGGGTAGGGGTCATGGGCAAGTAAACGCATACCAAAACCTTTCAGTATGCGCAAAGTCGCTTGCCCAATTTTGCCTGTTCCGATGATCCCAGCAGTGCGATTGTGCATGTTAAAGCCGGTTAAACCCTCAAGCGAAAAGTTTGCATCACGAGTACGTTGGTAAGCTCGGTGGATCCTACGATTTAGGCACAACATCATCCCAACAGTATGTTCTGCAACGGCTTCAGGTGAATAAGCAGGAACACGAACAACTTCAATGCCGAGTTGTTTAGCAGCTTCAAGGTCAACATTATTAAATCCAGCGCAGCGTAAAGCTAAAATGCGGATATTTAAGGCAGCAAGTTCTTCTAAAACAGCACGGTTTGCTTCATCATTAACAAAAATACAAACAGCGTCTGCGCCCACGGCATTTTTTGCCGTTTGAACCGTTAATGGAAAATCAAAATATTCAATACTAAAATTAAATCCTGAGCCTTGATTAACTTGCTCCATGTGCTTGCGATCATACTGTTTGGTACTATAAGAAACAATTTTCATTGAAGAGACTCCAATTATTCGGAACCAATAAAAATAGTAGGTAAAATGGTGTACCTACAAAAGATAAACCCAGAATAAGACAATTAAGTTTGTAAATCACCTAGAAATTAAGAAAATAGCTATCTGTTTACATCTGGATATGGTTTATGCTCTTTAGACAACCAGATATCATGAAAATTGAATTAAAATTTCACCATAATGGTGCAAAGCAAATCGCACAAGGACGCAGTTGATGCAGGTATTTAAACGCGCAGGCAAAATTTTACTCTGGGGTTTCGGAGGAAGCGCGCTTCTCTTAGCCATATTATGGATAACCGCTGCTCGCTGGGTTCCTATTATTGCCTCTCATTACTTACCAAAGCCACTTCAATTAGCATTTTCGGATCCACGAATAATCCACAGACAGCTGCATATTTCTGAGCTCAACTTAACGGCAAAAAATTGCAAACTTATTGATTTGCAAGGAATTCGTTTTTCCATTTTTCCCCTTCATTTGATTGTAGATAAGGCGAATGTTGCTACTGAATGCGTGAGTACACTTGAATTAGATGACTCGCAACCAGGGGAACCGCTCAATATTGCTGAGTTAATAGACAATATTCCGGCGTTCTCTTTAGTCATTAAGCAAATGAACGTTCAACCATGGGATGATTATCAAGGCAGTATTTGGCTACGCCAGACAGATAAAAATAGGCCACTGATGTTTGACTTCCAAGGTGATAATTTAAGGTTGTCTTCATTAATTACTAAAGATAAACAGCTGCTGATCAGTGAGTTCTCTGCATTTTTACCTGAACAGCAGCAAACAATCACGTTATCAGGCGATGTTCAGCTACCACTCATTGCGAGTCAATTTCCTCAAAAAGGGATGTTGGAGGCAAATTTCAAACTATTAAACCCTGAAAAATATCTACAAGCAAAATTAGCTTGGCTAGATGAAAAAGGGGCATTAATTGTTACAGATGCCGATACGCAAAAAACACTGCTTAATTTGCCATGGGCGTTGTCTTCATCAACATTTAGCGTTTCTCAAGGTAAGTGGCAATGGGAGGATGCAGGGTTACCCGTGGAAGGTGGGGTGAGCTTTCAAATTAAAAATTGGCAGCAACCATTAGGTGACATGGTTTTTTCGGGGCGTTTAAACATGTTAACGCAAGGGAAGAAAGGCAAAGGAAATATTGTATTAACACTACCTGAAACGCATCTTGATTTATTAAATATTGACGTCAATTTTAAGTTAAACGGGCAAGTTAAATATGACGATATGATCCTTGATATTAATTTACCCGCGCAGGTTTCGGGGCAATTATCATCAGCTAAAATTTCTTTTTTATCAGGATCGTTATTAAGGGCTTATGGCCGTGTATCGCCGACAATTTTATTAAAGGAAATTCGTTTACCTCTGGCGGGGACTTCATTAAGTGACGAGGGGATATCGGGCCGGCTACAAGCAATATTAAAAGTCCAAGAACAGTATTGGGGGGATTTTGATATCCACCTTGATGGTAAAGCAAATAAGTTTACTTTTGATAATGGAAAATGGTTTTGGAACTATTGGGGAAGTGCCAAATTACCTTCACTCGCTGCGCGTTGGGATATTAAAGGCAATGGCAGTTGGCAAGATACATTAATTACGTTAAATAATCTGACGACTGGCTTTGACCAAATTAAATATGGCTTATTATCGATGAGTGCGCCTCGCTTACAATTAACTAAGCCATTACAGTGGCAAAGGGAAAGGACAAAAGCGAGCTTTAATGGTGCATTGCAGCTAACCAGCAATCGAATGCAATTTGGTGCCGAAAGTTACTTACCAAAAATAACGATAAATGCAGATATTAAAGGAAAGTCACCCGCTGAGTTTCAACTCAAAGGGGATTTAAGTACAAAAGAGGTTGGTCCCATTGTTATTTTTGGGCGTTGGGATGGTGAGCGCTTAAGAGGGGAAGCGCGTTGGCCTGAACAGTCTGTCACTGCATTTCAAACCTTAATTCCGGCAGATCTTGGACTTGAACTAAGGCAAGGAAAGTTATTTTCCCAAGCGGCCTTTTCAATGACCCCTGAAGATGGGTTTATTGCAGGTGGGCATTGGCGTGTTGAAAATACAAGCCTTTGGTTAAAGGACGGAGAACTGTCAGGTTTGAATTTTGTGTTGCCTTGGCGTTTGAAACAAAGTACGTGGACACTTGGTGGAAAAACGCCTGTAGAACTGCGAATTAAAAAACTCAATAATTTATTTGAACTCACTGATATCAAAGCAGACTTAGCTGGAACCTATCCACCAACGGAAGCGAAACCACTCAAACTCACTAATGTTGGATTTAAAATGTTAGGGGGTGATGTTTCGATGGAATTATTACGCTGGCCACAAACAGATGCATCCACGATCCGGTTGCAGCAAATTGAACTAAGCCAATTATTTACCATTTTAAAAGTGTCTCAATTTGCGGTTTCAGGCAAAGTCAATGGTGAACTTCCATTCTATTTGAATAATCCAGAATGGATAGTGAAACACGGGTGGTTAGAAAATAGCGGGCCGTTAACATTACGATTAGATACACAATTTGTAGAATCTATTCAGAAAGATAATATTTCTGCTGGCTCGGCGATTGGCTGGTTACAGTATTTAGAAATAAAGCGTAGTCGCACAGATGTGAATATTACCAACTTAGGGCAGCTAACCATGAAAACGATCCTTGAAGGGTTTAATGCTCAAGAAAAGAAAAAACGGGAAGTACATTTAAACTATCAACATGAAGAAAATATTTTTCAATTGTGGCGTAGTTTACGATTCGGTAGTTCTTTAGAAGAATGGCTAGAAAAGAACCTATGAAGGTTCTAAGGAATAACGTGGATATGTTAAAAACAAGCGCAGTCATTATCATGGCCTTTTTCTTAGTGGCATGCTTACGAGTGGAAGTTGCTACGCCAGATAAGCCAATTAATATTAATATGAATGTGAAAATAGAGCATGAAATACAGATAAAAGCAGACAGGCAAGTTGAAGAGTTGCTAAAAGAGAACAGTGATTTATTCGGGGAGGTCAACGATAAATGAACCGAATAATAAAAACAATAGTAGCGTGTTCATTGTTTAGTGCATTTTCTGTCTTTGCCCTCACGGTGGATGAGGCAAAAGAACAAGGGGCAGTGGGGGAGACGCTATCAGGCTACTTAGCAGTAGTGAATACCGATAATGCGGAAGCTGCCAAATTAGCCGAGCAAATTAACCGAGAACGTGAAAAGAAATACCATGAAATTGCGGCCAAAAATAACCTTAAAACACATGATGTCGCGCGAATTGCCGGGCAAAAATTAGTCGAGAGGGCAAGCACTGGCGAATATGTCCGAGGTATTAATGGGCAGTGGCTTAAGAAAAAATAAAAATGCGCACAAAGTCGTGCGCAAAGTAAAACAAAGGTAGTTTAGGTTGATTTGATGATTGATTTAGCCAACAAGGTTATCAATGTGTTGTTGAGCTTGTTGGTGGGCTTTTTCAACTGAATCTGCGCCCAAAGCTGTACCTTCTGCAAAAATAAATTCAACATCTTTAATGCCCAGAAAATTTAAAAATAATGTCATATAAGGCACCATGGTATCCGCTGGAGTATCTTTATAAATTCCTCCGCGACTGGTCAAGACAAACGCACGTTTGTTTTCCAATAAACCGACAGAACCTTGTTCGGTATATTTAAATGTATGACCTGATCTCGCAATAAAATCAAAATAATGCTTTAAGTGTGAAGAAATCGTAAAGTTATACATTGGTGCAGCGATGACAATGACATCATGGGCTTTTATTTCTTCAATTAATGTATTGGACAGGTCCAAATGTGCTTGTTGTTGCTCAGTTTTCGTGTCTCCTGGGCCAAAAGCTGCTAAAATTTCTCCATCAATGGCAGGGATAGGCGTATTGACAAGATCTCGAACCGTTACCGTATCCTCAGGATTCTTTTTTTGCCATTGTTGAATAAAGTAATCGGCCATTTTATTGCTTTGAGAGTAATCTGCCAGAATACTTGATTTCAATAATAATACGTGACTCATTGTGGTCCTCAAATTTATTTATATCGCTTTTCGTATAATCATACGTGATAGCTAACTGATTGATAGAAAGAAAATTAGACAGCCTTCTTCAAAAAAATTGATGGTATTATCTATGTAATAACAATAACTAAAAACGAAAACAAGATATTGTTGCTAAACGACGAATTGAAAGGCCGTTGTGCATTATAATTGATTAAAAATAAGGATTTAAAGCGTGAAATCCATACTAGCGGCATTAGATGCTGAAATAGGACAAACTTCACTACGTGACCAGTGGTTACTGAAAAAAAGAATTCAAGGTATTGCAAAAATTCGTGATGAAAAATCACGCAATGCGGTATTGGATGTGATTAAAGCAGATATTGAGGCAGCAAAACAGAAAGTTGCCATTAAAAAACTGAATCCACCTAAAATTATCTACCCAGACAATCTCCCTGTTAGCCAAAAGAAAGAGGCTATTTTGACGGCAATTAAAAACCACCAAGTGGTGATTATTGCAGGTGAAACAGGTTCTGGGAAAACAACCCAAATTCCGAAAATTTGCCTTGAACTTGGACGTGGTATTCGAGGTTTTATTGGTCATACTCAACCAAGACGACTGGCAGCTCGCTCAGTTGCAACGCGCCTTGCACACGAATTAGAGTGCGAGCTTGGCACAACCGTGGGGTATAAGGTACGTTTTAGCGACCAAGTTAGCGAAACAACCCAAGTGAAATTAATGACCGATGGGATTTTGCTGGCGGAATTGCAAAATGACAAATTGCTGCTGCAATACGATACCATCATCATCGATGAAGCCCATGAAAGAAGCTTAAATATTGATTTCATTTTAGGTTATCTGCGCCAGTTATTGCCAAAGCGACCGGATTTAAAAGTCATCATTACCTCTGCAACGATCGATCCCGAACGTTTTTCTAACCATTTTAATCATGCCCCTATTGTTGAGGTTTCCGGGCGAACTTATCCTGTAGAAGTTCGCTATCGCCCGATTATGGGGGATGATAATGATAGCGATCGTGACCAAATTGATGGGATTATTGATGCAGTCAATGAGCTATCAACGGAAGGTAATGGCGATATTTTGATATTTATGAGTGGTGAGCGTGAGATCCGTGATACTGCCGAAGCATTATCTAAATTATCGTTGCGCCATACCGAAATTCTGCCATTATTCGCAAGGTTGTCCAATAGTGAGCAAAACCGAATTTTCCATCCCCACGGTGGACGTCGCATTATTTTAGCAACCAACGTTGCAGAAACATCATTAACCGTACCAGGTATTAAATATGTTATTGATACGGGGTATGCTCGAATTAGTCGCTACAGTTACCGAACTAAAGTTCAACGTTTACCCGTTGAAGCAATTTCCCAAGCGTCAGCAAACCAGCGTAAAGGGCGTTGTGGGCGTGTTTCTGACGGTATTTGTATTCGATTGTATTCAGAGGAAGATTTTCTTTCGCGTCCTGAATTTACCGATCCTGAAATTCTAAGAACCAATTTAGCCTCTGTTATTTTACAAATGACCTCCATAGGGTTGGGGGATATTACCGCATTTCCATTTGTTGAAGCACCAGATAAGCGCAATATTCAAGATGGCGTGAAATTACTTGAAGAGTTAGGTGGTATTAAGCCACATAAACAAGTGGATAAAGGTTATCAGCTTACCGATATGGGGCGGCAACTCGCTCAATTACCCGTCGACCCAAGGTTGGCGCGTATGGTCATTGAAGCACGAAAACACGCAGCGGTGCGTGAAACAATGGTGATTGTGTCGGCGCTATCGATTCAAGATCCGAGAGAACGACCGCTAGACAAGCAGCAAGCTGCTGATGAAAAGCACCGCCGTTTCCATGATAAACAATCGGATTTTATGGCGTTTTTAAATCTTTGGGATTATCTCAAAGAGCAACAAACACAGCTTTCGAATGCCCAGTTTAGAAAAATGTGTCGCCAAGACTTTCTCAATTACTTGCGCATTCGTGAATGGCAGGATCTTTATACGCAGTTACGTCAGGTGGTGAAAGAACTGGGGTTTGCGATTAACAGCGCTGATGCAGATTTTCGTGGGATCCATGTTTCACTATTGTCTGGTTTACTCTCACATATTGGGCAAAAAGATGCTGATAAACATGAATTTACCGGAGCAAGAAATGCACGTTTTACTCTGTTTCCGGGGTCTGGTTTATTCAAGAAACCCCCTAAATGGACTATGGTAGCCGAACTGGTTGAAACATCCAAACTGTGGGGGCGTATTGCGGCCGCTATTGATGTTGAGTGGGTTGAACCACTCGCAACCCATCTAACAAAACATCACTATAGTGAACCACATTGGTCTAAATCAGAAGGTGCGGTTATGGCTTCTGAAAAAGTGACACTGTATGGTTTGCCGATCGTGGCTTCACGACAAATCAATTATGGCAATATTGATCCTTTACTTTGTCGTGAATTATTTATTCGTCACGCTTTGGTTGAAGGGGATTGGTCAACGCGTCATGCGTTCTTTAAAGAAAATCGTAAACTGTTATCAGAAGTCGAGGATTTAGAACATAAATCACGCCGTCGTGACATACTTGTTGATGATGATACGTTGTTTGCTTTTTATGACCAACGCATTCCTAATGATGTTATTTCATCTCGTCATTTTGACCATTGGTGGAAAACGGCATCAAAGCAGCAAGCTGACTTGTTGAATTTTGAAAAAAGTATGTTAATCAAGGAAGATGCAGGTCATGTGTCAGCACTTGATTATCCAAATTATTGGTATCAGGGAGATTTAAAGTTCCGCTTAAGCTACCAATTTGAACCTGGAACTGATGCAGATGGGGTGACAGTACACATCCCACTCGCCATATTAAATCAAGTACAAAATATAGGGTTTGACTGGCAGGTGCCCGGTTTACGTCACGAATTGATTGTGGCATTAATTAAATCATTACCGAAACCGATCAGACGAAATTTTGTGCCAGCACCTAATTATGCCTCTGCTTTTCTTGAACGAGTACCAGAGCCAGACGGAAACGTATTAGATAAACTGGAAAAAGAATTGCGCCGGATGACGGGAGTCACAGTTGAGCGTGAAGCGTGGCAACTTGACCAACTTCCCGTGCATTTAAAAATGACTTATCGTGTTATTGGCGATAAGAATAAAACCATCGCAGAAGGGCAAGATCTCGATATTCTGAAAAACAATTTAAAGGAAAAAGTGCAAGAAACGCTTTCCGAGGTTGTTGATGATGGCATTGAGCAGTCAGGTTTACATATTTGGAGCTTTGGTGAACTCCCTCAGCGTTATGAGCAAAAGCGAGGTGGGTATTCAGTCAAAGCGTATCCTGCTTTGGTCGATGAGAAAAATAGTGTCGGCATTCGGGTATTTGAAACGGAGTTTGAACAGCAACAAGCCATGTGGCGTGGTGTTCGTCGGTTATTGTTGCTTAATATTCCTTCGCCGATTAAATACTTACATGAAAAATTACCGAATAAATCAAAATTAGGTTTGTATTTTAATCCCTACGGTAAAGTACTAGATCTTATTGATGACTGCATCGCTTGTGGGGTTGACCAGTTGATTGCTAACTTTGGTGGCACAGTGTGGGATGAAGTCCAATTTGAAAAACTCAAAGAGTTTGCTCGTGCGGAGTTAAATGATGTCGTGGTGAATATTGCCAAACAAGTTGAACAAATCCTCAGTGCGGTGTTTGCCATTAACAAACGTTTAAAAGGGCGGGTTGATTTTTCCATGGCGTTAGCACTATCTGATCTAAAAGCCCAGATGGGGAATTTAGTCTTTAAAGGCTTTGTTACTGCTCATGGCTGGAAGCGTTTACCGGATGTATTGCGTTATTTAAATGGTATTGAACGGCGTCTTGAGAAATTGGCGACGGACCCAAATCGTGATCGGGCGCAAATGAGTAAGGTTGAGCATGTGCAAAATATGTGGCAACAGTGGTTAGCCAAACTCACGCCTATTCAAAAGAATATGCCAGAAGTACTGGAAATCCGTTGGATGATTGAAGAGCTACGAATTAGCCTTTTTGCTCAACAATTAGGAACCCCATATCCTATTTCGGATAAACGGATTATTCAAACAATGGAAAGTTTGTCACAAAAACTTTGACAAAATTTTGGGATTTCGTTGGGTAAAACCGCTTCTTACTAGCTGGTGAGAAGCGGTTTTTTATTATGGCATTAGCCAGTTTAAGTCGCGTTAGCGTCTTAAACATAAAACCACTAGCTTTAAATGTGGTCGGTTTAGTTACAACATACTGTTAGGTTTAATAAATAATAATAGCACTTGAGTTAGTACAACAGCCTGTTGGCTAACCAGTGTAAAAAAGGGGATAGCTAGAGGGGAATGCTTGTTGTGTAGGGTGGGTAAGCCTCAGTAAAATTTGAACTTGGTGTTTATCGAATAGAAGGTGCTGCAAAACCATTGGCACTTATGACGAACTGATGGGTACAAAATTAATTCTTATAAATTCGCTATTGAATAGGCCGGTAGAGGTGTTATTTGAACAATTGCGTCATGACATGCAATAAAGTGCATCTCATCTGTAGGGTTGTAAACTTTACTCAGTGACACAGGTTTGGGGCAATGATGTTAATAATGCGCTATTAGACAGAGAATAAACATCATATGCTTGGCAGCAGGTTAGATAGGATTGGAAATGAGACTCACAAATCACCGGATGAATTTTCGGCTAATCACACAAAGTGGGAAAAACACGTTTTTATCCTAATGCCGATCAGTTAAGAACTAAATAATGAGTTGAACGATCCTACAGTACTGCAAAAATCCGTAATCATCCCTAGGTTACGGATTTTTTATTGCTTAATTGACATGCATTACGTTTTTATCCCACTTTGTTAACACTGACAACGAGGGCTTAATTCGCCCTCTTTTGAGGGGTTAAGAGACTAAATAATAGAGTGCCGGGAAAGCTGTAACCATGATGGCAAATGCCATGGCAGTCTCAATGAATTTTAATGGCGCTTTACTGTTTTGTTGTTGCCGTGCATAGAAAAATACCAATATCCCCGGCGCGTATAATACAACAGACAACATCAGATTGATTAACCCAGAGGCATAGAGTAGCCATAGGCCATACAGGCTGGCAATGAGCCCAACCAGTAATAACGCTTTGCTGTGCCTCTCAAATGCCACTTTCATTAAGAATGCACCAACCAAGAAATAGGGCACAAGGATCATTTCAGAGGCAATAGTGAGAAGTGTATTATAATTGCTGCCACTGAGCCAAATTAGAACCAGCGAGAGCTGTACTGCACCATTTGTTAACCACAAGGATGAAGAAGGGGCATCATTTTTATTTAGTTTATTGAAAACTTTAGGGAAAGATTGGTACTGCGCTGCAATATACGGTACCTCAGCCGCCATAATCGTCCAGCTTAGGTACGCCCCACAAACAGAGATAATTAACCCCGCTGCGATGATAATGTCACCACTGGAACCAATTAAATCAACCATTAATGTGGCCATCGATGGGTTCTTGATTTCAGCCAGCTCAGCGCGAGGCATGATGCCAAGTGACAATAACGTGACAAGTATATAAATGATAAGGGCAGAGCTAACAGCAAATATTGTTGCTAAACCAACGTCACGGCGGTTTCTGG
Source organism: Providencia rettgeri (assembly GCF_041075285.1). Lineage (NCBI taxonomy): Bacteria > Pseudomonadati > Pseudomonadota > Gammaproteobacteria > Enterobacterales > Morganellaceae > Providencia > Providencia rettgeri. The sequence goes on along the minus strand of NZ_CP163512.1, from coordinate 1,608,665 downwards.
CGCGTGCAGAAACAACTACCGCCCCCTCAATACCAATAAATACCCAAAGCGTAATTAACATGGTGTCTTTTACCTGTTGCCAAACAGGTATTTTGAGTTCTATGCCACTGAAATCAGCATTAAAAACATCTAATTTAAACGCAAAAAATGCTAAGATGATAAATAATCCTAGGGGCACCAGTTTCGCCATTGTGGCTAACTTATTAATGCCCGCAGCAGTTTGTACGCCACGTAGCACTAAATAGTGAACAAACCAAAGTAGAACAGACTCACCAATTAAGGCTTGCCAAGTATTCCCGTCACCAAAAATGATGTTATCAGGGGAATCGGTGAAAAAACTGATCGCCGCAAATACGATAACCAAGTAAGAGACGTTTGCTACAACGGCACAAAGCCAGTAACCCCATGCGGAACAAAAACCCACCAGTTCGCCAAAGCCGACTTTCGCATAGGTAAAAATACCGCCATCCAAATCAGGACGGATGCGTGATAGCAGTAAAAGTGCAAAAGCGAGAAATAAGATACCAATGCCTGTAATAGACCATCCTATGATTAAAGCCAGCGGGCTAGCCACTTCTGCCATATTCTGAGGAAGACTAAATACACCTGCACCAACCATTGAACTAAGAACAAGGGCGGTTAACGCAGTGAGGCTTAACGTATTTTTCAAAGTAAATCCTGAGTGTTCAGCAATCAAAAGTTAAAATGACGTTAAAACTGTCATTGTTGTAATGGGTTTAACTGGCAAGGTTAAATAATTTAGTGACTTTAACTGCCATAATTTGAGTGGTGGATTCTACGAATGAAATGCTCGATATGCAATGGGAAAATATGCATTTTTTTGAGTGATTTATTCACTTTTGTATAATGTGTAGAAAAGGGAGATAAGAAATGGGATAAAAAAGCCATCTGCCATCATTTGATCGAAAAAAACCAGCCTAGGGAACTAGACTGGTTTTTAGATGAGTGGGCTATTTATTATTTAAATAGGTCGGCACTGATCGTAACGCTTCCACCATTAGACTGCCATTCTCTCGTGATATGGAAATATTTTGCACCTTTAGCTTCTGCACGTTTTGCGATTTGGTAACGTACTTCAGGCGTATTGGTGTAGTAACCAGAGAAGGTGATGGAGTCAAATGGCACCATCTGCGCAGCAGCGGTTTTATTGACTTCTTCAATCACATAGCCACTTGGTAAAGTGACGCTAGTACGTCCTGGTTGGCTGCTTGATGTTTCAAAGAAACGCCCAACAGCAACTGTTGGTTCTTCCGAGGATGCCACTCCAGGGATGCGGACTTTTTTAGCGGCTTCACCACCTTCAGCTAACATGGCACGCCCAGCATCTGAATCGGCTGGCACAACAGCGTCTTCATTAAGAACTTGGCGTTTTGGCGCGTCTTTCTTATAGATATAAGCTGTTGCTAATGTATTTCCGCCATCATTCATTGCGATGTTGCGAACGACATAGAATGAAGCCGCATTCTTTTCGAGTGCTTTTTTCGCGATAGCTTCATATAAATCAGGTTGAGAAGGGTAAAAACCACTTATAGTGACAGTATCAAATGGTTCGTACTGTGCGGCGTCGGTTTTAGACATTTCTTCCACACCACCGAATACACGGCGTTTTGGCTCATCGACACTTGGTGCATCTTTGGCATAGACATCAGCAACAACACGCATGTTGCCGCTATCGCCTATATCGTCAAGGCTTTGAATGAAAAAGGCATACGCCCCCATTTTATCAGCCCTACGGGAGACGGCATCGGATGCTTCATAGATAGCATTAAAGCGCCCGGTGACTGTTATACGCTCATAAGGTTTTAATTCAGTAGCCTGTTTTGGCGTCAATTCAACAGCCGCCTGAGTAGCAGTTATACTAGTTAATGATAACATCGCGGCTGCGATGGCCGTAGTTTTCAGCTTCATACAAAATCCTTCCGCCTTGCGCAATTTATTATAAACGTGCTGAATCTTAGTTGTATCACATGTACGTGATTATTACACGTAACTGAGCCTGTTGTCTCATGATTTTCTTTTTATAAGAAATAAATAATTATTGACTAGTCAAATTTACCAGATTTTTAAAAGTATCCAGTATTTTATTGACCTAAAACTAAGATTTTCACTGCGAATTCCATTTACTGTCTAAGAATCGTGATCAATTATGGATCAAGAAGCATATTTTCAGTAGGTTATTAGAACATTTAAAATCTGTTTTATGCACAAAATAAGACTTTTCTCTGTGATGATGGTCATTATTTTAGCAAACACCCTATAAACAACATTACACTAGGCTTTAAAAAGGGAACATTATGCGTATTGGTATACCAAGAGAACGACTTGCCAATGAAGCGCGCGTTGCTGCTACACCTTCGACAGTCACTCAACTCCTGAAGTTGGGTTTTTCTGTTTGTGTCGAAAACAACGCGGGGCATTTAGCAAGTTTTGATGATATCGCTTATGAGCAAGCAGGGGCCGAAATTGTCGATCGTGACACGGCCTTTGCCGCAGATATTGTTTTTAAAGTCAACGCACCACTTGCAGATGAAATTCCGCTGTTAAAAGAAGGGGCAACATTGGTGAGTTTTATTTGGCCAGCACAGAATGCTGAGCTAATGGAGGCTTTAAAAGCACGTAATATTAACGTGATGGCAATGGATGCTGTGCCTCGCATTTCACGTGCACAATCACTGGATGCGCTTAGTTCAATGGCAAATATTGCAGGGTATCGTGCTATTGTGGAAGCGGCACATGAATTTGGACGTTTCTTTACTGGGCAAATAACTGCGGCCGGTAAAGTTCCGCCAGCGAAAGTCATGATTATTGGCGCAGGGGTTGCAGGGCTTGCCGCAATAGGTGCAGCAGGTAGCCTCGGCGCGATTGTGCGTGCATTCGACACTCGTCCAGAGGTAAAAGAGCAAGTCCAAAGTATGGGCGCTGAATTCCTTGAATTAGATTTCAAAGAAGAAGCAGGTAGCGGTGATGGTTATGCAAAAGTGATGTCTGAGGCCTTTATTAAGGCGGAGATGGAATTGTTTGCAGCCCAAGCAAAAGATGTAGACATCATTGTCACGACAGCGTTGATCCCTGGGAAACCGGCACCAAGATTGATCACCAAAGAGATGGTTGAATCAATGAAACCGGGTAGTGTTATTGTGGATTTAGCGGCCCAAACGGGGGGTAACTGCGAACTAACACAAGCGGATAAATTAGTGGTGACTGATAATGGTGTTAAAATTATTGGTTACACCGATTTGCCAAGTCGCTTACCCACACAATCTTCGCAATTATATGGTACTAACCTTGTTAATTTGATGAAATTATTGTGTAAAGAAAAAGATGGTGAAATTAATATTGATTTCGATGACCTTGTTATTCGTGGCGTAACGGTCATCAAACAGGGTGAAATTACTTGGCCAGCCCCACCAATTCAGGTATCTGCTCAGCCGCAGGCGAAACCGAAAGCGGAGGAAAAAGTTAAAGCGCCTGAGAAGAAAATGTCGCCAGCATTGAAATACGGTTTGATGGCATTAGCCATTATTCTTTTCGGCTGGTTTGCTAACTCTGCACCGAAAGAGTTTTTATCGCACTTTACGGTATTTGCCCTCGCTTGTGTTGTCGGCTACTACGTGGTTTGGAATGTAACCCACGCGTTGCATACACCACTGATGTCCGTCACCAATGCGATTTCAGGGATCATTGTTGTTGGTGCGCTACTGCAAATCGGCAGTGGCGGCTGGGTAAGCTTCTTATCCTTTATTGCCATATTGATCGCAAGTATCAATATTTTCGGTGGGTTTACAGTAACCCAACGTATGTTAAAAATGTTTCGTAAAGGATAAGGGGTAACTTATGTTGTCGAGTGGAATTGTGACAGCAGCGTATATTGTTGCTGCTATCCTATTTATTTTCAGCCTAGCAGGGCTATCACGTCATGAAAGTTCTCAACGTGGGAACACTTATGGCGTGATTGGTATGGCAATTGCGCTTATTGCCACCATTTTAGGGCCTCACAGTGCCAATGTGGGCTGGATGATCATTGCGATGGTTATTGGCGCTGTTATTGGTATTCGTTTAGCGAAAAAAGTTGAAATGACCGAAATGCCAGAGCTGGTTGCTATTTTACATAGCTTCGTCGGTTTAGCGGCAGTATTAGTTGGTTTCAATAGTTTTATCGCAAGTGAGACTTACACTGATGTTGTGATGGAAAATATTCATTTAACAGAAGTTTTCCTTGGTATCTTCATCGGTGCGGTCACCTTTACAGGGTCAGTTGTGGCTTATGGTAAATTGTCAGGAAAAATGTCATCTAAACCGATGATGCTGCCAAACCGCCATAAATTAAACCTAGCTGCGCTGGCTATTTCATTTATTCTATTAGTGATTTTCGTTAAGACGCAGAGCGTTGGTTTGCAGGTTTTCTTAATGTTAATCATGACGGTAATTGCATTAGCCTTTGGTTGGCACTTAGTGGCCTCTATCGGTGGTGCAGATATGCCAGTGGTCGTTTCGATGCTGAACTCCTATTCAGGTTGGGCAGCGGCAGCAGCAGGTTTCATGTTAAGCAATGACTTGCTGATTGTCACAGGGGCGTTAGTCGGCTCATCTGGTGCTATTCTGTCTTACATTATGTGTAAGGCGATGAACCGTTCATTTCTCAGTGTGATAGCCGGGGGCTTTGGTACAGATGGTTCTTCAACAGGTGCAGAAGAGGAAGTCGGTGAATACCGAGAAAGTACCGCTGAAGAAGTCGCCGAAATGTTGAAAAATTCGACATCGGTGATCATCACGCCGGGCTATGGTATGGCGGTTGCACAAGCCCAATATCCCGTTGCTGATATTACTACCAAACTGCGCGAACGCGGTATTAATGTGCGTTTTGGTATTCATCCGGTTGCAGGGCGTTTACCCGGCCATATGAACGTATTATTAGCAGAAGCAAAAGTCCCTTATGATATTGTGTTGGAAATGGATGAAATTAATGACGATTTCTCTGATACTGATACTGTATTGGTGATTGGGGCGAACGATACGGTTAACCCAGCAGCACAAGAAGATCCAAACAGCCCAATTGCGGGTATGCCAGTGCTGGAAGTTTGGAAAGCCAATAATGTGGTGGTGTTCAAACGTTCGATGAATACGGGATATGCAGGTGTGCAAAACCCATTATTCTTTAAAGAAAACACCCAAATGTTGTTTGGTGATGCTAAAGACAGCGTTGATGCTATTTTACGCGCATTGTAATTGATGAGTATTTAGAACGCATTATGGGGTTATTGGCTTATGCCAGTAACCCCATTTTTCATTATTCATAGTTTAGATGACAGATTAATCATCATCAGCGGCATTAACAGGACAAACAAATCCATCAGGTTTGATTGCTAGCAAGTCACATTTGAGTTTATCAATCACATGTTCAGCAGTGTTTCCTAAGAATGCGGCGGATAAACCTGTACGGCCTAAAATACCGAGCACAACTACACCTGCATGTAATTCCTCACACATTTCGGGGATAATTTTTTCCGGCAACCCTTCACGCACGTGAGTATATTTTTCATCGATGCTGAATCGTTGCCTTAACTCTTTCATCGCAATCAAATGCTGACCGCGCAGGGCATTATTGTATAGGCTTGGGTCAAAATCAGGGAGCTCAATGGCAATATTCATTGGCGCGACAGGGTAGGCACTGACAAGATGGATTTCTTGTTCCTTAATAATGCGCGTGGCCAAATCGCGTGTTTTTTCGACTAACTTAATATTTAAGTCGTCATGGTAGGATTCTTCATTTGATAAGTTAACGGCCACCACGACAGAACCGTGATCGGGCCAGACTTTATCTTTTACCATCCAAACTGGGCAAGGGCATTTTCGGAGTAAATGCCAATCTAGAGGGGTGAAGATAATGGATTCGAAATTATCTGTTTGGTGCGCCATTTTTAACAGCAAATCGTGTTCACCACTAATAACTTCTTGAATAATGGCCTCATAAGGCTTGTTATGCCAAATGACTTTAATTTCGATATCAATACCTGCTTCGAGGTAAAAATGGGCTTGCTGTTTAATCCACGCCGCTTTTTGGCTGATTACACCTTTACGCATGGCGTTACGCTCTTCGGGGGAGAGTAACGTTGTCATGTCATAAGATAAATCATAGATGGGTAAAAATGCTTTTATCCGTCCACCATTACGCTGCACGATGTAGACAGCACGTCTTAATGCAGGTTGATCATCCTGATTTGGGTCAATTGCAACTAGCAGGTTTTTATAGTTTGCCATATTGAAATCCTCTCGATACACGGATATTTCCATATAGATAAACTAAGATATTGGCGTTAAATAGGCAAGAAATCTGGAAAAAAAAACGAAAACGGATCACGATTAATGTGATCCGTTTGGGGATGTTAGCAAGTGATAGCTGAAACTTTACCTGCAATATCAGTCAGTTTAGCCATATCTTCAATTGTGATGTACTTACCTTTAACGCTAAGCATACCACTTTTTTGGAATCGACCTAATAGACGGCTGATGGTTTCAACCGTTAAACCGAGATAATTACCGATATCACCACGGGTCATGGTTAATCTAAATTCTCTTGGTGAAAAACCACGTTCAGCGAAACGATGAGATAGATTAAGAATAAATGCCGCTAATCGCTCTTCTGCGTTTTTCTTGGATAATAAAAGGATCATTTCTTGATCACCTTTAATCTCGCCACTCATTAAACGCATAATTTGTTGACGCAGATTAGGCATTTTGCCAGATAAATCATCTAACGTTTCAAATGGAATTTCACAAACCATTGATGTTTCAAGTGCTTGTGCGAAACTTGGGTGCTGTGTATGAATAATGGCATCAAAACCAACAAGATCACCGGCTAAATGGAAACCTGTGATTTGCTCATCACCTTCTTCAGTTATAGTGTAGCTTTTAATGGTGCCTGAGCGGATAGCATATAAAGAACGTAATTCGTCCCCAGCCTTAAATAGCGCTTGGCCTTTTTGAATGGGTTTTTTACGTTCAATGATATTATCAAGTTGATCCAGTTCATGTTCATTCAGTGTGAAAGGAATGCAAAGTTGACTAATACTGCAGTCCTGACAATGAATTGCACAACCACCAGACTGGATGCGACGAACAACTCTTTTTTCTGGGATCATATTAAATGCTCAATCAAGTTAAAATTATTGATATGAGTCAATTTTAACATAAGATAAGGCGGCTGGTAAGTAGTAATATATGACAGAGTTGGCTAATTAGACAAAATAGCCAGATGTGTAGGGAGCATCAAGTTAGTTATTTTAGACATAAATGCTAAATTAATGCAGATTATTAAATATTATGTTTGATATAGATTAAATATTGCTACCTAAACAATAAAAAGATGACTTACATCATCATCAGAATTAATACTTAAAAATGCATTTTTAACGCACGATTTATTAAACTAATTAGCATTAATTTAACACAAAAATAAATTTATGAATATCAATTTTTCAAATTAGCCTCAAAAAGGAGACCATGATGACTCATGTTCAGCAGCCTTTACCAACCGCAATGACGGTTGTCAATATTATAGAACCGGGCGGCCCTGAAAAATTGCAATTAATTGAAAAACCGTTACCCAGAATTTCTGCAGGATATTTACTTGTAAAAGTAGAAGCGGCGGGGGTTAATCGTCCGGATATCTTTCAGCGAAAAGGCTCTTACCCTCCACCGCCTGATGCCTCCCCAATTATGGGATTGGAGATTGCTGGAACGGTTGTCGCAAAAGCGGACGATGTTGATAATTGGCAATTAGGTGACAGGCTTTGTGCTTTGGTGGCTGGAGGAGGTTATGCCGAATATTGTTTAGTACATAAAGATATTGCATTGCCACTTGGTAATTTATCGTTTATTGAAGGTGCTGCTATTCCTGAAAACCTTTTTACAGTTTGGGCAAATATGTGCCAAATAGGGCAACTGAAAGAAGATGAAACCGTCCTTATCCATGGTGGAACATCGGGAATAGGTAGTGTGGCTATCCAACTTGCTAAGGCTATCGGTGCTACCGTGATCACGACTGTCGGTTCAGAAGAAAAGGCAAGTGTAGCGAAAGCGCTAGGTGCAGATTGTATTATTAACTACCGAACTGATGATTTTGTCGAAGCGACAAAAACCTTCACATTATCACGTGGCGTGGATATGGTGATTGATATTATTGGTGGGGATTATGTGGCGAAAAATTACTTAGTCGCAGCAAAATTTGCTCGAATCATTCAAATTGGCATGATGAAAGGAAACCCAGAGCAACTTAACATGATGCCTCTAATGGTCAAACGATTAACACATACGGGGTCAACTATGCGCTCGCGCTCTATTGAGGAAAAAGCACAGATAACCAGAGAGCTTCAATCGCAAGTTTGGCCAATGTTGCAAAATGGTAAAATTAAACCAATAATTAACAAATGCTATGCATTATCAAAAGTGAAAGAGGCTCATGAATATATGGAATCTGGTGAGCTTATCGGGAAAATAGTACTAACAAACAAATAATTGAAGATTTATTTGTATAAAAATCACTACCTTCTATTCCTCTTAAGAGGGTAGTGAAAACACACTTCTCTATAACAAAAAATTTACATTATCAAGTCTTTTTAGCGTAAATATCTCTTTACAGCTAACTAAATTTTGATTTTTTGTGCCCGCCCACAATTCCAAACAAAATTATGATTAGTTTGTTAATAATTAAATAAAAATGGATTATACCTATAAGCAAGTTGGCCATTAACGGCTTGTTTATCAATAAATAATACTTAAATGATATTTTTAAATGTACATCATTAATATATTGATATCTTTTATATAAACACAATCCGTTATGCACTTTCCAATGATATTAAGTGAATAAACTTAAGTACAATTAATGTTAATTAATTGTAATTTGAAGGTGTGGTAAAATGAATAATTTTAACAATTCAAAAATGAATGTGGATGCACTTTTTTTAGGTCCAAAATCTGAAAATGCAGTTTTTTTTAAAGAGATGATGGAATATTCTGTTACAGAACATATGCATTGGCGTTCAAGCTATCATCCGGAAGATCCTGAGCATATTACCGCTGTTGACCGCTATGAGCCAGAATACAGAGATACGCTGTATCGAACCGAAAGTATCCTCAATCAACTATCTTCAAAGTTAAAAAGTACGTCTGTACCCTGGTTCTCTCCACGTTATATGGGTCATATGAACGCGGATACACTCATGGTTTCAAATCTCGCCTATGTGATGGCGATGATGTACAACCCTAATAATTGTACCCAAGAAGCATCACCGACGACTACCACCTTAGAAATAGAGGCAGGTTTAGATTTGTGTAGTATGTTTGGTTTTGATGTGGGGCAATCATGGGGTCATATCACATCGGGAGGAACGGTTGCTAATTATGAAGGGTTATGGGTTGCAAGAAACCTGAAAAGTTTACCGCTAGCCATTGCCCAACATGAAAAATCCAAGCATTTACTGATTGGCAAATCAGAGCAAGAATTGCTTAATTTACCCGTGGTTGTCGTTTTAGAACTTATTGATGAACTAAAAAAACTAAATATCTTTGAGGAGATTAGGGCATTAACTGCTCGTGGTGTTGGAATACCACAGCATAAACTGGGTAAGTTATTAGTACCGCAATCTAAACACTACTCTTGGATGAAGGCGATGGATATTTTGGGGCTTGGGCAACAAAATATTGTGCAGCTACCTGTAGATGCTAGTTACCGTACTGATGTACAAAAAATGCGTGAAACCGTATTTTCCCTTATAGAACAAGGTGAACCAATTTTAGCGGTGGTTGCGGTTGTCGGTACCACAGAAACGGGTGCCATTGATAATGTGAAAGCGGTTATTGATTTGCGTCGTGATTGTGAGGAGCGATACGGCGTATCTTTTTATGTGCATGTTGATGCGGCCTATGCCGGTTACGCTTGCGCAATGTTCCGTGATGAGAACAATCAGTTTATGGAATATGATGCCCTTGTTCAACGTTATCACGATGAAGGTATTTTTCCGAAAGATGTTATCTGGCCAAAAGCTGACGTTTATGAAAGCTTTAAAGCGCTAAACCAAGTTGATTCCATTACGGTTGACCCTCACAAAGTAGGTTTTATCCCCTATGCAGCTGGTGCCATTTGCATGAAAGATAAGCGCATTGTTGATTTGATCTCATATCATGCAGCATATGTGTTTGAAGAAGTTCAGGAAAAACATCGCAAATCAGACAAACTGCAAAATGTGGTTTTAGGCTCATCGATAATGGAGGGCTCAAAAGCGGGCGCAACGGCAGCTGCTGTTTGGGCTGCACATCGGTTAGTGCCATTGAACTTTTTAGGGTATGGCAAAGTGCTCGCCGCGGGGATCACAACCGCGAATTGGATGATTGAAAAGATAAATCAATGTCAGCCATTCCATATTGATGGGCGCAAATTTACAATGATAGCGATGCCTTCACCTGATTTTCACATGATTAACTTTATGTTCCGCGAATTAGGTAATCCTTCCTTAGAAAAACAAAATCGTTTAAATAAACGCCTGTATGAAATGTGTTCCTATGCGGCGGGTCGAACATATTCAAATAACTTTTTAACCTCATCGACGTCATTAACCTATGAGGAATACGGTGATAATCCATTGAGTTTGTGTCGAGATGCTAACTTTGCTGATAGTGAGTGGCATAAGGTTCGGTCTGTGTATATTTTACGCGCCGCGGTTATGACTCATTGCCTGCGTGACAAGCTGTACTTTGAAAATTATTGGGACGCATTAACCGCTATTTTCGAAGAAAAACTACAACAACTCATTGATGAAGAAAACAAAATTACGCATTCCAATTATAAATTATCCTCTTATTAATTTGTTAGGATCTCAATATGAAAAATCGCACATTGGGTAGTGTTTTTATTGTTGCAGGTACGACAATTGGTGCTGGGATGCTAGCAATGCCAATTGCTGCGGCAGGTAACGGTTTTTTAGTTAGTTTAGCGATGCTCTTAGCGCTGTGGGCGTTGATGTGCTATACCGCGCTGCTCTTGGTGGAAGTTTACCAGCATGAGTCCCATGAGGACGGGATTGGCAGTGTGGCACAACGCTATTTAGGGGCCGGCGGTAAATTTATTACTGGTTTTAGCATGATGTTCCTTATGTATGCGTTAACTGCGGCTTATGTGAGTGGGGCTGGTGAAATTATTACGTCAAATCTAAAAAGCAGTTTTGCAGTTGAAATGGCGGATTGGATGGGCATTATACTCTTTACAATTATTGGTGGTGGTGTCGTGTGTTTTGGTACTTCATCAGTAGATTTTATTAACCGCATACTATTCACTGCAAAAATCATTTTCTTGGTTATTATTTTGGCATTAATGATGCCACACGTAGAACAACAAAATTTATTGTCTGAGCCAACTGAGAAAGTCCTGATTTTATCTGCGATCCCTGTATTTTTTACGTCGTTTGGTTTTCACGGTAGTGTGCCGAGTATTGTGAAATATATGGGGGGAGACGTTAAAAGACTGCGAATTATCTTTATTATTGGTAGTGCTATTCCTCTTATTGCTTATATTTTATGGCAGATTGCTACATTGGGGAGTATTGGTACCACAACGTTTGTCGGGATTTTGGCGGAAAATGCAGGGCTTAATGGCTTATTAGATGCGATTAAAGATGTTGCACAATCAGGTCGTACTGAATTAGTCGCTCAAATGTTTATGAGTTTGGCACTAGCTACCTCATTTTTAGGCGTTGCATTAGGCTTATTTGACTTTTTAGCCGATTTATTTAAACGACAGGATAATGCGGCAGGGCGACTGCAAACGGGGTTATTGACGTTTGGCCCGCCATTAATATTTGCATTATTTTACCCGAAAGGTTTTGTTATGGCACTGGGGTATGCAGCCATAGCCTTATCAATTCTTGCGTTATTATTGCCAAGTGCTATGGCATTTAAGTCCCGCGCACTGAATCAACGCCGCTATCAAGTATTAGGTGGTTCCATTGGTCTACTGATCGTCTTTTTATGTGGAATTATCGTGATTGGTGTTCAACTTGGTATTGTTTTTAACATCTTGCCTGATATCGGTTAATAACGACCTTGTAAGATAAACCAGTCTAACTGACTGGTTTTTTTATGTTCAGAATCAAGTGATTCAGATAATTTACAGCACAATAATCACTGATTTCTGTTTTTTCAATGCGTATAATCCAACTAAGAATGATTATCATTAGCACATTATGCACAAAAACAGATATATCTAAAGCTGGTGTTTTTCGTAAAAGTGACTATTATATTCGATATATCGGTTTTGATATCAAAACAACCACTGAGAATTTGAATGGCAAACGCGCAACAACCTGATCCTTGTTTATGTAACGGCAAGGGCTTGAGTCGAATGTTTAACCCTAAGCAGTTAAGAATATACATTCTGCACTTACTGACCGGGGGAATAAATTACGGCTATGAGCTGATCAAAAGAATTTCTGAGGAAACAGCAGGTTTTTACTGCCCAAGCCCGGGTGTTATTTACCCCACGTTAACGTTATTAGAAGAGCTAGGCTTTATTATTGCGGGAAAAGAAAACGATAAAGGGCGTAAGTGTTTTACTATTACACCTGAAGGTCGGTGTTTTTTACTATCAAAAGCAGATATTTTGGCTGAAGTTAGACTAAAGTTAAACTATGCACAAGAACTTAAGGCGGGTAATCAATTTGCTAATGAAATTGAGTGTGCAGTGGATAAATTTAAATCCCTGTTAAGACATAAAATTGTTTTACAGCAATTAAGCAAAGAGGAATCGGCGAAAGTCGTTGAAATCATTAATAGAGCGGTTGAACGGATAGAGGAAGTTAACGCAGCATTAGTGATGGAAGGAAAATTAAATGGCAAAAACTAACGATATTATTCAAGTAAAAGAGCACTTATATATGACAGATAATCATAAAACAGCACAGGATAAAACCTTGCCACAAGATGAAATTGAAGAAAATGGTAAGCAGGATGCAAAATTTAAAGAAGTCGTTTGCCCAAATGTACCAACGTCTTATTTTAAGCGTGCGAAAAAACAGAAAATCAAATATTAAGATAGATGGTTTACAAAATTTTTATTCAATAACAGATTGAATTGGCTGCTAAGTCTTATTATAAGGCAACAAGCATATTTAAAATAAACCCATTTTTTGACGGTGCTTCAAATGGTTTTAACAGCAAATATAATGATTTTGTAAACTTTACATATTCTTGGCTTGATATTAAGTTAAATAAACATAAAAAATCCCTTAAACACAGTCGTTATCAGGGGATGAGGTTATTAATCAAGTGGGAAAAAAACGTGTTTTTTCCCACTTTGTGTTATTAGGCGAAAATCAATGAGTTGATTTTCCTAGTTTGTTTTCAAAACCTATCCAACCTACTGTTACCTAAGTCATCAGGGGGTAAACTTATAATCCCAGTTGCGCGTGTATCTGTGCGATTTCATCACTCCATTGTTGCTGTAATTGTGGTTTTTGATGACTTAATTTACGTTGCTTATCAGCCTGTAATTTTTCCTCTAAAACCAATAATTTCTCCAACAATTCATCTTCATGTGAAATGACCGGAGGGTGAGCTTCAACGGCATTGTCGTCAGCAACAGTCTCGGTATAACTGTTAGATTGCGCTACTCCTTCAATTTTATGATAAATATCATCAATATTGTGGTATTCCTCTAATCGATTCTCATCAATAAACCAAAAACGTTGGCAACTGTTTTCAATTAGCCACCTATCGTGGCTGACCACCAGTAATGCACCAGAAAACTGGCTAATTTGCTCACTAAGCGCTTCTTTTCCTTCAAGATCAAGGTGGTTTGTTGGTTCATCTAATAAGATGAGCTCATATTGAGCCAGACTCAGACCAATAAACAGCAGTCGCGCACGTTCACCACCACTGAGTGTTGCAACGGTTTGTTGGTGACGCGTATAAGCGAACCCAGCACCGATAAGAGCCATTTTACGTTGTTCATCCGTGATAGATGCAAAAGGGCGGAGCGCATCCAACAAGCTATCGTTGTCGTTTAACTGTTCTAGTTGCTGATCATAATATCCAGCACGAATGGTTGGGTGAAACTTTAGCTGTTTGGTGTTGCGTAAATCATGTTGATAATGCTGCCAAAGAAGGCGCAATAAAGTTGATTTACCACAACCATTTGCGCCCATAATGGCGATGCGGTCACCGCTTTTTACCTGATGGAACTTGGTGGTAAACAAACGTTCACCCGTTGGTGTTGAAACTTCGGTTCCGTCGAGTTCTAAAACACGATCAGCCTGAATGGATTTACCATTTAGGGCTAATGTCCATTGATAGCCTTCAGTTAATTCAGTTTGAGACTCTTTGAGCCTATCAATGTGTTTTTCCATTTGTTTAGCTTTACGAGAAAGGCCTTCGTTATCATAAACGTGGCCCCAAATTGCTAAGCGTTTTGCACTGGAAGCAATTCGGTCAATCTCTTTTTGTTCCACTTGATTACGTTTTTCATCTGTTTTGTCTTTTTCGGCTATGGCAAGGCGTGCTTCACTACAGGGTAACCGATAGAAAAGTAACGACTTATCACGTAAAACCCACGTACAGTTAGTCACTTTATCCAGTAACGCTTGATCGTGAGAAACGAGAACAAAGCTACCTTTCCAAGACTGAAGGAAATTCCCTAACCAAATTAGGGTAGGCAAATCCAGATGGTTACTGGGCTCATCTAACAGCAACAGATCAGGTTGTTCAATTAAAGCACGCCCTAAAAGTAGCCGAGTGTGTTGGCCGCCACTCAATTCATTGGCTTTTTGTTCCCACTGTTGGGGGATAAAACCTAATTCAGACAATAATACTTCCGCCCGCCAGCGCTCAGTGAGTCGATCTTGCTCTGGGATTTTTTGCACAAGGGTATCAATGAGTGTCAGTTGGGCAACGTCTTCAGGTAAATGCTGTTCAATATACGCAGTCACGCAGTGGTTTGCGTAAATAATGTGACCACTGTTAGGGACAAGTTGCTGGGTAAGTAGCTTCAATAAGGTACTTTTTCCACTGCCATTGTGTCCAATTAAACCGATGCGGTCACCTTGTTGTAAGGTGAATGAAACATCATTTAAAAGCGAGTGGGTAGAAATGTCATAATTTAATGATTTTACAGATAATAAAGTGCTCATAGCTTACTCGAATTTTAGGCATAGCAATGCCATGGATAGTCATAACGACAACCCAGTAAGCTGAGGAAGGTTTCTTTACGGCTTCGCTCAGGCAGGGTTATCGCAGTATAAAACTGTGAAAGCCTGAGCCTTGGCGATTACCAAAGAAGTGTGAATATTCAATGAGATCACACAACAGCATAAATTAGCCTCCTTATTTTTTGTTGGGTTGAACAATGTGCGCATCATACCAAACAGAAGAGTGAGAGCAAGCATCAGAAATGCGCTATTTGATAATAATTGCAGTAAAAGGTATTACTACAGATATAAACCTCGCTTATATCCTGTGCGTTCATATGAATAAAACTGCTAAGTATTGGGGGTTTTAGGTGCAAAGCATAAAATTGCAGTTCAAATAATAAGAGAGCCTGAAATGAACGTAGAAATAAAACCCGCAACAATTGATGATGCTAGATTGATTTTAGAGATGATTATTGAGTTGGCGGAGTATGAAAAAGCTCGCCATGAAGTTAAAGCCAGTGTTGCTGATATCGAGAACTCCCTATTTGGGGCAGATTCTAAAACGGAAGCCCTTATTTGCTATGTTGATGGTAAACCCGCGGGGTATGCTGTTTTCTTTACCAGCTATTCAACTTGGTTAGGAAATAACGGTATCTATTTAGAAGATCTGTATATCTCTCCCGATTTTCGTGGTGCAGGTGCAGGAAAAAAACTATTAAAATATATCGCAGGATTAGCCGTGGAAAGGAAGTGCCAACGATTAGAATGGAGTGTGCTAGATTGGAATCAGCCTGCTATCGATTTTTATCAAAGTATTGGTGCACAGCCACAAGATGAGTGGGTTCGTTACCGTATGGATGAAAAAACCATTGCGGAGTTTGCCCGTTAATTGTCAATAATTAAACGAGTATAACGTTTGCATTGAAAATGCCAGTAAACTGATTTACTGGCGGAGTTTGTTGACAAAGTGAGAGAAAAGCGTGTTTTTTTCCACTTTGTGCTATCAGGCGAAAATCAATGCATTGATTTTTCATTTTATTTTCAAAACCCATCCAACCAGCTGCCAACTATTTTATGTTTGTCAGCTGTCTGAGGCAGTAAATTTATTTACTGGCTTTGCTTTTTTAATATTTCATCTAAAGTTATACAATTAATGCCTTCTTATGAATTTTGTTAATTTATTCTGTTTTTTTGTGATGCAAGGCAATTCTACCTAATTCGAATTTTGATAAACTTTCATTAAATTAGATAGATAGCTGATGACTGAACAGCGATTACACGGGCATTGCCTATTTTAAACCTATAATTTTCTTGTTTCGTATTTGGCTGTATTTATTTCGCATATTAACAGTTATGTGCCTTTATTAATTTCACCAGGTTAATAATTAAAATAATTGTTGTTCACTGTTTTCTCATTTAATGGAAAAGGGATGGTATGAAAATAAATAAGCAGAAAATATCTTTTTACATCATTTTAATATTAATTATTGCTGCTGGTGGTTTCTATTACTGGAGCGTCAATTCCGGAGGGTTACCAGAGGGTTTTGCGCAAAGTAATGGTCGCATCGAAGCAACAGAAATTGATATTGCGACGAAAACTGCCGGTCGAATCGACACCATTAATGTGAGAGAAGGCGATTTTGTTAAAGAAGGGCAAGAATTAGCTCGGATGGATACTCGAGCGCTTCAAGAACAGCTTCATGAAGTACAAGCTCAATTACGCCAAGCCATTAGTGCTGTGACCACTGCTGAATCAGCGCTTGCTCAACGTCAAAGTGAAAAAGTGGCCGCTCAAGCTGTTGTGCGTCAACGTGAAGCAGAGCTCGATGCAGCACAAAAGCGACTGAACCGCTCACGAGCATTGGTCAGAACGAAAGCAGTTTCTCAACAACAGGTAGATGATGATACCGCCCAAATGCAAGGATCACGTGCTGCTTTAGAAGCGTCAAAAGCACAAGTTGCCGCCGCGACATCGGCGATTGACTCTGCAAATGCAGGCATAGTGCAAGCTAAAAACCGTGTGGATGCTGCGACTGCAACTGAACGCCGCATTATGGCGGATTTAGATGACAGCATATTAAAAGCGCCCCGCAATGGACGTATTCAATATCGCGTAGCTGAACCCGGGGAAGTCCTCGGTGCGGGGGGGCGTGTACTGAATATGGTGGATTTAAGTGATGTATACATGACGTTTTTCTTACCAACGGAAGAAGCAGGGAAAGTGGCATTAGGCAGTGATGTTCATATTATTTTGGATGCAGCTCCGAATATTGTTATTCCCGCTAAAACCACTTTTGTTGCCAGTGTTGCGCAGTTCACACCAAAAACCGTTGAAACACAAAATGAACGCTTAAAACTGATGTTTCGCGTTCGCGCTCGCATCTCCCCTGAATTGCTCGAAAAACACCTTGAATATGTGAAAACAGGATTGCCGGGTAAAGCTTATGTCCGTTTAGACTCCAAAACATCTTGGCCGACTGAACTCGAGGTGAGATTACCACAATGACCAATAAACTGATGGATGATGTGATCATTGATATACAGCATGTCAGCCAGCATTACGGTGAAAATTGTGCATTGGATGACATTGTCCTTACGATCCCCGCTCGCAAGATGGTTGGTTTGATTGGTCCTGATGGTGTCGGGAAATCGAGCTTAATGTCTCTGATTGCTGGGGCGCGGGCTATTCAACAAGGAAATGTAATTGTACTTGATGGTGATATGAATGATGTTGATCATCGTCGCGCAGTATGCCCGCGTATCGCTTATATGCCGCAAGGACTCGGAAAAAACCTCTACCATACATTATCAGTGTATGAAAATGTGGACTTTTTTGGTCGTTTATTTGGGCAATCAAAAGCAGAAAGGGAATACCGTATTCAAGACTTGTTAGAAAGCACAGGTTTAGCGCCTTTTAAAGACCGCCCAGCAGGTAAATTATCGGGTGGTATGAAACAGAAACTCGGTTTATGCTGCGCACTTATCCACGATCCTGACTTGTTAATTCTTGATGAACCTACCACAGGGGTTGACCCCTTGTCACGTGCCCAATTTTGGGACTTAATTGATCGTATTCGTTTACGCCAAACCAATATGAGTGTGTTGGTGGCAACCGCTTACATGGAAGAAGCGGAACGGTTCGATTGGCTGGTGGCAATGGATGATGGAAAAGTGTTAGCGACCGGCCATGCTTCGGAATTAAAAGCCCAAACACAATGTGAAGATCTCGAAGCTGCGTTTATTAAACTATTACCTGAAGAAAAACGCAGTGGTCACAAACGAGTTGTTATACCACCGAGAGACACCTCAAAGGATGATGTTATCGCGATTGAAGCGCAAGATTTAACTATGCGATTTGGCGACTTTGTTGCCGTTGATCACGTCAATTTTAAGATCCCAAAAGGGGAGATTTTTGGATTCTTAGGCTCCAATGGTTGTGGTAAATCAACGACCATGAAAATGCTGACAGGGCTTTTGCAAGCCAGTGAAGGGCGAGCTTGGTTATTTGGGCAGGAGATCGACCCAAAAGATATCGAAACGCGTAAACGTGTAGGGTATATGTCCCAAGCGTTTTCGCTGTATAGCGAACTGAGTGTAGAGCAAAACTTAGTTTTACACGCAAAACTATTCCATATCCCAGAAGAGAAAATTGAACGCCGTGTTGATGACATGTGCCAACGATTTGAATTGAATGAGGTTAGGAATACCATGCCTGACGATTTACCGTTGGGGATACGTCAGCGTTTGTCACTGGCTGTTGCTGTTATTCATGAACCTGAAATGCTGATCCTGGATGAACCTACATCCGGCGTTGACCCCGTCGCCAGAGATATGTTCTGGGCGCTAATGGTTGATCTATCAAGACGTGACGGCGTCACAATTTTTATCTCCACACACTTTATGAATGAGGCGGAGCGTTGTGACCGGATCTCCTTGATGCACGCCGGTAAGGTACTGGATTGTGATACCCCAGCAAATCTGACTAAAAAGCGCGGTTTGGCTACACTTGAAGAAACTTTTATTGCTTATTTACAAGATGCTGTCGGTGATGCAGGACGAGAAACTGAAGCCGTACCTGAATTCCATGTTGATTCAGCGCTAAAAGAACAAGCGACAGAAGCATTGAAAAAACGGTTTAGCTTACGTCGCTTATTTAGCTATTCCATTCGGGAAGGAATGGAACTGCGGCGAGATCCGGTACGTTCTACCCTTGCTTTGCTTGGCACCGTGATCTTGATGTTTATTATGGGATATGGGATCAGCATGGACGTTGAAAACTTACGTTTTTCGGTGCTAGATCGCGATCAAACTGGTCTTAGTCAAGGTTATACGTTAAACCTAGCGGGGTCCCGTTATTTTATTGAACAGCCACCGCTTCAAGATTATGACGCACTCGAAGACGGTATGCGTAGCGGGCAAATCACTGTTGCCATTGAAATACCACCGAATTTTGCACGTGATGTTGCTCGTGGTAACAATGTAAAAATCGGTGTTTGGATAGACGGTGCAATGCCAAACCGTGCAGAGACGGTTCGTGGTTATGTGCAAGCTATGCACCTTGCATGGTTAAGTACCATGGCAGCAAAACAACCCGTGGGAGTAGCAGGTATACCGGCTATTGATATAGAAACACGCTATCGTTATAACCCGGATGTCCGCAGCTTACCGGCTATCGTCCCTGCGGTTATTCCATTATTATTAATGATGATCCCGGCCATGCTAAGTGCGTTAAGTGTGGTAAGGGAAAAAGAACTAGGTTCCATTATTAATCTTTATGTCACCCCGATCACCAAATTAGAGTTTTTGCTGGGTAAACAACTTCCCTATATTTTATTAGGCATGTTTAACTTTGTACTGCTCTGTATTTTATCGGTGTATATTTTTGGCGTGGAATTCAAAGGCAGTTTTTTAACGCTGACGCTTGCTGCATTCTTGTATGTAAGCATAGCAACGGGGATTGGCTTATTAATTTCTTGCTTTATGAAAAGCCAAATCGCGGCCATTTTTGGTACTTCCATCATCACATTAATACCTGCGACACAGTTTTCTGGAATGATTGACCCCGTTTCTTCGTTAGAGGGGATTGGCCGCTGGGTTGGGATGGTTTATCCGACTTCGCACTTCCTCACTATTACGCGAGGGACGTTTTCCAAAGGCCTTAATTTATTCGATTTACAGGCATCATTTATCCCGTTATTGATCACCGTTCCACTGGTCATCGGGCTAAGCGTGTTATTCCTGAAAAAGCAGGAGTCCTAATGATGATACGTAAAATTCAAAATATTTTTAATTTAGGTATTAAGGAGTTACGAAGTTTAGGGCGTGATAAAGCGATGCTGGCTTTGATTGTGTTCGCGTTTACGGTTTCGATTTATTCGTCAGCAACAGTGACACCCGGCTCATTGCACAATGCACCGATTGCCATTGCAGACCAAGACAAATCACAGTTATCTAATCGGATTATTAATAGCTTCTATGCGCCGTATTTTTTACCGCCTGCGGATATTACATCAGACCAAATCGATGGTTTGCTTAATCGCGGTTCATACACCTTCGCGTTAGATATTCCACCTAATTTTCAACGGGATGTTTTAGCGGGTAGGCACCCTGAAATTCAGGTGAATATTGATGCTACACGTATGAGCCAAGCCTTTTTAGGGAACAGCTATATTCAAAATATCACCCTTGGTGAGGTTAATGAGTTTTTAGCGAAATATCGGAGTAATGCGAGTTTACCCGTTGACCTAGAAGTTCGCATGCGTTTTAACCCAAACTTAACGCAATCGTGGTTCGGTTCGGTAATGGCCATTATCAACAATATCACTATGTTATCGATTGTTTTGACAGGGGCTGCGTTGATCCGTGAAAGGGAACATGGCACGGTTGAGCACTTAATGGTGATGCCATTAACCCCTTTTGAGATCATGATGTCTAAAATATGGTCTATGGGATTAGTGGTGCTAATAGCTTCAGGTGTGTCATTGATGTTGGTGGTTAAGACGCTACTCCAAGTACCTATCGAAGGCTCAATTTTGCTGTTTATGTGTGGCGTTGCACTAAGCCTTTTTGCGACCACTTCTATTGGCATTTTTATGGGGACTATTGCGCGTTCGATGCCCCAGTTTGGGTTATTAATGATCTTAGTATTATTGCCATTGAATATGCTTTCAGGTGGGATGACGGCAAGGGAAAGTATGCCACAATTAGTGCAGGATATTATGTTAACTATGCCAACCACCCACTTTGTGAGTTTAGCTCAGGCGATTTTATACCGCGGTGCCGGTTTCCCAATCGTTTGGTCACAGTTTGCCATTTTACTGGTTATCGGCAGTGTCTTCTTCACTTTCGCCTTAATTCGTTTTCGTAAAACCATTGCAACAATGGCCTAATAACCGACTTAAATTGCTTAGCTAACAATAAAACGCTTGCTGAAGGCTTCAGTAAGCGTTTTAATGCATTGCCTATCAATTATTATAAATGACTAGATTATACCTATCAAATCGATAGTACGTACTGATTGGATTAAGTCACTGCAAAACAGTAACTTAATAGGCAACCAAACAGGAGAACATCATATGTCATTAATTAATACTCAAATCAAACCATTTACTAACCAAGCATTTAAAGACGGTAAATTTATCGAAGTATCTGAAAAAGACGTAGCAGGTAAATGGAGTGTTTTCTTCTTTTATCCAGCGGACTTTACTTTTGTTTGCCCAACTGAACTCGGCGACCTTGCAGATCATTACGAAGAATTCCAAAAATTAGGTGTTGAAATTTTCTCTGTTTCTACTGATACACATTTTACCCATAAAGCATGGCATGCAAGCTCAGACACCATTGGTAAAATCAAATATGCAATGATCGGTGACCCAACGGGCGCACTGACACGTAACTTTGAAAATATGCGTGAAGCTGAAGGCTTAGCAGATCGCGGAACATTTGTGGTTGACCCTCAAGGTATTATTCAAGCCATCGAAATCACTGCTGAAGGTATTGGTCGTGACGCAGCTGACTTACTGCGTAAAGTGAAAGCGGCTCAATATGTTGCTAGCCACCCAGGTGAAGTTTGCCCTGCAAAATGGCAAGAAGGTGACGCAACACTGTCCCCATCTTTAGATTTAGTCGGCAAAATCTAATTCATTTTGATTGATTAATTTTAGATGACTCAAGTTACAGGCGCTAAGTGCAATAATACCATGCCTGTAACTTGCAGTATGACGGGTATATGTACCCGATTTTATGATAAAAATTAAAGGGGATTACATGCTCGACAACAATTTACAGGCCCAATTAAAAGCCTATTTAGAACGTTTAACTAAACCCGTTGAATTAGTTGCTAATTTAGACGACAGCCAAAAATCAAACGAAATTAAGCAATTGCTCAACCAAATTGCCTCGCTGTCTGACAAAGTGAGTGTACGTGAAGAGCGTAACAGCGCGTTAAGAACGCCATCATTTTTAATTACTAACCCAGGTGTTGACAGTGGCTTACGTTTTGCCGGTTCACCATTGGGACACGAATTTACCTCTCTTGTGCTGGCATTATTACAAATTGGCGGTCACCCATCAAAAGAAGCACAAGAGCTATTAGAGCAAGTGAAAGGCCTAGAAGGCGAGTTCCAATTCGAAACGTATTATTCATTATCTTGCCACAACTGCCCAGATGTCGTTCAAGCATTGAATTTAATGGCGGTTTTAAACCCAAATATCAGTCATACCGCGATTGATGGTGCGCTTTTCCAACATGAAATTGATGAGCGTAATGTAATGGGGGTTCCCGCTGTTTACTTAAATGGCAAAGAATTTGGTCAAGGCCGCATGACATTGAGTGAAATCGTCAGCAAAGTGGATACTAATGCAGATGCTCGTGCTGCTAAGTCATTGAGCGAACGTGAGCCTTTTGAAGTTCTGGTGATTGGTAGTGGCCCAGCAGGCGCATCAGCAGCAATTTATACGGCGCGTAAAGGTATTCGCACAGGCGTCATCGGTGAGCGTTTTGGTGGCCAAGTAATGGATACAGTTGATATTGAAAACTATATTTCAGTTATCAAAACAGAAGGTGCCATTTTTGCTGGTGCATTGAAAAACCATGTCGACAGCTATGATGTCGATGTAATTGATGGTCAATCCGTTGCAAAATTGATCCCAGCGACAGAAGAAGGTGGCTTACACCAAATTGAAACGGTTTCTGGTGGTGTTTTAAAATCGCGCAGCATTATTATTGCAACAGGTGCACGTTGGCGAAACATGGGTGTGCCAGGGGAGCAAGAATATCGCACTAAAGGGGTGACGTTCTGCCCACACTGTGATGGTCCATTGTTTAAAGGTAAGCGCGTTGCAGTTATTGGCGGTGGTAACTCGGGTATTGAAGCTGCCATTGACTTAGCTGGCGTGGTTGACCATGTCACTGTACTTGAGTTTGCACCAGAGTTAAAAGCGGACTCCGTTTTACAACAAAAAGCCCGCAGCCTGAAAAACGTCGATATTATTTTGAATGCTCAAACCCTTGAAGTAAAAGGTGATGGCAGCAAAATGACCAGCCTTGAGTATAAAGACCGCACAGATGAAAGTGTGCACTCTTTAGAGGTTGCCGGTGCTTTCGTACAAATTGGTTTATTGCCCAATACACATTGGTTAGGTGACGCTGTCACAAAAAACCGTATGGGTGAAATTGAGATCGATGCACGCAATGAAACCAGTGTAAAAGGCATATTTGCTGCGGGTGACTGTACGACAGTGCCATATAAACAAATTATTATCTCTGCCGGAGAAGGGGCAAAAGCCGCACTTAGCGCCTTTGATTACCTTATCCGCACAAGTACCAGAACCGCTGAATAGGTGTAATTTACCTTATATTCAGTGAGTTGTAGTCAAAAGGCAATCGGGGGCGAGTGCCTTTTTTTTGCACGCAATTTGTACAATAAAGGCTCAAAAGTGCCTAAAAGTGTTCAAGTGTGGACAACTTGTAGACACACTAAACGCTGATTTGGTGGTACTTACAGCGGAGAAATGCGTCCCCGTGTAGATAATTTGTAGACATGCAAAAGTTAAATTTACATCGTTTTTCGTCATCAAAATCATCTTAAAACGAACAATTATTTAAGCTAACTCCGTTCCTCCTTTTAGTGGATTATACGTAATCGCATCTTGAAGAAAGTCCGGTGCAAAGTGTGCGTAGGTCAGTGTTTGCTGTAATGTTGAACACGCTTGAACGTATTTATAATGCCGAGCCTGATTGAAGAGAGACAAAAGGCGGGCACTGTAGCTGAAATCGCTAAAGGTTAACCCCGACAACTCTATTTCCAAATTTCAGTAGAAACTGACGAATCATAGTATTACTCACAATGTCGCTTTTAACATTTGGCGTATGTTAATATCATTTTTTAGCCATCAGTATAAGGAAATTAAAGTGGCGAGTAGAGGTGATATAGAGAAGGGTAAATTACGCTATTCAGATGAAATTGGATGGATTGATGAAAATCACGCACAGGGGGCTGATGCTATTGCCTTAAAATCTCAGATGGAAAGTGAGAATGTTTCCCATGAACTTTTTAATCAATACCCTTCGCTAATGTCAACCCCATTATTTAAAACACATTTCATTGTTGAATATAGGCAGAAAATGTCCAAGTTTGGGTATACTGCTGCTAAAAAAGCGCAATGGCTGGTTAGGCGAGGATTAAATTCAGAAGATAAAAAATCTATTGCTTTAGCTATCATGTTGGATATGACAATACAGTTTGAAGCATTGCAGAGCAATTGGTTTTATGGTGGAATTTTAAGGAATGATAGTGGATTTAGTGGTGAGGATATTATCTCTAATCTATTTGGGTTTTATAAAATATATGAACCAAGAAATTATGAACCTCTACTAAAAATTGCGTCAAAAGATAAAGCCCTCAGAATATGGCATCACTATGGTTCAATCGGGAATTTTAAAAACAGAGAGCTACGACCTTGGATGTTTCCAGATCCTTTAGTCTTCCCAAATTCTAAACCCTATAAAAAAGCGTTACCTTACTTTTTAAAAACAATAACGCCAATTAATTTACGCTTAAATAATGGAGAAGTTGAGCCATTTTCACCTACGCAATACATACATTCTTACCATCTAAGCCGCTTTATCCCGTTTAAGTAAGTAGGGTTATTATGAAAAAAAGAAAAATTTGTTATTTTTTAATATTATTTGCATTTTGCTATTTTTTTATCTTATTGTCCCCAAGCCGAACAATTGGGTTGAATAATTATATCTATTCCTATGTATTAGTTGATAAGCTAATCAGAAATGCGCCCTTTAAAGAGTATGCATCTTCCTATAGTTATCATTCATTTGATAGATTTACTGAAGGAGGCTCTGGAATAACTTACACTGATATTCCTTTATCTGAAGTTGATCTGGTTAAAAATGGGTTGGAGTCTTATTTAATGTCCTCTTTGAAAGTGAAGAGAGTTCCATCTGAATCGTATGAAGAAGAAGGAATTTATCGTTATCGGTCTGTAAAAAACACTAAAAAAACATTTGTTATCAGTGTATATGAAAATAAAGGTGTAAAATGCATTTTTTTTTCTGAGGATACAGAACCTATGCTTGTTGATTAGTCATTAAGGTGCTAGGCACCTTAATTGATTTTCTTTAAATGTTACTATCACTTTTTATACTATAACCGGATGTACCTGCTATAACATGCGCCCATGTAATACTTTCATAATCGATTGTAATACTTTCATAGGGTTGTGCATCTTCATGAGTTAATGAATTGGGAAAATGAAGGGATACATTTTTGATGCTCGCATTTGTTAGTTTTATAGTGTAAAACTTTTCTTGATTACCACTTTCGCTTGTTCTGTAAAAGATAAAATCACATTCCATCAGCTCATTATTTGATATACTTACACCTAATAAAGGTGATGACTTATCAACTGGTTTGGTAATAGTTACAGGAGAGTGGCTCACATTTTGCGTTCTAAAAATGTCATGATCTAAAGAATAAATAAGGATTTCATCTTTATGCCTATCTTGATATTTGTTGCCAATTGAATCGCGTGTGGAGCAACCACCTGAAATCAACCCTTGGTTTTTTCCTGATAGTTTTAAATAAATTAAATTTGCCATTATTTACCTTTTGAGGTTTAAGTTAAATTAATAGAAAAGTATTAAAATACAAATTAATATAAAAACAATATTAATTTATTTCTTGCTTTGATAAAGATGCAGAGGAAACTTAATAAAATCAAATTATACACATCTAGCGTGGTCTTTTAAAAAACTAATCCGTAACATTAATTTCCAATATTAGACGAGATAATCATAATTTGATTATCTCGTCTAATAACTGTATAAAAAGTGCATAATATATACAGCCATCACTGAACGAGTCCTTCAGGTTTATCTTGTCATTACACCAGTAGAGTATGAAGAGTATTAGGTAAGAAAAACGCCTAGTTACTTCATGCAGAATAAGATCTAAATATCACACAAAACCAGTCATATCACTGATCATGAATTTCATTCATATTGTCGTGAAATTAAGTCGCTTTCACTCAGCTAATAGCTCTGGCATAAATGAGATAACGCTAACAAATTAACTTATTGACAACATAATGATTGATGAGTGAGAAATAAAAAATTCTATAAAATCAATAAGTCAGTCTAGTTTTTATCTTGGAATTTAGGGTGCGACGAAACAATGAACAATAATTTTACATTTACGATCAAAAGTAGTCTTTTTGATGAAAATTATAATCCTTCTGAAAATACACGTATAACAACTAACTTTGCTAATTTGGCCAGAGGGAAAAACCGCCAAGAAAATCTGCGTAACACGCTGGTAATGATAAACAATCGTTTCAACTCGTTGGCTTATTGGGACAATCCTAAGAGTGATCGCTATTCAATTGAGCTTGAAATTATTTCTGTGGAAATGAGTGTTGAAAATAATGGGAATGCATTCCCTGTTATTGAAATATTAAAAACCAATATTGTTGATAACAAAACAGGTGAAAGGACAGAGGGGATTGTTGGCAATAATTTTTCTTCATATGTGCGTGACTATGACTTCAGTGTTTTATTGCTAGAGCATAATAAAGACCAAACCAACTTTACTGTTCCAGAAAACTTTGGTGACTTGCATGGGAATATCTTTAAATATTTTGTTAACTCAAATGAATATAAAGCCCATTTTAATAAGGCACCCGTGATCTGTTTAAGTGTCTCAAATAAAGACATTTACTATCGTACGGGAAATCACCACCCTGTATTAGGCATCGAATATCAGCAAAATGGGGCTTCATTAACCGATCAATACTTTAAAAAGATGGGTTTGCAGGTTCGTTATTTTATGCCACAAAATAGTGTTGCGCCATTGGCTTTTTATTTTACGGGAGATCTGCTGAGTGATTACAGCAATATTGAATTGATAAGTACGATTAGTACGATGGAAACATTTCAGAAGATTTATCGACCAGAGATTTACAATGCGAATTCAGTCGCAGGGCAATGCTATCAACCGAGTTTGACGAACCAAGATTATTCATTAACAAAAATTGTTTATGACCGTGAAGAACGTAGCCGATTGGCTATTGAGCAGGGGAAATATACAGAAAAACACTTTATTAAACCCTATCAGCATATTCTAGAGCAATGGTCTGCTAACTACGCGCTTTGATTAATTAAAAATTTAAGGTCAATTGTCATGAAAATATTATTACCAACATCTACCGCTGGCAGCTTACCAAAGCCTTCATGGCTTGCTCAACCTGAGACGCTTTGGTCTCCTTGGAAGCTACAAAATGAAGAGCTCATTGAGGGAAAACAAGACGCATTGCGTTTATCTCTGGAAGATCAACTGCGTGCAGGGATTGATATTGTGAGTGACGGTGAACAGACACGTCAGCACTTTGTCACCACATTTATTGAACATCTTAGTGGTGTTGATTTTGAAAAACGTGAAGTGGTTAAAATCCGCAATCGTTATGATGCGAGTGTACCCACAGTCGTTGGCGCCGTTGAACGTCAACAACCTGTTTTTGTGGAAGATGCTAAATTTTTACGTAAGTTAACGAAACAGCCAATCAAATGGGCATTGCCGGGCCCGATGACGATGATTGATACCTTGTATGATAACCATTACAAAAGTCGCGAAAAACTGGCGTGGGAGTTTGCCAAAATCCTGAATCAAGAAGCAAAAGAGTTGGAAGCCGCAGGTGTGGATATTATTCAGTTTGATGAGCCAGCGTTTAATGTATTTTTTGATGAAGTCAATGACTGGGGCGTGGCGGCTCTCGAACGGGCCATTGAAGGTCTGAAATGTGAAACAGCTGTTCATATCTGTTATGGGTATGGCATTAAAGCCAATACAGATTGGAAAAAGACGTTGGGTTCTGAGTGGCGGCAATATGAGGAAGCTTTCCCAAAATTGCAAACATCGAATATCGATATTATTTCATTGGAATGCCATAACTCTCATGTTCCAATGGATTTGATTGAGCTTATTCGCGGCAAAAAAGTGATGGTGGGCGCGATTGATGTTGCCAGCAATGTTATCGAAACGCCAGAAGAAGTCGCCAACACGTTACGTAAAGCGCTTCAATTTGTGGATGCTGATAAGCTCTATCCGTCGACTAACTGTGGTATGGCACCGCTATCCCGTCAGGTCGCGAAAGGGAAACTCAATGCGTTAAGTGCAGGGGCGAAAATAATCCGCAACGAACTGTTAAATAAGTAATATCAGCCAAAATTGACCAGTAACAAGAAACTCAGAGTCGTTCTCTGGGTTTTTTGTTGCCTTGAATTTCTGCTTTCACTCTAACTTGAGGTATATTAGACATAATATCTTAAAATTATATTGAAATAGGAATATCGGCAATGGCGTTGATCCCTAAAAACTATGCGCGATTAGAAAGTGGCTATCGCGAAAAAGCACTCAAAATTTACCCTTGGGTGTGTGGGCGTTGCAGTCGCGAGTTTGTGTATTCAAATTTACGTGAGCTAACGGTGCACCATATCGACCATGATCATACCAATAACCCTGAAGATGGTAGCAATTGGGAATTATTGTGTTTGTTTTGTCATGATCATGAACATTCAAAATACACAGAAGCTGACATGTATGGGACGAATGTTGTGGCAGGGGAAGATGCACAAAATGATGTTGAAGCCGCAACCTATAACCCATTTGCTAATTTGAAATCGATGTTAGATAAGAAAAAATAATAGTGCTAAAGCTAGCGCATTGAAGTTAAACGCATTTTTTCTAGAAAATATAGCAAACAGGCCTCTATCCTCAGAGGCCTGTTTTATGGTGATCATAAAGTATATTAGCAACTTAACGCCTTTAATATCATATCTAGAGCCCTAAACCTTGTTGGTGAATTAGCACAAAATGGTTAAGCAGAGGTTTGACTTGATCGCCAAATACAAGCTATATTTAATTCATTCAAATGAATTAAATATTAACAAAAGAGGTGATTATGAACAGTCTGACGATACCAAGCCCATTTTCGTTTGAAGAACGTGACAGAAGGTGGGGCAATGCCAGGAAAATCATGAAAATGCATGATCTTGAAGTGCTGATGGTTTATGGGGATAGGGAATCCGCAGCGCCGGCGCCTTTTTGCATTGATCACTACTTTACCAATGATCGCTTAGGATCAGTGGTGATATTTCATCAAGATAAAGCCCCTCTCGTGGTGACATTTGCACCGATGATGGTTGCCGACCATATGCAAGCGCAAATGCGAGGCGATAGACAGTGGATCTCACCTGAGCAAATTGTTGTCGGAAAAACCGGGCGAAACATAGCACAGCTATTTGTGGATTTAGGTGTGTCGGCGAATGCGAATATTGGGGTTATTGGTTTAGAGCCATATCCGCCATTTTATTTCGATGGAGCAATGCCTTATAACACATTGGCAGGCATAAAAGCACGTTTACCACAACTTAACTTTATTCCGGTATATCACTCATTTTTCCAATTAGCGTCAGTGAAGAGTGCCGAAGAGCTTGAGCATGTGAAATATGCTGCAATGATAGGTGAGGCGATGAGTGAAGCGATGCGCGCTACGGCTATTGTGGGGAATTCAGAAGCGGATATAGCTGCCGCCGTCACGGCAAAATGTTTGTCGATGGGGGGATTTACGGCAGAAATTTTGATGGGTTCTGGCGCCGAATATATTGGTTGGGGACAGCCTGCGTGGCAATATCGCTCGCAAGCACCACGAAAAATACAGCAAGGTGATATTGTGCTAACAGAGATTTTCGCCCTGTATGGCATGTATGAAACACAGCATCAAGCTGCGGTTGCTGTGGGGAAAATTCATCCAAATATTGAGAAAGCCGCTGCGGTAGCAAGAGAGTGTTATGAGATTGGTGTTGAATGCCTTAAAGCGGGTATCACCTTTGGTGAAGTGGTTGATAAAATGGAGAAACCATTATTAAAGTCAAAAGGTTGGCATGTGCATCCGTTGATCCATAGCATCAATCCTTATGGTCCTATTGGTTTTGGTAGCGCACCTGGTATTGAATCATTACCCATTGCCCAAAAATACCGTCGATTAGAACGCTTACCCAATCCAGGTCGTGAATTGGTTTTACAAGAAGGAATGACATTTGCCTTTGAACCTAACTGTGCGTTTGGCTATCATTTGTGCAATCTTGGTGGAACAGTGGTTGTCGGTAAAGATGGTGGCATTGAATTGAACCATAATTCCACTTATCTTATGCGTGCAGACATATAATTTTAGGAATAATAGTAAAGTATGAATGACACGAATAAAAATACGCTTTCCTCAGAATTAACAAAAGAAAAGTTAATTAATGAAGGGATTAAACAATTTGCACTTCATGGTATTAATGGTGTGAGAACCCGTCAATTGGCTGAAAGTGCAGGTGTTAACCAGTCTGCGATCCCATACCATTTGGGGGGGAAGTTGGGTGTTTATTCTGCGGTTATTCAGAAAATTGCAACAGATTTATCTCGGGCAAGTAATGTTCAGGCGTTTGATGCTCAGTTTGCAATAGCTAAGCAACAAACGCCCATTAAACAAGAACAAGCAAATCAATTAATAACTTTACTGATCACTGGGTTGGGTAATGCACTTCTATCACCCAAACATGAATATTACTCGGTGCTTATTCTTCGTGAACAACTTGAGCCTACAGAAAATTATGACATTATTTATCGGGATTTTATCGAACCATTTCATAGTCGTTTGTCAGGGCTAATCCAAGCGGTAAATGCGATTGAACAGCAAACGGCTATTATCCGAGCTCATACCTTAATTGGACAGGTGCTGGGGTTTGTCGTTGCACGAAAACCGCTCCTTAAGCAATTGAATATACAGCAAATAAACGAAGAATTACTAAATAATATATTACAGCAAATTTGTTTAATCGCGACGCAATCCTTACTCATTGAACAATAATTGCTTAATAAAATAGCCACTTGTTAGATGAATGGAGTGGCTATTTTACGTCTCGATTTTTCAGTTATTAATGTATATCGTCATGGCTACGATATACCAGTGATAGTTTAGGGTGAGTCCACAGACTGGCCGGGGTCACAGTGGTTCGTTCCCACGGAATTTGCCCAATAAACCACAGCTTCCAAAAGTTTAATTTTGCATTCGGATTTTTTGCTAATAGTTCTTCAAACGTTTCAAGCTCACCTATTTTTACGGATAAAGCTGATTGGTAGATATCAAACACAAATTTAGAACAAAACTGCCTTGGTGAGTCGTAGTTAAACCCAGTATGGTAAAATTTATTTAGACGAGCAGGAACTTGGGCTACCAGTGCATTTTTTTGATCTTCTGTTAATGTTGGTGCAAAGCGGCGTACGCTATAGCGTTTATCTGAAGAGCGTGCAATAAAACGCGAAAGCGTGGTGGTTGTCGATAAAGGTACACGGCTTTCTGCGATTAAATAATCATTACCATCGTGACCAATAATCATACCGACATGGTTGCTCCAACATAAAGAGGCTGAAGCAATTTGGCGAAATAATTCAGTGCCGATACTGGTAAAAACAATATCACCCACCTCATATTCATAGGGATAGTCTGTTTTCATCATAAAAAACACCTCAATATAAAGGAATATCATTAAGGTATAGTTATAAAGCTTAACTCAAAGTTGACTATCAGATAAAAGGATAAAATCCATTTTGTTTAGCTAGGGTATATCTTGCTTATTTGTTCGCTCAGTCGCTTTACATGATACACAATATCGTTTTCAGTATGTGCCGCATAACCAAATAAGATAGCATTACGATTGGTGCTGTTTATGCAATATCGCGATAAAGGTTGTGCACCGAAACCTAATAAACGGCACTGCTCCAGCACCAGATTAATATCATAGCCAGCTTTTAGCCAACATACAGTGTGGATCCCTGAGTCTGTCATTTGCACATCAAATAGATGGGGAAGGTACAGATTAATGGCATTGAAAAAGGTATTTTGTCTATCATGGCATATTTTTCGTACTTTTCGCACATGACGAGCATAGTGACCCTCTTGAATAAACTGTGCTAATGCCGCTTGTTCTAAATAACCACAATGACTATCACTGTAATATTTCATCATGGTAAACGCATCACTCAGAATTGTTGGCACGATCAAAAATCCTAAACGAAATCCAGGATACATCATTTTTGAAAAGGTGCCTGCGTAAATTACTCGCTGGTGGTTATCTAAACCTTGCAACGCTTGAATGGGTTTGGATAAAAAGCGGAATTCACTGTTATAGTCGTCTTCAAATATCCATGCATTATTCTGCTGCGCCCAATCCAGCAATGCTAAACGACGTGATAGGCTTAGGGTTGTGCCGAGCGGAAATTGGTGAGAAGGTGCGGTGTAGACTAATTTTGCATCCCCATGGTGTTTTGCGCCATAAGCGATATCCATACCTTCATGATCAGAGGGAATTGGCGCTATTTCGGCACCTGTTGCCGTTAAAATAGCGCGAGCACTGTCATAGCCAGGGTCATCTAGCCATACCTTATCGCCTTGTTTTAATAGTACTTTTGCAGCCAGATTAATCGCTTGTTGGGTTCCATTGACAATGATAATCTGCTTTTCTTCGCATTGAACCCCACGAGTTGAATACACATAATCTACGAGTAATTTTTTTAGTGGCATAAAGCCATCAGGGTGATTGAAGCAGGGGATTGCTTGTTGAGATCTGCGCCAAACACGACCTAATAATCTCCCCCAAAGTTCGTGAGGAAACTGGTCAACACAACCAATCCCTATATTAAACATTTGGTAAGACTGTGTATTCGGCCGTGATTGGTTCCATAAGTTAGTTAATGTTGCGATCTTGGGGTTAAGATTAAGTGCGCTATATTCTGGTTGCTCAGTATGTTGTGACGGGGATGCAGTACGGACTAATTCATCAGGAATATTGGCTGAAACATAAGTACCAGACCCTTTTTTGGAATATAGATAACCTTCATCAATTAAGCGCTCAAAGCCTGCAATGACGGAGTTACGCGAAATAGACATCATCTCAGCCAGTGCACGAGAAGAGGGTAGTTTTACACCCGATGCAATACGGCCATCTAGGATGGCACTGCGGATCGTATGGTAAACATTCTCTTTGATATACCCCTCATCAAGTAAAAGCAATGGAAACTGGGTTTGTTGTTTACGTCGCATAAGTGGATCCTAAATAAATAGCAAAAGTGTATCTTATACAGCACCAAATAGGACTGTACTATAACCCCATTGTGTAATATGTCTACAATTAGAAGGGTTATTATGAATCAAAATACATTACCAGTATCGATTAAATTTGCTGCGCCAGAACATTATCCAGAATGGCTGGCTTATTGGTTGGAATACCAAAAATTTTATCAGGTTGAATTAAGCGAAGAAGTAACACAAAAAGCATGGGAACGTTTTTTTGATGTGAATGAGCCCATGTATTGTGCGGTCGCACTTGACGGTGGCAAAGTGGTTGGCTTTGTTAATTATGTATTCCACCGTTCAACATGGGCTAAAAATGACTTTTGCTATTTAGAAGATTTATATGTTACGCCTGAAATGAGAGGGCGACATGTGGGGAAGCAACTCATTGAGTTTGTTCAGGGTCAGGCACAAGATAAACAATGTGGTCGCTTATATTGGCACACACAAGAAACCAATTTACGTGGTCAAAAATTGTATAATTGGGTAGCAGAAAAACCGGGGGTGATTGAATATAGAATGCCATTGTAATAAAAGCAGTAGCATATCCTACATTTCAGTGAATGACTGGCTGGCCCGTTGTTAAGCAACAACGGGTTTTTATCTTCATGGGATTAAATGCAAGGAAAATAGCATTAATTTGCCAGTTGGCAACGAACGTCCATTAGCGCAAAGCCTAAAAGGTTCAAACCTTTCCAAGTTAAAGGGTTCTCAATATTTTCTGTATCTTCAGCAAGACCAATTCCCCATATTTTATCTACTGGACTGGCTTCAACTAATATGCGCTCATTGGTGGCCAACAAAAAGGCTTTAAGTTGTTCATTTTGGCTAAATTTAGCTAAATTTGCCGCAACAACGATGGAAAATCGGTTTTCATCCCAAATATCTTGTTTAAATCCACGTACTTCTCGGCCAAAGGCTTTTGCAGCACCAGGGTTTGGCGCATGAATTATTTTTTCTAGCGTTTCAATATCACCAAATAAGCGCGCTTTTTCCGCCATCATAAAATGCTCTGCACTTGCAAAGCGGTGCCCATCAACAATAAAAGGGGAAGGGTACCATTGGCTAAAGCAGCTTTTAGTGATTTGATTTTGTTTGGTTTGATGCCCCCAGAAAAAAACATATTTGAATTTTTTCCCAGAACGATATTGCTTACAAAGGCTTTTAATATCCATACATTAAGCTTAATTAAATAATAATTTAATTAGTAGCATACGAAGTAAAATGCAATGAGACTATCAGAATAGCCTGCTTATGGTGATAAGCAGGCTAATTAACTAGAGGACTTTACTTAAAAACGCTGCCGTACGTGGATTTTTCGGTGCGGAAAAAAGCTGTTCAGGCGTGCCTTCTTCTTGAATAATACCTTGGTCGATAAACATAACGCGATCAGCAACTTCACGGGCAAAGCCCATTTCATGGGTTACGATAACCATGGTCATACCTTCTGTTGCCAGTGTTTTCATCACAGACAATACTTCGCCAACTAACTCAGGATCCAGCGCCGACGTGGGTTCATCAAATAATAAAATGGAAGGTTGCATCGCTAAGGCGCGTGCAATAGCAACCCGTTGTTGCTGACCACCAGAGAGGCTTGCTGGCCATGCATCAATTTTATCTAATAAACCGACTTTGATTAAAAGCTGTTCAGCTTGCTTTAGTGCTTGTTCTTTTTTGAGTCCCTTAACTAAGGTAGGGGCCATCATTAAGTTTTCAAGCACCGTCATATGTGGAAATAAATTAAAACGCTGAAAAACCATTCCAACGTTTTCACGCATTTTATTTAAATCGGTTTTGGGGTCATGAACATCAAAACCGTTAACCCTGATTTCACCACCATCAGGGCGTTCTAGTGCATTTAAGCAACGTAAAAATGTACTTTTACCTGAACCGGAAGGGCCAATAACACAGATAACCTCTTGTGGCTGAATTTCACACGAAATGCCACGTAATACATGGGTTTCACCAAATTTCTTTTGTAAATCATTAACGTAAATCACTTCTGCCCAACCTTCTTTCCATATATTGTACTAACTGAGCCAGTATAAATGTCAGCATCCAATAAATAATTGATATTGTTAAGTAGGGTTCCCAGTATGTCGCGTAAGCGCCAGAAACTGTCCGCGCCGCATAGGCTAGATCGGCTAAACCAATGGCTGAGGCAAGTGATGAATCTTTGACAATGGCAATCGCGTTATTACCTAAGGGTGGTAAAATTCGACGGAAGGCTTGAGGAAGGATAACTTTGCGCATTGTTTTCGCCCAGCTCATTCCAAGTGCACGAGAGGCTTCCATTTGGCCTTTATCAATGGATTGTATACCAGCACGGAAAATTTCCGAAACATAAGCACCTGAATTTAAAGTAATAGCAATAATGCAGGATAAAAATGCGCCATAGTCTGAACGAAGCATTTTGGCCGTATCAATGGACATCAACCCAGATGTGACAAGCAATCCATCCCGTGGGTTAATAAACAATGGCACTAATGCAAAATGGACAACCATTATTTGAACAAATAGTGGCGTACCACGAAAGGCACTGACGTAGAAACGAACAGGCCATTGCACAAAATAATGTAAAATGGGTTTCCAAATCCCTTGTTCCGCTTTGGCCGTTCTCCCCAAGCCAAGCGTGAGTCCCCATAAAGAACCTAAAATAACGCAAATAATGGTGGCCTTGATGGTCATTAATGCGCCTTCAGCAAATAGCGGGGCGTATTCTTCAATTATTTCCCAACGAAACGCAGACATCTTAATTTCACCCTGATTTATAACGAGAAAAAGCCATCTAAAGATGGCTTTAAATTAAATAAAACTATTGTTTTGGTAATTGAGGAACATTTTCATCAAACCATTTTTGGTAGATTTGATTATAAGTACCGTTTTCAATGATAGTATTAAGGCCATTATTGATTTTTTGTTGTAATTCACTATTACCTTTAGCAACCGCAATACCGAAATATTGTTTTTCAAAATGGTTGTCATAAATTAACTTAAATTTTTTCTCTGGGTGAGTCTTAATGTAGTATTTAATAACACCAACATCACCTACGGCGGCATCAATACCGTCTTCATACAGTTCTTGTAATAACAGCGGGGTGTTATCGAAACGTTTAATCGATGTGCTGTTTTTACCCATAACATCGGATACCACAATATCCCCTGTGCTGGAATTTACGACGCCAACATTCAAATCTTTTAAGCTATTTAAATCGGTCACTGTTGATGATTCACTGATCACAATCGCTTGTTCAGCAGGGAAATAGGGGGTTGAAAAGTCGACCATATTTTTACGTTTATCGGTAATGGTGATACCGGAAATCAAAATATCCCTATCTCCTGAGGATAAAGTGGCAAAAATACCTTCCCATGGAGTGTTAACCAGTTTGACATCAAAACCTTCCGCATCTGCGATGGCTTTAATAATATCAATATCAAAACCTTCGAGTTGTTTTTGACTATTTTCAAATTCAAACGGACGGTATGTTCCACCGGCACCCACAGTATAACTGTCTTTTGCGTAAACATTCCCTGAGAGAGCCGCCAGTGTTAAACAACCAGCAAAAACAAGTTTCTTAAACATTTTAAACCTCTTTAATTATGCATTTATAGTGAATAAAAATACATAAAATTATTAAAGCAGGCAAATGATATTTAAACATTAAGGCGAGATAATTTAACTTTCTGCTATTGTTGGTCGGGCTGTTTATCCTTATTGCTGATTTTCACAGCTAAATGGGATTAAAAAATAACCAAAAATAACAGATTAAAAGTCTATTTTAGTTCGCTTTTTGTTAAACCAATCATAAAACGCATACGCTATCGCTGCGAGAGCTTTTTTTACCTATCTGCTACAAAAAATTAACGTTAGACTGTTTTGTTATCGACTTCTAATGTATTGATAAAAAACTAAAATACCATGGATAAGATTTTACTGGTTTTGTGGCCATTATTTGCGCTTATTGCGATGGGGTTTGTATTACGGCGAACGACATTATTATCAGCAGACTTTTGGCCTGGTGCGGAAAAATTAAACTATTTTATTTTATTTCCTGCATTATTAATTAATAGCTTAGGGAACGCGCCATTAGATAATCCCAAGTTACCTTATTTAGGTAGTGCGATCCTCTGCATTTTATTAGTAAGTTCATTGTTGGTGCTGCTAAGTAAATATTTATTCAAAATAACCATCCCGAGATTTGGGGCGCATATTCAAGGGATCACGCGTTTTAATACCTACTTAGGTTTGGCAATTGTAGCCGATTTATTTGGCAAAGAGGGGATTGCTATTGCTGCCGTGATTATGGCTATTTTAGTGCCAAGTTGTAATGTGATTGCAGTGCTCGCATTATCTTCAGGTAAAAAAGTTTCAGTAAAACAACTTTTATTACCCATCGTTAAAAATCCCCTCATTATTTCTTGTGTTGTCGGAGTTTTATTAAATATATCGCCAGTAGGACTACCTTTTGGTTCTGAACAATTATTGAAGTTATTAGCCGCAGCAAGTCTACCTTTAGGGTTGATTTGTATTGGTGCTGCTTTACAAACAGCGACACTGCGTAAAGAGTTTAAGCCTATAATGTTGTCAACTTTATTACGCTTGCTTGCCATGCCAATATTAGCGGTGCTTACAGCAAAGTTATTTTCGCTACCTGATTTAGAGGCGGTGTTATTAGTGATATTTTTTGCTATACCAACCGCGCCAACGGCTTATATCTTAACGCGCCAACTTAATGGTGATAGCCAATTAATGGCTGGGATTATCACATTACAAACCATTATTGCCGTATTTACCTTGCCTATTGTTTTATCATTCGTGATGCATTAATGGTGATATGTTTTGCAACTGTCACATTGATACTCTATGTTATCGGGGGGATTACTTCATCTGATTAGGAGCTGTGTGTGTCTTTGGAAAAATGTCAGAAAAATGAAAACTTATCTATTGAAGCTGTTTTGGATAAACTTTCGTTGTTATATTCAAATGCCATTCAATCATTAAGAGATGCCATTGCGATTTATGTTACAGAAGGGCAGATACCAGATGCAGACCAACGAGAAAATGGGTTGTTTGCGTATCCTGAACTTTGTGTCACATGGGAAGGGAAAATTGATCATTGTGAAAAAACGCGTGCCTATGCGCGTTTTGTAAAAAAAGGGGATTATTCCATCACAGTGACTCAACCAGAGTTATTTCGCAGCTATTTAACGGAACAACTTTCTATTTTACAACAAGACTATGAGGTCTCTTTTAGCGTTCGCCCATCTAAAACGGAAATTCCGTATCCATTTGTGATTGACGGCTCTGATTTAGTGCTTGATAGGAGTATGAGTAGCAGTCTTGCGGCTCATTTTCCTATTACAGATTTGTCGCATATTAGTGATGATATTACGGATGGTTTATATACTGTTTCCGATGAAATGCCATTATCACATTTCGATGCATTACGAGTAGACTTTTCACTTGCGCGCCTTAAACATTATACTGGTACGCCGCCTGAACATGTGCAACCCTATGTTTTATTCACCAATTATAATCGCTATGTGGATGAGTTTGTTAGTTGGGCTTGCGAACAAATTCGCGACCCTGACAGCCGTTATATTGCGCTGTCATGTGTAGGTTATAACTATCTCACGGATGAAAATGCGGATCCGCAAATTGCCATTTCAGATATGACATGGAAAAAATTCCAAATGCCTGCCTATCATCTGATAGCACGAGATGGCGCCGGAATAACATTAGTGAATATTGGTGTTGGCCCATCAAATGCCAAAAACATCTGTGATCATTTAGCGGTTTTAAGGCCTCATACATGGTTAATGATCGGTCATTGCGGTGGTTTAAGGGAAAGCCAGAAAATTGGCGATTACGTTTTGGCTCATGCATATTTGCGCGATGATCATATTTTGGATGATGTATTACCACCAGATATTCCTATTCCAAGTATCGCAGAAGTGCAACGGGCACTTTATGATGCGACCAAACAAGTGAGTAATATGCCGGGCGAATTGGTTAAGCAGCGTTTACGTACTGGAACGGTGGTGACCACAGATGATAGAAACTGGGAATTGCGTTTCTTTGCTACTGCAAGGCGCTTTAGCTTAAGTCGTGCCGTTGCCGTGGATATGGAAAGCGCGACCATTGCGGCGCAAGGTTATCGGTTTAGAGTCCCTTATGGCACGCTTTTGTGTGTGTCGGATAAACCGTTACATGGGGAAATAAAATTACCTGGCCAAGCGAACAGTTTTTATGAAGGGGCTATTTCAGAACACCTACAAATCGGTATTCGCGCTATTGATTTACTACGTCAAGAGGGTGATAAACTCCATTCTCGCAAGTTAAGAACCTTTGATGAACCCCCATTTAGATAGCAAGGAGAAGCAATCTATGGATTTAATACCTGAAATCGAAACAGAAAGACTGATTTTATCGAAACACCAAGCCAGTGATTTTCCTGCGTTAACCAAATTATGGGCAACAGAATCCGTGGTGCGTCATATTGGTGGCGTGCCGTCGACAGAACGCGAATCATGGATGAGAATGTTAGCCTATGGTGGATTGTGGCCACTACTGGGTTTTGGTTATTGGGCTGTAAGGGAAAAAGTGACTGGGCAGTATATCGGTGATCTGGGGTTTGCAGATTTTCATCGTATGGTTGAGCCAAAAGTCAAGGGGATACCTGAAGCGGGCTGGGTAATTGCGCCTGAATTCCAAGGTCAAGGCTATGCCACAGAAGCGATGCAAGGGGGGCTAGCTTGGCTAAAATCACAAGACAAGTTTCAGCAAACCATCTGTTTTATTGAACCGAGAAATTTACCGTCATTACGGGTTGCTGAAAAGTTAGGTTATGTTGTTGATCGTGAGATCTTTATGAACGGAAATATTACTGTTCTGTTAAAGCAGAAACTAACGCCTACAGCGTCATAATCTCAACGGGTTATCCTTCTATGCATGATGAATTAGATATTTCGTAAGTGAGTCAATTATCAGGTTTAGTGACCTCGACACGACGCTATTATGAAGAAAAGGGGCTAATTAAGCCCATCGGGCGCAAAGACTTAAAGCGTATTTATCATGGTAAAGATGTGATAACCCGTTTGTTATGGATAAGTTTAGGGCAGCAGGTCAAATTTTCACTTGATGAAATTACAACCATGCTTAATCATCAAGATGGACCAAATATTGAATGGGCGAGTTTGATAGCAAAAGCGGAACAGATTGAGACAACGACTCAAAATTTAGCGGCATCAAAAGATGGCATTATTCATATCGCTAATTGCCCAGAGAAAAATCATATTTTATGCCCTAATTTTCAAAAGATTATGCATACTAGCTTAAAGTTAAAGCGCATTAAAAATAAACAATTCTGACTATTATCCCAATTTTGATATTAATAAATCCCATTTTCAATTATAGAGTGGGATAACACTGCCAGTTACACTCTTAAAATTGACTGAATAATTTTAAGGTTTGTATGTCTACTCATTTTCTTGCTTTTGAAAAACCCATTGTTGAACTGAATGAAAAAATTGCCGCATTAGTGGCGTTTAAGCAAAAGGGGCATCCCAGTGAAATTAACCTTGAAGAAGAAATTAAGCTCTTAGAAAACAAGTGCTACTCATTGACGAAAACAATTTTTGCTTCCCTTGGCGCATGGGAAATTGTCCAGTTGGCAAGGCACCCACAAAGGCCTTATCCTCTTGATTATATTCCGTTAATTTTTACAGAGTTTCAGGAGCTAGCGGGGGATCGTGCCTATGCTGACGATAAAGCGATGGTTGGAGGTTTAGCGCGTATTGCGGGGCGACCTGTCATGGTTGTAGGGCAACAAAAAGGGCGAACAACACAAGAAAAAGTGATGCGTAACTTTGGCATGCCATCCCCTGAAGGCTATCGTAAAGCCCTGCGTTTAATGCAAATGGCTGAACGTTTTCGGTTACCTGTCATTGCCTTGATTGATTCAGCAGGAGCATACCCAGGTGTGGGAGCAGAAGAGCGAGGGCAGGCTGAAGCTATCGCAAAAAACGTGTTAGAAATGTCCCGCTTAAAAACACCCATTATTTGTGTTGTCACCGGTGAAGGTTGTTCTGGCGGTGCACTTGGGATCGGTGTCGGTGATCGCATTAATATGCTTGAATATAGCACGTATGCTGCGATTTCCCCTGAAGGATGTGCATCCATTTTATGGAAAGACGCGCAAAAAGCACAAGTTGCCGCTGAAGTTATGGGAATGACAGCATCTAGACTTAAAGAGTTAGGTATTATCGATACGATTATACCTGAACCACTCGGGGGGGCGCATCGGGACTATCAGTTAGCAGCTAAAAATATAAAACAGCAGTTGTTAGTCGACTTAGCTACGCTAACCCAACTCGATACAGAGACTTTATTATCAGAACGTTACCAAAAAATCATGGCATTTGGTTACTGCTAATGTTATTAGTTTAGGTCAATCATGTTGAATGAAAAGGAAGTGTGCAGGGTGGTTGACCTAAATTTATTAAAGGTTTTTATTGCGGTCGCAACGCAAGGGAACTTTATTAATGCGGCAAAGCAGCTTTCAATGCCATCATCCAATGTTAGTCGCCAAATTAAACAATTAGAAGAACAGTTAAATTGTCGTTTAATTGAACGGACTACAAGGCAAATGCGTTTAACGGAATCGGGTAATATTCTGTTTGAACAAAGCCAAACGTTGATCCGAGAACTGGATGATCTTGTTCAGCAAATCAGTTATCCTCAGGCGGTAACAGGCACGTTACGTCTGACCATTCCAAGTGAAGCGGGTAGCGTATTATTAGCCGACTTATTAGCAAAGTTTGCTTTATTACATCCACAACTGCATATCCATTGCGATACTCAATTAATGCCTCTTGATGTTATCAGTGATGAAATTGATTTATTACTTACTTTTCAACGAGGTATGCAAGAGGACAGTAGTTATCATTCACGACTAGTTAAATCATGGCAAAGTGTGGTTGTGGCATCTCCTAAGCTTATTGATGAAGTTGGTCGACCTCAAACAGCGGCTGATTTAGCAAAACGACCTTGTATTTCAAGTCTTAGTGCTTTGCAGGGGCAACCATGGATTTTTATTGATCATCAAGGTAAGCAACGTAATGTGATGATAAATAGCCCATATCGGGTAAATAGCGGGGTACTTGCTCACGCAGCTGCGGTTAATGGTGTTGGTTTTGCTATTTTGTCGTTAGAAGCTTGCCATAAACAAATTACCTCAGGTGAGCTTGACGTTATCCAGTTGACGGATGTAAAACCTGCACCGATAGAACTAAGAGCGGTGTACGCGAGTCGAAGTGCGTTATCACCGAAAATTGAGCTTTTTTTAAACTACTTACTGCAAAATATTTAGCGGAGAAATGAGCGGGGGTTGATTAAGGTGAATACAAAAAAATAACAAAGGATTATCTGGCAGTTAGCGCTTTTTCGATAAATGCCAGAATTGAGTAAAAATGACAGGTTATTTATCACCACGAAATCGGGTAGTTAACCCTTTGAGGAAATAACGCAGGAGCTGATCCCCACATTCACGGTAGTTTTTATGTCCCGGTTTGCGGAAAATCGCATTGAGTTCAGGTTTTGAAACCCGGAAATCGGCTAATTGGTAGATCTCAATCATGTCAGTATCTTTTAATTCAAAAGCCACACGCAATTTTTTGAGAATAATATTGTTATTGAGGCGGCTTTCAATTTGTGGTGCAGGGCGATTTTCATCTTTACCACGGCGATGGTAAATTAAGCCGTTTAGAAAGTGTGCGGTTACATTATCGTTGCATTCAACATATTCAGGTTCACTCTCTTTTTTTAGCCAGCACACCATTTCTTCTTTCGTCACTGCTAAATCTGCCAGTTTTACGATTTTAACCATTTGAGCATCGCTCAAGTCCAACATATAGCGAACACTGCGTAAAACATAATTATTAAGCATGATTTGGTGTTATCCATTATTTACAAAATTATTTGGCGCAATCAAAAAGCCAATGGATCACTGACTTCC
The DNA here is from genome assembly GCF_041075285.1 of Providencia rettgeri. NCBI lineage: Bacteria > Pseudomonadati > Pseudomonadota > Gammaproteobacteria > Enterobacterales > Morganellaceae > Providencia > Providencia rettgeri. Next base: position 1,564,765 of record NZ_CP163512.1, on the reverse strand, counting down.
ATTAAGAAAGGGAGTAATTGAATAGGATTGTATTGCGACGAAGTAACCTATTATGCGGGATTCGCGGGATAAAGCAAAGTGTTGCAACTTGACTTTATCCGAGTTGTATAACATTAGCCCATAAAATAAATCAATGAATAAAAAAATACTAGGGTTAGACCTACGGTTAATAGCATGTTTTTAAGTATCGATGCGACGACGACACAGAATAGCGCCCCCCACAAATAGGGGTTATCAGGAAAATTTCTAACCTCATGATTTTCTAATAAAATAACAGGTGCACAAATGGCGGTTAATAAGCAAGGAGCGGAATAGCCTAATGCTTGACGGATAATCAACGGTAGCCTGATCGGTAGTTGAGGAATTAAAAAGACATAACGCAGGGTAAAGATAACCGCAGTTAACGTGATAATTAAAAGCCAAATCATTTTTCTTCCTTTAGTACACGTGAAACGATAACAGATACAAACATTCCCCCCACGCCAGCAATGACGATAGCACTACTGATGGCGTACATAGATAGGGCAATGGCGACGACAAGAGAGAAAATCACACCACACAAGGTGCTGATCTTTTTCGTTAAAGGCACAACGATGGCCAGCAAAGTCGCGACAACGGAGAAATCGAGGTGTAAGCGGCTTAAATCACCCACAATATTTGCCATCGCAATGCCACATAGGCTGGTAATCAGCCAAACAAGGTAAAAGCTGAACCCCGCACCAAATAAGTATGGAAAACTTAAGCTTTGGCGTTTTGCTGCACTGATGGCAAAGAGTTCATCGGTTAGAAGAAAGCCAATGCTGAGTCGCTGAGGTGTCGTGAAATCCTTAACTTGGGGACGTAATGTAAGTCCATACAGTAAATGTTGCGATGTGATAAAGAATACAGAAATAACTATCGTGATAAAACCTGTGCCTGAATTGAGTAGGCCAAGGGTAACTAATTGTGCCGCACCAGCAAAAACCATGGCAGACATTGCAACACTTTGCCAAAAATCTAATCCGGTCTCTACGGCCATTGAACCTGCTAATACTCCCCAAGGGATCACCGCGAGATTAAGGGGGGCTGAATGAACGGCGCCATCCATCATGGCTTTTTGCCAGTGGCGATTTTGCTTTGAATCCATGTTAACGAATACCTATTTAAATCATGAGCCTGTAATCTGTTAAATCATATTAAGGATATGAATTGGCGGCAGATAGAATAAAATTGCTCTTTATATTATTTGATGGCGAACAAAATTACCTGGAGTGACACCTAATGATTGCTTAAAGTGCCGCGTAAAATGGCTTTGGTCAGAAAAACCACATAAGTTTGAAACATCGGCAGGGGAATTTCCTGCTAACAACAGTTTTTTGGCTTTATGCAAGCGAGCTTGAACCAAAAAAACATGAGGCGTTGCGCCCGTGTGGAGTTTAAATTGCCGTAAAAAATGCCATTGGCTGACTCCCGCGATTTGGGCAAGTTCAGCTAATGAGTGGTCTTGCTCACAAGTCTCTATCATTAATTCGCAAATTTGTTCTATACGCTGTTTGGCGGGGGGAATTTTAGTTAACTCAGTTTTAGTCCGGTTATAACGTAGTGTTAACCAACTTAATGTGGAGAGCAATAAAGTTTCTTTGAGTAATAGATTACTAGGTTGTAACAGCAGGCTGAATAATAACCGTAGTTGAGCAGCAAGCCCAGGATCATGCACCACTGCGACAGGAAACCAAGGGACTACCCCTTGATTTTCCAGTTTCAAGCCAGTGGTGAGTTGAGAGAATATGTCCGGGGTCGGATAGATTGCTTGGTATGACCAACCATTTTCCATTGCAGAGGATCCTGTATGGATTTCATCGGCATTGACTAAAATAATATCACCTTTTGGTGCATAATGGTTTTCGCCTGTGCGAAAGAATTGCTGGGCACCTTCTTCAATCACACCAATACAGAACCCTTCGTGGCTATGACGAGAGAATTTTTGTTGGTGATACCGAGCTTTTATCATTTCAAGGCCATTGAGCTCTTGTAAATGAAAATAGTGAGCACTTTCCATAAGATCCCTAAAAACTGATTAAATATAAAATATTCACAGTTTTAATTACCCAAGATTTGTTAATTAAATGTGAGTTTAAACCATTTCTAATATTGTTTAAAAAAAATTACGATGACTCTTGATTGAATTGTTGCTGAAATTAATCATTCCGATGTTATAGCGCGAAATGAGAATCAGATCACTAGGGCTGTTTATCTTTGATGGTCAATTTTAATTCGAATTAAAGCCATTTTAGGCAAGGTGAGAGGTTCGCCGCCTTGTGAACTCGGCAAGAGCCTCTCAACACAGCGTTAAATGAGTGAAACGTGCTTTAATCGAACCCGTAGGGCCGCGTTTAGGGACAATATTTGATTCAAATCGTTGTCAGTTAGCACGACGGATATATTTCCCTATTTTTTTAGTTATCTCTCAACCTTTTTTAGCAGTAAAAATCAGCAGCAAAGATAAACAGCCCCTAGCAACATCATAAAGGGTAAACATTCATATAAGTCTATTTAAAATGTATTTATCAGCATATAATGCTAACAATTAATGTGTTTATGGTTTGGTTCTAATTTGATGATGGTAGTTGAATTAAAATTCCAGAATGCTAACTATCAAGTTGTTATATATCCTATCTTTTGATTAATTATTGGTTGTTTCATCTGTATATTGGCATTGTGTCTAGTGATATCTTTTATAAAAAAATAAAACCTGTATCATAATCACTATCAGAAAGTAATGTGAATTTTTTGTTATAACTTTTATTGAGTTAGCGGGTTTCCTATGCTTGAAAATCTCGGTATTACAAACTTATGGACTTATCTTATCGGTGTGATTTTTATTACATTGGTACCAGGCCCTAATTCTTTATTTGTTTTAACTAGTAGTGCAAAATATGGTGTGAAAAATGGTTATAAAGCAGCGCTAGGTGTATTTACAGGAGATGCGATATTGATATTCCTGTCTTTTTTAGGTGTTGCTTCATTAGTCAAAACATCGCCAATCTTTTTTAGTGTGATTAAATACGCGGGTGCAGCTTATTTATTTTATTTAGGAATAAAAACGCTTTATAGCGTATTACACAAAAAAGAGGGAGCCCATGATGTTGAAACTATTATTTTAGAAACGAAAGGAACCTATAAAAAAGCGGTGTTTTTAAGCCTACTAAATCCTAAAATGATTATTTTCTATGTGTCATTTTTTATACAGTTTATCGATCCTGCTTATCCCAGTGCAGGGGTGCCATTTTTTATTCTTGGTGTGATTTTAGAAACCTGCAGTATGATTTATTTATCACTACTGATCTTCGGTGCCGTTGCCGTGACAAATATGGTAAAACACAATAAGAAACTATCAAAGTTCTCCAATAGTTGTATTGGGGCTGTATTCTTAATGTTTGGCGCTAAATTAGCGTTAACAGCCTAAAAGATAACGGAATTAAACATGAAATAGCCAGTGAATTGCTGGCTATTTTTTTATCTATTAATAATACCATTTTAACGCTTCATAACCGTAACAAGCTCATCATTCACTTCTCGCTGCTCCACATCTTGCCACCCCATTTTTCGATAAAGTGCTTGCATATCAGGGGTGTATAGGTAAAGACTTTCGTTTGTGAATTGCCTATAGTACTGATAAAGCGCCTCAATAAGCTGGCTGCCAATCCTTTTTCCTCGGGCTGATGGCACAGTTAAAACCTCACCGAGCCACCAAGTTGCCTGTTGAACATCAGGAAGTTCATGAAAAATCGTGCTGGCGGTTGCCAGTAGCTGCTCATTATTATCCACAAAACAAGACAGAATTTGCGGATTAGCCGCTTGGCTTCGCTTTAGCAACCTTTGTTTGATCTGTACAGTGTCTGCCCATGGGGATAAGTTAGCCCATTCTTGGTTTAATGCATGGCTAATTTGATCAATTAATAGCGTGTCTTGCTCAGTTACAATCACAAAACGCATATTTTTAGTTCTCACATAAAAGTAAATTAGGTAGAAGTGTATCTAGTTGCGTGAAAATTCGACGATAAATATCTCTGATAACAGCATTTTTATTATCATTATACTCTTTGACATAGTTGGCATTGACTACCGCAGCGAATTTAGCGCTGGCATATCTTGCTCTATCTTCGGGATGGGCAATTAACCAGTTACGAAATAGTAAATGGCGTAGATGCTCAGGACAATTTGGTGCAAAGATGTGCAAGTTAACATTAGGATTCTGTAATTTCAGCATGCGATGCTGATACCAAGAGGGTTCTCGTACAGTCAGTTCAAACCCAAGCTTTTCGAGGGCGGGTACATAACTTTTTTCATCCGCGGGATCGACCACGATAAGGTCAATATCAATAACAGGCTTAGCTGCTAAGTCTGGAATGGCTGTCGAGCCAACATGGACAATGTTTAGTGCGTTATCTTGTAGGGCCTCATAAATTTGTTTTTGTTGCTGTTGATAAACTGTTTCCCATCGCCGATCATAAGGTACAACCTGAATTTGGCAAGGCGTGGGCTTTCCTTTTACCCAAGGATTTTCAAGTGGATCACCTTCATTAAAGTACATAACCTGTTGTTTGTGATCTTCGAAAGAAAAGCGCATCGACTGCTCCTATTCAATTTATATATGACGATTAATAATAAAGTAAATAATTATCGTGATCGCGCTTTGCGTGCCTATGGAGTATCGTTAATGCTTATGGATAAATTTTTTTGAAACTGCAACTTAGAAAAATGCCACAGGTTGATGCAATCATAAAGGCATTAACGGTTTCATTGAGCAGCCAAACTGAAAGTAGCAAAGCAATAACGGGCTGTAATAGCGCTAAATGATTCATTTAAAATGAAGAGAGAAGAATGATGTTAAAACACCTTATCGACGTTGCGAAACAATATGCAAAACCAGCGACTTTTAATGGCTATATAGAGAGTGGGCATGTTGCTGCCGCATTAGAAACCGTTGATGGTAAAATTTATAGTGGTGTGAGCATCGACTCGGCTTGCTCATTGGGTTTTTGCGCAGAACATGCAGCCGTTGCAGATATGCTTAAAGAAGGGCGTTCAGTGATAAAGGCGATTGTTGCGGTTGATGCATCAGGTTGTGTTGTACCACCTTGTGGTCGCTGCCGTGAGCTACTTAGCCAACTATCTGATAAAAATAAAGCAACCGTTGTTGGCGTTGATGACAATACCCAAGTGACTCTTGCTGAACTTATGCCATATGATTGGAAAGCCCCACGTTGTTAAGCATTAAAAAGGTTGCTATTAAATGAATGAAGAGGTTAAACATTTTACAGCCACGGCAATGATCCGTAACGCAAAGGGCGAGTTCTTACTCCATGAGCACCCTAAGCTTGGTTTTTGGTTACCGCCTGGGGGGCATATTGAAGAAAATGAAGAGCCACAAGAGGCATTGTACCGTGAAGTGTTAGAGGAAACAGGGTTAGATTGTAAAATTATCAGTTGTGGATATCCTTTTAAAGCTCAGGTCTCTGACTCCTCTCATACACAATCTTTGCCGTTGCCAATGGCCATTCTTAAAGAGTTTATTGTGGATAAGAAAAAGGGTGACCATTGGCATATTGATATGGTGTATTTATGTGAATTAACTTCACCAGAAAAGCCGCCTTTTTCGCCATTTTACTGGGTAACTTTTCAACAGTTGGTGAACTTAAATATCCCCAAAGATGTTATTGAACTGGCAAAGATGGCAAATGAATATTATCGGGAGGTTAATCAGGGTCAATTGTGAATTGGTTTATTGAATTAGTATTGATAGTATTAATTACTGACAGCCATTCCATCAAAAAACGAATAATTGCTCATTAATGCAGCGAACTTCACTGTAAAACAAAGAATTTATGCCATAACTTTTCCCGTGCGTGCTATATTTCTCTGCTAGGTTTGGTGTCTTATGTTGGAGCAGATAAATGAGCAAAATACGGGTAGGTGTAATTTTTGGTGGAAAATCGACAGAGCATGAAGTTTCTCTGCAATCTGCTAAAAATATTATTAATGGTCTCGATCGTGATAAATTTGATGTGTGCCTTTTAGGGATCAATAAAGAAGGTCAATGGCATGAATACAATGAAGCCGATTTTCTTCTCCATGGTAATGATCCATCTCGCATCGCATTAAATACACCCAAACGCAGCATCGCACTGGTTCCAGGAAGAACTCGTGAGCAATTTATCTCCCTTGAAGATGCAAAGCCACTACCGCAAATTGATGTTATTTTCCCTATTGTTCACGGTAACTTAGGAGAGGATGGGTCATTACAGGGGCTGTTACGCATGGCGAATTTGCCATTTGTCGGACCGGGTGTATTAGGTTCGTCCGCCTGTATGGATAAAGACGTGACTAAAAGATTACTCAGAGATGCGGGTTTAAATATTGCCCCCTTTATTACCGTGCTCAAAAATGAACGTGCAACAATCGAATATCAAGGGACAGTCGCACAGTTAGGTCTGCCCTTGTTCATCAAGCCTGCAAATCAAGGTTCATCAGTAGGGATCAACAAAGTCAATAGTGTAGCAGAGTTTGAAGCAGCGCTGGATTTTGCATTTTTATTTGATACCAAAGTACTTATTGAAAGTGCAGTAAAAGGGCGTGAAATCGAGTGTGCCGTCTTAGGTAATGAAGAACCGCTAGCCAGTCCTTGTGGTGAAATTGTTTTACACGATAGTTTTTATGCGTATCACACCAAGTATATTGATGAAAATGGAGCTTCTGTGGTCGTTCCTGCTCAGTTAGATGAAGCTGTGAGTGATAAAATTCGTGGGATTGCATTATCAGCATATCGTGCATTAAATTGTAGCGGTATGTCCCGTGTGGATGTTTTTTTAACGGAAACTAATGATGTCATTATCAATGAAATCAACACATTGCCAGGTTTTACCAATATCAGTATGTACCCGAAACTGTGGCAGCAAGGTGGCATGACCTATCAGCAGTTAATTAGCCGCTTAATTGAGTTAGGCATTGAAAAATTCCAACAAACAGCGATGTTGAAAACGGCATGTGATGAAATTTAATCATGCCGTTATTCTATCTCGGTAGTTGTTATTATGACTACCGAGATGATTCCTTGCACTCGAGCAAGCCTATTTAGCCACCTTGAATTTGTGCCTTCATCTGTTGTAAAAACAAGGTGGTTTCCTTTGGTGATGTAAGCCGAACAAACTGAATATGGCGTAAGTTGATATTTGCCATATGTTTTAGGTTTCTTGCCTTATTTGGGTAGTATGTTTTTAAAAGCCACAAAATAATCGAGTCCCGGCTGAAAAAAGCATTTTTCCAACACTCTTTATTACCTGTATTTTTCCACAGTTCTTCCCCTGAACGAATACGTGATACTGTGCGTCTGATAGACTGGTAAAGCGTTCGGGGTAAGGAGTAGTCAAGCCAAATCACCATATCGACATCTTTCCATTTAATGGGTTGAGTTCGAGTGTAGTTCCCATCAAGCACCCACCCCGATGTCGCCTGTTCCAATGCAGCGCTAAGCTTACGGTTAAGTGCATCATCTGAAGAGCCTTGCCAGTCAGCTAACCAATACAGGCTATCCAATTCGATAGCGGGAACATCTAATAATGATGCAAGTTGTTGGCAAAGGGTGCTTTTACCGCTGCCGCTGGTACCAATAATATTAATTTTCATACATGTAGACGTCAGATATATTTGCGATAAATAGATGGAAAAGTTGGCTTAATGCTAATGATAATCCGAGCCATATTGGGAAGGCCACCCCTGAAGGAACCACAGTACGATCAAAGGTTCCAATTCAGGAGTATCGCGTAAATAACGCCAGAAACGTAGATTATTTACACCAGACATAGTTGATATAACGGAATAATGGCTCAAAACCAAATTTTTTATACAGGTCAAACCCTGCCTCTGAGGCATCTAGGAAACAGTGTTCCACTCCTTGCTGGCGGCAAAATGCTAACGCATAAGCAATCAGTTGAGAGGCGTAGCCATTGCCTTGATACCTTGGTTCGGTACCAATATCATCAAAGCGGGCGAGAGTACCTTCAATTGTTACTGTCATTGAAGTCGCAGGTTCGCCGTTGACAAGTAATACAAGGTGAAATTGTGGTGCACCTTGTTGCAATGCATCTTCATGATAACGTACATATTCCTTAATAACCTGATCGTGCTCTTCAGATAGGTAAAAGGCGGAAACAAGCGGTTTTGCCCATAAAGACAAATCGTGATTCGCTAATACGATATCGACTTGGTTATCAGGCAGTTTAACATTATTTTGTTTTGCTAAGGTCAGAGCCATTGCTGTCGTGACGCTGTCACGTTTATACCCTAATGATTCGGCTTCAGTCACTACCTGTTGAAGCATTTCTTCAGGGATCACTAAGGTGTGATTTTTCTTCTGCGAAACAAATAGGTTGTGAGCCTGCATAAAAGCATGACTGGTTGAGTCAGGCTGCAAATAAATGAAGTTAAATGCGGGTGAATTAAGGGGAGTTAGATAGCAAATTGTGTGTTGTGCAATCTGGATACTATGTTCACAAATAGATGTCCAAAACGTTTTTTCAATCGATTGATAATGTCTTAAGTAGTACAAAGGAATATTCATTTGTCAGTTACCTGATGCAAAACGAGTTAATCGATATGGGCCAAGGGCAGCTTGTTCTGATCCATGCAAAATTTCATCTTGAGCCAATTGGCATATCAGCGGCGCTAGCGTGATCGCAGCGTGCATACTGATAATATATAAACCTTCGAAATCAGCAACTTTTCCGACAATTGGCATCTCATCTTTAGGCATAGGTCTCATTCCGATGAAAGCTTTTTCAAGATTTAACCTATGACTACCTATAAATGAATTTTTGATAACTGTTAGGGCGTTTTGTGCGATACATATGAGGCTATGCTCTGGGCGGTCACTTAAGTAATCTTCAGCGCACAGTATTTTACTCACAGAAACAGAATGTAGCTTCATTTTAGGTGTTGAAATAATGTGATGAAACAATTGTTTTTGATAAATACTCTACTAAGTTGCTACAACAAAGCCAGAGCCACGATAACAATGGTCTTTTTTGCTGTAGGATCCATGAGTTACCTGTGAAGAGTATCGTTTACAATCACTATATTAATGTTTTATTGCATTTATATACACAAATATTGTTATTTAGAGCATTATTATTCCTATAGCGAATATATGTAGTCACAAAGTCAGAGGGAAAATGAAGTATATTTTTGAGCAAGTGAATGTTTTTTCAGCCAGTAAACTGGATGGTAATCCCTTAGCCGTTGTTGTTGGGGCTGATAACCTGACAGACGAACAAATGAATAAGTTCGCAAAATGGACCAACTTAAGTGAAACCGTCTTTTTATTACAGCCAACAACCCCAGAAGCGGATTACCGAGTGCGGATTTTTACTGTGGAAGGAGAACTGCCTTTCGCGGGGCACCCAACTTTAGGGAGTTGTTTTGTTTGGCAGCAAACCTATGGGCAGCAACAGAAAACAACGATAACTCAAGAGTGTAAAGCAGGGTTAATTACCATCAAGATGGTGGATAACAGATTGGCATTTAAGGCTCCACCGCTTATCCGTAGTGGCGAAATTGGTCAAAATGAAAAAACAAAGGTATTGAAAGGCTTGGGGATCACAGAGGATGATATTGTTGATAGCAATTGGGTTGATAACGGTCCTGGTTGGATGGGGATCCAACTTAAATCGGTTGATAAGCTATTGAGTATTAAACCCGATTATTTTCAACTGAAGGGTTTTGATATTGGTTTATGTGCGATTTATCCTGATGGTAAAGATAAGCAACTTGAAGTTAGAGTTTTTTGTGGCACCAGTTCAGTGGAAGACCCTGTTACAGGGAGCTTTAACGCAGGTGTGGCTCAATGGTTGATTGCGAAAGGGAAATTACCAAAACACTATATCGTTGGCCAAGGGCAGTGCGTTTATGGCGAAGGGCGAGTGTATGTGACGGCTGATGAAGAGGGAGTCTGGATTGCCGGAGATGTAATCAACTGTATTAGTGGCACTATCGAACTCTAATTGCTGAATTACCATAAGGTTGCTAATAAATGGCAACCTTATGTACAGGCTGAAATTAAACGCGAATAAAACGGGTAACAAAGGCAATAACCAGTAATAATGCAGAGATCATTAAAAGTGCCGTCGCTAAGGTGAATTGGAAGGCCACAAAACCAATGGCAGCGGGACCCGCTAAAATGCCTAAATAACCTAATGTTGATATTGCCGGTACAGCTAAAGCTTCAGGCATGGTATTTTGTTTACCAACGGCAGAAAACATCACAGGGACGATATTCGCTGAACCTGCGCCAACTAAAGCAAAACCAACGATAGCAAGGGCCAAATAAGGGGAGAGAACGGCAATCACAAAACCAAGGCAAGCCAGTATTGCGCCTAAAAAGACCACTCGAGCAGAGCCAACTTTGATGACTATCTTATCACCTAATAATCGGCCAATTGTCATCGTGGTCGCGAATGCCGCGAAACCTAACCCACCGAGAGTTTCTTTTAGTCGATGATGTTCGATTAAGAATACCGCTCCCCAGTCAAGCACAGCACCTTCTGCAAGGAAAACAGCAAAGCAAACAATCCCAATGACCAGCACAATACCTTTAGGAATAGCAATGAGTGGGCCTGTCGGTGCGTTTGCATAAGTAATTAAGCCGCTATAACTGATGATTAATAAAATCAATGCAATGACTGAAATAAAAATAGACGCTAAAGTGGCAGATGCCCCTAAGAGCAAAATAAGGCTCATGGTGCCTGCACCAACGATCCCTCCCACACTGTAAAACCCATGAAAGCCTGACATAACTGGCTTATCTGATGACTTTTCTA